>JAEZVO010000034.1 GCA_023443125.1 Actinomycetes bacterium
GCGCGCGACGGGCTGCCGCAGGCCACGGGCAAGCTTCAGAAAGAAGTGCTCGTTGACCGTAGCCAGCGGATACTCAGGGGGATCGAGCTTGACGATCGCGTCCGTGCCACCAAGCTTGACGGGAAGCAACATCATGGCACCCGAGGCCTTGTCTTGGGCGCCGGCGAGGCCCGTGCGATCCACGAGGCCGGTGCGTTCCCTCAGCTCCGCGAAGTTGATTTCGTCGCCGCTGATGAGTGCAGGGATGGGCGTGGGATCGGTGCCGTCCGGTAGTACGGTGACATCGCCCACGGTGTTGCCGCCGACCGCCAGCAGTAGGGAAAACTCGTCGTCAACACTGGTTTTTACGCTCTGGCGCAGTGCTGTGAGCCGGCGGCCCTCGGGGAGTAGCCCAGTGAAGAATTCTGGAAGCTGCCCTGGCTGGGTCACAACGGGTGGCGCGTCCACAGGGAGCGTCGTTGCGACGGGCGGGCCCGTGTACCCGTCGATATACGCGAAGGTCACACCGTCGCTGTCACGGGTCAGGGTGGCTGCGACGTGTCCGGCTTTGCGCACGGTTGCGCGCTCGACTTCGGTGAGGCTCATCGTCGGACCTCTGCGCGAAGCTCGAGCCCGAGCGCGTCCAGGACTGCGACAAGGTGGTTCAGCTGCACCGTCGGTTTGCCGCGTTCGAGCGCGCGGACGAAGCGCTCTGATGTGCCGGCGAGGTCGGCGAGCTGCTGCTGCGTGAGGCGCAGATCCTTTCTACGCTCGCGCACGGTGGCGCCCAAGCTCATGCGTGCTCCTATCGGTTCGAACGTGCCGGTTTCTCCCATTGTGAAGGGTGTGGCCGTGCGATGCAAGGCAAACAGGCACGCTCGTGCCGATTATGGGGATTCGAGTGGGCTGTGCCCGCGTCGATGTGGCGTATCGGCACGTTCGTGCCGTCGAGGCTAGGGCAGCCGCACGACGCGGTCGCAGGCGCGCATGACGTCCTCGTCGTGGGTGATGACGAGCACGGGGTGCCCAGCGGCGGCCTCCCACACGTCGGTCATGAGATGCGCTGCGGTGTCGTGGTCGAGGTGCTCGGTGGGTTCGTCGAGGATGATGAGGTCGCGCTCGGCGGCCAGCACGCGGGCGAGTGCGAGGCGCCGTCGCTCGCCCGCTGACAGCGTGGAACCATCCTCGCCGATGACGCGCTCCGGGTCGAGCCGCAATCCCGCCCGCTGTAGCGCCAGGCGAACGTCGTCGTCGGTGGCGTCCTTATTGCCGATGCGCACATTCTCCGCGACGGTGGTGGCGAAGATGTGCGCATCTTGCGCGAGATATCCGACGCGGCCGGCGCGCTCCACCTCGCCCGCGAACGGCGGAATCAGGCCCATGAACGTGGCCGCGACGGTGGTCTTGCCCACGCCCGACGGCCCGACCAGCGCCACCTTCTCGCCAGGCGCAACGGTGAGGTTGAGGTGCTCGAGCACAGGCTCGCCGCCCGGCCAACCGACGGTAACGTCGCGCAGCTGCACCTTCACCCCGTCGCCGGGGAGCACGTCGCCGGTGCCGACGGGCTCGGCGTCGAGCACCTGCTGCACCCGCTCGATCGAGGCCTTGGCGCGCGTATAGGTTTGCGCTGCCTTCGTGAAGTCCTGGAACACCTCGTGCAGCGCGAGCGGCGTGAGCACGAGCACCGCGAGCAGACGCGGCTTCAGCGTGCCCGCGGCCACCGCCTCGCCACCAATCCACAGCGCGGCGACGACGGCGATTCCTGCCGCGACGATTTGCGCGGCTGTGGCGAGCCCACGCACCCAGGCGCCGCGCGCCTCCTGCTGGCGGAGGCGGTCGTCGATGTCGAGCATCGCGGCGACGGTGCGCGCTTCGGCGTTGTTCGCCACGAGGTCCGGCCCGACCAGCGCGAGTTCCCTCGTCGCATCCGCGAGCTCACCTCGCGTGGCGACGGCGGCGCGGTCGACGGCGTGACTCATCCGCTGCGCGAGGATGGGCACCAGGATGCCGGCCACCACGGCGGTCACGAACAGCACCGCGGCGCTGAGCGGGTTGAAGCTGCCCAGCAACACCGTCGTGGCGACGATCACCAGCGACGCCGACAGCGCAGGCAGCGCGACGCGGACCACCACGTCTTGGACGGCGGCGATGTCCTGCACGACGCGGGTGAGGAGGTCGCCCTGGCGGCGGCCGATGAGGGTGGTGCGGGAGAGCTTGTCGTAGGTGCGGGAGCGCAGCACGCCCACGACGCGGAGCGCGACGTCGTGGCCGACAAGGCGTTCTGCGTAGCGCGCCGCGCCGCGCCCGATGCCGAATGCCCTGACGCCGACGGCGGCGGCTTGGAGGTAGAGCACGGGCGGGAACTCCGCCGCGCGGGAAATCAGCCACGCCGACACGCCCATGAGCGCGACGGAGCACGCCGACGCGGCGGCAGCCAGCAACGTGGCGAGTGCGAACCGCGCGCGTCCGCCGGGGACGGCGCGTAGGAGGTCGCGCATGAAGCGGATCATGGCGTCACCCCTTGCCACTCGACGATTCGATCCGCGGCCTGCAAAACCGCCGGGCGATGGCTGACGATCAGCGCGGATGCCCCCGAGGCCCGGACCGCGTCGACGACGTGCGCCTCGCGGTCGGAATCGAGCCCGGCGGTGGGCTCGTCGAGAATCAGCAGCCTGGCCCCATGCCGGATGCGGAGCAGCGCCCGAGCCAGCGCGACGCGTCGGCGCTCACCCGCCGAGAGTCCTTCGCTGTCATCAGCGACGGCCTTGTCCAGGCCGAAATCAGCCCCCGCGAGCCGCAGCACGTCGATGATTTCGTCGTCGCTGGCTTCCGGGGCGCCGAGCCGCACATTCTCACCGACGGTGCCTCGCACCAGCCCCGGGTCTTGCGCGACGTAGGCCACCTGCTCGCGCCACGTCGCGAGGTCGACGTGGGCGAGGTCAGCGTCGCTGACGCTCACCCGCCCCTCGCTGGGGGTGAGGAAGCCCATCGCCAGCGCGAGCGCCGTCGTTTTTCCTCCGCCGGAGGTGCCGGACAGCGCGACGATCTCCTGCTCGCCCAGCTCGAGGTTGAAGTGGGCGAGCACGGGAGTGTCGGTGCCTGGGTAGGAGAAGGTGACGTCGTCGAAGCGCAGTGCCCCTGAGCGCGGCGCCGGCGCGGTGCCGTCGTGGGTGGGGGCGGCGTCGATGATGGCGAAGGCCGCGTCGGCGGCGGCCACCCCGTCGGCGGAGTCGTGGAAGTGCGTGCCGACCATGCGCACAGGCAGGTACGCCTCGGGTGCGAGCACGAGCACGAACAGCGCGGTGAAGAAGTTGACTTCGTCGAATACCAGCCGGAAGCCGATGGTGACCGCGATCACCGCCACCGACAGCGACGCGAGCAGCTCCAGAGCGAGCGACGACAAGAACGACACACGCAGCACCCGCATCGTCGCCTGGGCGTAGCGCTCCTCGCTGAGGTCGACGCCGCGTTTCTGTGCTTTCGCGCGGGCGAACGCCTGGAGCGTTGGGAGGCCGGCGATGAGGTCTGCGAAGTGGTTGGCGAGCCGGTCGGCCATGGCGAACGAGCGTTTCGTCGCCTTCTGCGTCGTCCACCCGATGAGCGCCATGAACAGCGGAATGAGCGGCAGCGTGATCGCCATGATGATCGCCGACGTCACATCCGCCCACAGCACGAAGGCGCCGACGATGAACGGCACCGTGGCGGCGAGGCCGAGCTGGGGGAGGTACTTCGAGAAGTAGCCGTCGAGATCGTCGAGCCCGCGGGTGACGAGCCGCATCAACGACGCCGATGGCGCCCCGCCCACCGGCGTGCGCAGGTGAGCGGCGACGATGTCTCGCCGCAGCTGTGACTTCACCGCCGCCGCTGAGCGGTGCGACAGCCACGCATTCACCCAGGCCAGCCCTGCCCTGGCGAGGAATACCACGGACAATAGAAGCAGCAGGCGCGGCCATCCGTCGGGGAGGTGACGCAACGCGAAGGTCTGCGTGATGCCGGTGGCGATGAGCCACGCCTGCGCGGTGACCAACAGCGCCGTGACCACACCGACCACCACAGACGCGACGAGGTACCTGCGCGTGGCTGCGGCGCGCTGGAGCAGGCGGGGGTGAATCGGTCCGGGCATCGGGGCCTAGTCTCTCATGTCAGGACGGTGGCCTAGCACCCGAGACGCGACTGAGCGCACTCCAGACGGCGAAAACCGCCCCGAACAGGGCAAAATCGGCGTCTGGTGTGCGCTCAGTCGTGCAATCCGCAGGAAAGCGTCCGGCTTAGGGCTCCATCTCATCGGCCGTGGGAGCTGCGGGTCGGTTCGTCGAGGTGCGGTCGAGGTAGAAGAACGCCGTGGTGGCGACGTCGTCGCGCAGCTGACGGTAGCGGCCCTTCGAGCGCCAGCCGAGCGTCTGCACGTCGACACGGCTGAGGCGTTCGGAGAAGCGGATCGGGTCGGGCGTGTGCCAGCGGTACATGCCGAAGCGCTGCTGGCTCTCGTACAGGCCGTCGGGGCGGATCACCTGCGGCATGCCGAGGAACGGCGTAGTGAACGCGGTGTAGCCCTGGCCGGGCACGTCGAAGTTCCATGCGCCGCCGAAGTAGTCCTCGGTGCCGGTGCCGCAGATGGTGGGGTAGTCCTTGTCATCATCCATGTAGAACTTGAGTTCGCCCTCGCCCCACCAGCCGGTGGAGTTGACGCCCCACGCCATGTAGGTGCCGGCGTAGTGCCCTCGGCCCTCGACGCCTTCCAGCATGACGTGGAGGCCGTCGGTGACGGGCTGCGAACGTCGCCACTGGGCGTGCAGGTAGGCCGCTTCCTCGGGCACGGGGCCCTCTTCATAGGTGATCTGGTAGTAGACGAACACGTCCTCGTCGCTCAGGTTTTCGATGGTGAAGCGGGCCCCCTTGCGGAACGGCATCGGCCAGTACGAATTGCAGCCGCCGTGCGGGTTGACGGCGATCATCTGCGAGCTGACTTGGGCGAACTGGTTCCAGCCGTGGCAGAAGAAGTCGCCGAGGGGCACCTCGATGGCGGGTGCATCGTCGCCATCCCAGTACGCGCGGAGGATGAGCGAGCGCATCTTACGCATGTCGGTGGTGAGCCAGATGTTGGTGATGCAGCCGGAGCCGCTGATGTCGGCGAGGGTGAAGGTGGTGCCGGCATCGAGCTTGATGCTGGGGGAGACCTTCCACCCGACGCCCAGCTCACGGGAAGCCTCCGCCCCGGTGCCGGTGGTGGCCTTGCCGCCCTCGCCAGGCGCACCGGTGAAGTTTTCGGGGGAAATCGAGCGTGTGCGGGTTGAGCGGATCAGCGCGACGTTCTGCCAAGGGCCAGCGGTGGTCGATTCGGTCACTCTCGTCACTCCTTGTTCTTCGGTGTAATCGTTATCACGATCCTACGAGATGAGGAACACTTTCCAAGGGGCAGTAGCAGCATCCTATGAAGCAGGCAGCAATTCTCCACTGCCTCGGGCAACATATTCGATGGGCATGACGTGTCTGGCCGGCGGTTTCGTCGACCCCTTCGCGCGGTCGATCAGCAGCTGCACGGCAAGCTCGCCCATGGCGGCGACGTCACAGCGCACGACGCTAAGCGGCGTCGGTAGGAGGCCCGCCAGATTGATGTCGTCGAAGCCGATGAGCGCCATCGACGTGTTTCGCGCGGTCAGTGCTGCGATAGCGCCTTCGGAGAGGAAGTTCGTCGTGGTGAATACGGCGGTAGGTGGTACGTCGAGGTCGAGCAGTTCATCCATGGCTTGCGCGGCCGCAGCCGAGGAGCCGACGGTGAGTTGCTTCACGAGCGCGGGATCTTCGTCGATGCCTGCGTCTGCGAGTGCGCGCTGGTAGCCGAGGTAGCGCTGGTGCGTGGTGTAGTGCGAAGGGGCAATGATGATGGCAATGCGACGGTGCCCGCGCTGCGTGAACTGCTCAACCGCTAGCCGGGCGCCGCCTTCATTGTCGATGACTACTTCGTCTGCCGGCAGTCCTTCTGCGGGACGGTCCACAAACACGACGGGCACCCGCAGCGTTTCGTCTGGGTTGAGCAAGTACTGGTGGTGGTCGTCATCAGGGACGGTGATGAGTCCTGCCACACGGTGGCTCAGGAGCGAGTCGAGGAACTTGTGCTCTTCCGCAGGGTCTTCGTCGGCGGTGCCGAGCATGACGGCCCACCCCGCGCGGCGCGCAGCTTTCACCGCTCCCATAGCGAACTGGGCGTAGAAGGGGTTGGTCAGGTCACCCACCTTGATGCCGACGGTACGCGCGAACTGCCCCGGACGAAGCGACCGCGCAGCCTCGTTGCGCAAAAAACCGAGCTCGGCCACCGCGGACAGTATTCGTTCACGGGTGGCCGGGGCGACATAACCCGAACTGTTCAAAGCGCGCGACACCGTCGACGGGCTGACGCGCGCGAGCTGCGCCACCTCCCGGATGGTGGGGCGGTCATCGTCGTGCTGGGATTCACTAATGCCCGCGACAGGTCTTTGCCTAACCATGTGATACCTCAATATGAAGAAGGGGGCGTGTCCCATGATTTGGTTGGCACGCCCCCAGCAGGTTACTGCTCTTGATGCAGCTTCTCGACCTCAGCCACGTAGCCCTGGAGGTCTTCGACGGGGCGCTGTCCCTTGAGCACAGGCAGGTACGTCGCCGTGGTCAAGTCATTGACCTGCGACGCGTACGAGGTAGTGAGACGGGTTCCCACGAGCTTCTCAGCGTCGACGTTGTAGTTGACGGTTTCAGCCACTGTTGGCATGTCGCTCTCTTCCAAGGCCTTCAAGTAACCCTCACGCCCGGGTGCGTATGCCACGGGAGCAACCTTGCTGTCTGCCATCACCTGGGGGAGGATTTCCTTCTCCAGGAACGCCACGGCCTCGAACGTCTCATCCGCGCCAGCGGTATTTGGCGTGCACATGCCGATGGAGTCGTAGGTAGCAGTGGGAGTTCCCTGCGATGGCATGGGCACCCACCCCCACTCGAACGACTTCGCGTCCGCCAGGAAGGACTGGGCGTGCCACTGGCCCCCAATCATCATGGGCTGCTTGCCAGAAGCGAAAAGGCTCGCCATATTGCTCTGGTCATAGTCGGGAGGCGTCACAGACCCGGCCTTGATTGCGTCACGAAGCTTCGTGACACCCTCGAGGAACTTGTCGTCGATGGTGAACTTCGATGGGTTGTTGACATCATCGACGAAGGGGTCACCGCCCGCAGACACCGAGTACACGCTCATCGTGTAGGGACCATCAGTAGTGACGAGTGAATCCGCAGCGAGACCGTATTTCGAGCCACCGGCGCCGGTGAGCTTCTTTGCGGCGTCATACATGTCGTCCCAGGTCCAGCCTGGCTTGGGGATATCGACACCAGCTTCCTTGAAAAGGTCTGCGTTGTACCAGACTCCATAGACGTTGCGCAGCGAGGGGAGCCCGCCGAGACCGTTCTCGGTAGTCCACCGGTCTAGGCCATCGAAATCGTCCTCAGAGAACTCACTTTCGAATTTATCCGTCCAGTCGATGAGGAGGCCGAGTTGGGAGAACTGCTGTTCGGTGTCGTTGCCACACCAGAAGATGTCGGGGAGTTCCTTGGCCTGAGCCAGCGAACCCAGCTTCTTGCTGTAGTCACCGGCGGGAGCATCGATGCGCTCGAGTTTGATGTCGTCGTTCTTCCACTTTTCAGCGATGAGCTTGTCGAGCTGCTGATTCGTCTCCGCAGACTCCCACGTCATGAACTGGACGACACCGTCGCCCTCGCCGCCACCGTTCTGCGCTTCTTCGCCGGTGCCGCAGGCGCTCAATGAGAGAGCAAGGAGTAGAGCACCTGCTGCGCTGCAGGACCGTTTGTAATTCATTGTATTTCTCCTCCGTGTTGGTAGGTTTCTTTATCTGCTTTTACTTTTGTGATGTATTTCCAAGGGCTGTCAGGCCTTGGATGAAGTACTTCTGCGCTACGAAGAACACGATAAGCGGTGGAAGCATGTATAGAAGGTTTGTGGCCATGTACTTGGACCAATCTGGGGTCTGTCCTGCGAAGGATGAGACGAAGGAAGACATTCCGAGTGCGAGCGTCCATTTTTCAGACGAGTTGATGTACACGAGCGGGTTCAGATAGTCATTCCAGGATCCCTGAAACGCAAGGATTGCCATGGCAACCCAGGCCGGTTTAGTCATAGGCAGCATCACTTGAGTGAAAATCCTAAAGTGGCCAGCTCCGTCCACTTTTGCAGCTTCATCAATCGAATAAGGGATCGCCAAGAAATACTGACGTGCTAGGAAAATAAATAGCGGATTTCCGCCCAGGAACGCGGGAACGATCAGCGGTAGCCACGTGTCATACCAGTTGATGTTCCGAAAGAGCTGGAAGAGCGGGATAATGCCGATGACTCCAGGCAGGAGCATTGATCCGACGAAAATGTAAAACAGGGCTTTCCTGCCGCGGAACCTCAGGCGTGCGAGAGCATATCCAGCCATCATGGACGTCATCACGCCGCCGAAGACGCTCAGCACGGTAATAATCGTCGTGTTGAGGAAGAGGCGGGGGAAGCCGATGAGCTTGGGGCCCTCAATGAAGTTGCTCCACTGCCACTCCTTCGGAAGGAACGACGGCGGCACCTCGAACACCCCAGTGCGGCTCTTCAACGCAATGGTGATCATCCACAGCAAGGGCATGATCATGCCGGAGCAGATCAGGGCTGCGACGGCATACCATGCAGCGTTTCGCGCGCTATGTTTCTTGCCTGGTCGCTGGTGTTGCGCCTGTTCCTTGTTCTCCGACGGGTCGGGCGTGGCCACTTCCGCCAACACAGGATCAATTTGCTGGGGCATCGTAACTCCACATCTTCACGAAGCGTGAGGAAACCACGAGGGTAAGGACGATAAGAATGAATAGGACCCAAACCTGGGCCGTTGCATAACCGAGTTCAGGCACTCGTCCGAGTGGCGGGAAGGCGCGATTATAGATAGACAGCATCAACGTGGTCGTCTTCCATTCGGGCCCGCCTCCAGTGAGGATTTGCGGCTGGACGAACGTCTGCATCGCTCCGTTGAGTTGCATCACGAACTGCAGTAGCAGGATGGGGGCAATGCCTGGAATGGTCACGTGGATGAATTGTTTGAATGCGCTGGCACCGTCGACCCGGGCAGCCTCATAAATTTCTGCTGGTACAGCCTGGAGAGCGGCCAACAGGATAATCATGGTGCTGCCGACGCTCCACAGCATGACGATGACGACGCTGGGCATGGCAGTTGTTGGGTTGCTCAGCCACTGAACTGGGGGAATTCCTACCCAGCTCAACACCTGGTTTGCAAAACCCACCTGAGGGTCGAAAATGAATTTCCAGAGTGTGACCGTCGCGACGATGGGAAGCACGGCCGGCAGGTACAGAATGGTTCGCACCCAGCGCACTCCGCGAAGCTGTACGTTGCAGAACAGTGCGAGTGCGAGTCCTAGCAAGATTGACGCGGGAACGTAGAGAAGGACCAGCCCTCCAGTGGCCTTCAACGTCGCGATGAAGGAAGGGTCTGCGGTGAACAGACGCTTGAAGTTCTTGAAGCCAACGAACACCGGATCGGCGATTCCGTTGAACTTCGTCAGTGACAAATATGCTCCCGCGATGAGGGGATAGAGCACGAAGACGCTGAACCCAATCAATGCAGGCAAGACGAACCAAAAGGCTGCCTTCGCATCTCTTCCCCAGAATCGCTGGCGCCGTCGTGAGCGTTCAAGCTTGCGCTCACGCGCAGTTGTGTCACCCCTAGGTTGTGTCGGGGCATCTGTGCCCATGTCAACCTCCTCGTTAACGTTCGCTGTCATCATCCGCAGCGGTCGGGGCGGCCGATGCGATGTGGTAACGTTTCCACATCATACACATCATTGGGCACCAAGGAAGGTGGGGCATGGATAAGTCACAAGTGAACGGGGGAATTCCCGTCCCGTCGGCGCTGAAGGATGTGATCACGGCAGCGGAGGAGAAGCTGGGTGCAGACAGCGCTGCGGGGCAACTGCTCGGCCAGTGCATGCTCAACTCCTGGCAGACTGCGGTTCGCCGGTCGACGGCGTACGACAAGGCCTCGCCTGACGTGTTTGTGATCACCGGCGACATCGACGCGATGTGGCTACGTGACAGCGCTGCACAGCTGAGGCCCTACCTCGTCGCAGCGCGAGATGCCGATGTGTACGACGTACTTGCCGGCGCCGTGCTGCGGCAGGCCCGTAACGTTGTGATCGATCCTTACGCCAACGGCTTCAACGATGGTCCCACGGGCGCTTACGGCGATCCGAACGACATCCCAACGCCCGGCGACTGGATCTGGGAGCGCAAATACGAACTGGACTCGCTGTGCGCACCACTCCATTTTGGCTACGCCCTATGGAAGGCGTCGGGGCGAAGCGACCACCTCGACGAGACGTTCCGCAAGGCTGTCGACACCATCCTCGACGTCTGGGAGGGCGAACAAGACCACGCCACGAAGTCGCAGTACACGTTCATCCGCCCCGAAGGCCCATTCGCGCACGACACACTTCCGAACGACGGCAAGGGCGGCGACGTCGCACACACAGGCATGACGTGGAGCGGCTTCCGCCCCAGCGACGACCGCTGCGAGTACGGCTACCTCATCCCCGCCAACGCCATGGCTTCTGCGGGCCTGCAAGGTCTGGCTGAGATCGCCGAGCAAGTGTGGCGCGACGAGGAACTGGCGCGTCGGGCACGAGCTCTCTCTGAGCAAATCGACGAGGGAATCCTTCGCCACGGCACCCGTGCACTGGAGGATGGCGAGCGTCTCGCCTATGAGGTCGACGGGTTGGGCGGCGTCAACGATATGGACGACGCAAACCTGCCGAGCCTCCTCGGCCTGCCGCTCACCGGTTGGATCACCCTCGACGACGCGGTCTACCAGCGCACCAGGAGCTTCGTGCTTTCCGACGAGAACCCGTACTGGTTCTCGGGCACGCAGGCTGAGGGTGTGGGAAGTCCTCACACCCCCGACGAGCACGTCTGGCCGATCGCACTGGCCGTCGCTGGTTTGACGGGCACGCCCGACGAGCGCCTCGCTGCCGCTGAGCGCCTGGCGGCCACCACGGGAGGCACCGGCCTCATGCACGAAAGCTTCCACGTTGACGATCCGTCGGTGTTCACACGTCCGTGGTTCGGCTGGGCCAACGCCGTGTTCGCTGAGCTGATGCTCACCATCGCAGGCTTCGACATCCAGCAGTTCTTCCCCAAGCACCCGAACGCTGACAGCTGGACGTGGGGAGCCACCGCCAGCGAGCAGCGGTAGGCCAAGAGCGCTGTAACGCAGTGGGGGGACCCACCGGCCACGGAGGGTGCCGCCCCA
>JAEZVO010000063.1 GCA_023443125.1 Actinomycetes bacterium
CGCTCTCACCCAAACAGCGTTTGACAATGCAAAGGCCCCTGTCGGCGAACCGTCAGGGGCATAACGGTGGAGGCGGCGGGAATCGAACCCGCGTCCTTGAAAGGTGAGGCAAGTCTTCTCCGGGCGCAGCTGATGATGGCGTTGTTCTTGGTCTTGGCACTCACATCAGCACGTCGCCAACAGACCCAGTATCAGTGAAGTCCCACCTAGCCCCTGACACGCAGGCTAGGCAGCAAGCCCTCTAAATGAGGCCAGATTCCGAACCGAAGGCTCGTTCGGGCTGACCCTTCGATCGCTGATCAGGCAGCGAGAGCGAAGTCAGTGCTGTTCTTGTTGGCACTTATTAGTTTCCATACATCGTTTACGAGATGAGCATGGTTTCTCGGCCCGCTTCCCTTGCGACTACCGTCCCAAGTCGAAACCGATCGCCCCCTGTTGAGTTGTCTCTCTATGATACACGTCTCAGCTGCGGTAGCGATTTCGCTGGGCCATGGCCCGTCGGGCCTCCCTGTCGAGCTCCCGCTCCTTGATGGTTTGGCGCTTGTCCCAGTCTTTCTTACCGGTGGCAACGGCAATCTGCACCTTGGCGTATCCGTCCTTGAAGTACATCTGCAGGGGCACGAGCGTCGTGCCAGCCCCCTCAAGCGCGCGAGCCAGCTTCTTGATCTCCTTCGCGTTGAGCAACAGCTTGCGGGTGCGCCTGGCCGAGTGGCTCCCCCGCCACGACTGGTGCTCGTATTCAGGGATATTGGCGTTGATCAACCACGCCTCGCCATTCTCGATGGTGGCGTAGGCGTCGCCGATCGTGGCTCGCCCGTGACGCAGCGTCTTGACCTCAGTGCCCGTGAGCACCAGGCCAGCCTCGTAGGTGTCCCCGATGGTGTAGTCGTGCCGCGCCTTCTTATTCTGGGCGATCATCTTCTGGCCGGTCTCTCTAGGCATTGGGCCAGTATAGATTCACTCGCGCCGGGCAGGAGAACTCAGCCGAACCAGCGGCTCATCGGGTTCTTCACCTGGCCGTTCTCCCACACCATGAGGTGCAGGTGGCAGCCGGTGGAATACCCGGTAGTACCGACGTAGCCGATGACCTGCCCCTTCGATACCCGCTGACCAACACCGACGATGTAGCGCGACGCGTGGTTGTACCCCGTCGTCACGTTCACGCCACGGATCCTACCGTGATCGATCATGAGCCGGTTGCCGTAGCCGCGGTTGTAGTAGCGCTCGGTGACGACGCCGTCGTATGCGGCCTTCATGGGCGTGCCGCAGGCCGCGCCGAAGTCGGTGCCGTCGTGCAGTTTGTACACACCCGTGACTGGATGCACACGCATGCCGAACGGCGACGTGATTCGTGCGGGCACCGGATTCATGAACCCGCTGGAGCTGCTGCTCGACGACCGCTTCTGCGATGAACGGCTCGACTTGCGGGAGCTCGTTGCCTTCTTGTTCGAACCAGAGCTTGTCTTCGGCTTCGACGCCGACCCGCTCTTCCTCGACGCAGCGGCCTTCTCAGCAGCAGCGCGTTCGGCAGCCTTCTTCGCCGCCGCGCGCTTGGCAGCGGCTTCGCGCTGACGCTTCGCTGCCGCTTCACGCCGCTTGCGCTCTTCCTCCGCACGCTTACGGTCGCGCTCAGCGATCTGGTCATCGAGCTTTCCGGCCTCCGCAATTCGCGCCTGAATACGCTTCTCGACGGCCGTCGCGTCGGCTTCCATGTCCTGCTGAATGGCTTCCTCACGCTGCAGCGCCGATGCTGCCTCGGAAGCAGCCGCGTCGCGCTCCGCGACAAGATCCTCCACCCGTGCGGTCAGCCCAGCAGCTTCCTCCTTGGCTGCCTTGCTCTCCTGCAGCTGTTCTGCTGCCGCCTGACGTGCCTGTGCAGCCTTACGCTCTGCCGCGTCGGCACGGGCCTGGGCCTGGTCGAGCTGCACACGCAACCGCTCGGCTTCATCCAATTCGAGCGCAGACACGTCGAACAGCGTGTCGCCAAACTGAGCCTGCTGGTTGAGCTGATTCGCGTCCGCTTCCGTGAGCAGCAGCGCCAGGTTCACCAATGGACCCTGCTTTTGCGTCACGAGGCTCACTTCCTGATCGATGCGCTTGTTCAACGCGTCGTAGGCGGCCTGCGCCGCAGCGACATCGGCCTGAGCCTTCTCAAGCGCGATCTCCGCAGCCTCGAGCTCCTCCTGTCGCTGCTTATCGAGCGCCTCCGACTCGGCCACCCGCGCCTCGGCAGCGGCCAGCGCGGCGCGCGCATCTGCCAGTTCTGCCTCCGCCTGCTGCAGTGCAGTAATAGCGCGAGCGTTCACTGCGTTAGCGTCGGAGACAACCCCCCGCTGGGTGGCGATCTGTCCGGAGAGATCAGAGCGACGACCCTCCAACTGGCTGATCTGGTGACGAACACGATTGCGTTGGTCGTCGAGTTCGTCAGCCGACGCGAGGGGCGCAACAGAGACAAACATGGCACCCGCCGCCATGACGGCGAGGCTCGTTTTTACGATCATGCGGACGGGCTTGGGAGGAAGGACCCGCATGAGGTCTCCTTTCGTCAGACCTGCACGTATTTACGTGTAGCAAACAGCGTGGGAATAATGGCGAGTGAAATACCCACCACAGCGATGATCAGGATTGCACTCAACAGGTCGGGCCACCCAATCCAAGGTAAAGCTGTGATTAAGGTTTGTGCGTTCTGCACGACGATGAAGTAGTAGCCCACTGCCAATGTGGCCGATGCGATGAGGATGCCGATTAGCCCCGCTATCAGCGATTCCAGCAGGAATGGAAGCACGATGTAGAGGTTAGATGCACCCACCAGGCGCATGATGCCGATCTCTCGTCGTCTTGTGAACGCTGCGATACGGATGGTGTTACTAATCTGCAGCGCAGCGGCAACCAGCAAGAAGATTGACATGACGATCGTCGCCCACTGCACCGCAGACAGGGCCTTGAACATCGGGTCGAGCACGTTGCGCAGGTCCTGCACTTGCTGCACGCCCTGCAGACCCTTGGCCTCGCTCACCACGCCCTGGTAATTCTCGGGATTCTTCAGCTTCACACGGAAGGAGTCCTGCATCTGATCCGCGGTGCGCGACGGAAGGATCGGCGAGTTCGCGTAGACACGTTTGAACTCCTCGAACGCGTCTTCCTTCGACTCGTAGAACACCTGCGAGACCTCAGGATTCGCCTTCAGCGTCTCCTCAATGGCCTGCCGCTGGGCGTCCGTCGTTCCCACCCCAGGTTCACAATTACCGCCCGAGGAGGCTTCGATGCACAAGAACACAGATATTTCGATCTTGTCGTACCACCGTCCCTTCACCAGGCTCACCTCCGACGAGGTGAGCAGGCCGGCACCAAACAGTGTGAGTGAGACGCCGACGGTGACGATGACAGCGATGGTCATGGCCAGGTTGCGACGCAGACCCGACCAAGTTTCGCGAAGCGTATGCCTCATGTGTGGTTCTCCTAAGCCTGGCCGTAAATACCCTTGGACTGATCGCGCACGAGCTCTCCGCTCTTGAGCTCCAGCACGCGCCGTCGCATCTGATCGACGATGGATGCGTCGTGGGTGGCCATGATGACCGTGGTTTCCGTGCGGTTAATGCGATCGAGCAACTTCATGATGCCGACGCTGGTCTCCGGGTCAAGGTTGCCGGTGGGCTCGTCGGCGATGAGAATCTTCGGACGGTTCACGAAGGCCCGCGCGATGGCGACGCGTTGCTGCTCACCGCCAGAGAGCTCCTCCCCCAGCCTGTCGCCCTTACCCTCGAGGCCGACGAGTTCTAACGTTTCGGGCACAATCCGGCGAATGTGCTTGCCAGATTTGCCGATCACCTGCAGCGCGAACGCGACGTTCTCGTAGACCGTCTTCCCAGGGAGCAGGCGGAAGTCTTGAAACACCATCCCCATCTGGCGACGCAGCTGTGGCACCTGCCACTGGTTCATCGTCGAGAGGTTCTTGCCTGCGACGTACAGATTGCCCTTCGATGCCTTGTGCTCACGAAGGATCAGGCGCAGGAACGTGGATTTACCTGAGCCGGACTGACCGACCAGGAACACGAACTCGCCTTTTTCGATCTCCAGGTTGATGTTCCTGAGGGCAGCACTTTCCTGCCCAGGATAGAACTTGGTGACGTCCTCGAATTTGATCACGCAACAAACTCCGACCGCGTAGGGGAAGCTGAGAAAATCTCAGTGGGTCGAGTTGAGTCTAAGTGCCGAGCAAAATCGTCGCGACCGTGACACGCCGTCACGCGTCGGTTTCGGTGCGCTTGCGCCAGCGGATACCCGCATCGATGAAATCGTCGATTTCACCGTCGAACACAGCAGCAGGGTTGCCCTCTTCATGCTCGGTGCGGAGGTCTTTCACCATCTGATAGGGATGCATGACATACGAGCGCATCTGTGCACCCCACGAGTTGCCGCCATCGCCCTTCAGCGCGTTCATCTCGGCCTCGCGCTCCTGGCGCGCACGCTCCAGCAGTCGCGCCTGCAGCACTCGCAGCGCAGCCGCCCGGTTTTGGATCTGCGACTTCTCGTTCTGACAGCTCACGACGATGCCGGTGGGAATGTGCGTGATGCGCACCGCAGAGTCGGTGGTGTTGACGGACTGGCCACCCGGCCCCGACGAGCGGAACACGTCGATACGAATGTCTTGTTCGGGAATGTCGATGTGGTCGGTGTCTTCCGTGACGGGGAGCACCTCGACGCCCGCAAACGACGTCTGACGTCGACCCTGGTTGTCGAATGGCGAGATGCGCACGAGCCGGTGCGTGCCCTGCTCCACCGACAGTGTGCCGTAGGCGAACGGCGCCTTGACCGCGAACGTCGCCGACTTCAGACCCGCCTCTTCCGCATACGACGTGTCATACACCTCGACGGTGTATCCATGCCGATCCGCCCAGCGCGTGTACATGCGCATCAGCATCTCCGCGAAGTCAGCGGCATCGACACCGCCTGCCTCGGACCGGATAGTGACCAGCGCGTCGCGGGGGTCATACTCACCGGACAGCAGCGTGCGCACCTCGAGCGCCTCGATCTCTTTGCTGAGGCGCTGCAGCTCGGCGTCGACTTCGTGCTCGGTGTCCTCGTCGGCTTCCTCTTCGGCAAGTTCGAGCATCACGGTGGCGTCTTCCAGCCGGCTCCGCAGGCCTTCAAGACGCTCCAGCTCGGAGTTTTTCTGCGACAGCGCCGACGTGACACGCTGCGCGTTGTCCTGGTCGTCCCACAGATCGGGGGCTGCTGCCTGCTCTTGGAGCGTCGCGATCTCGTCCTTCAGCTTCGGAATATCGGCGACCGTCTCGATCGACTGCAGCGAGTGATCGAGCTCCTGAATACGCATTTCGAGATCTTGGTGAGCCACAATCGATGATTCTAGCCGCGCTTCCGAAGACTCGCAGTCAGCTTGGCCGTGGACGGGCGTCCGCTCGTCTAGCCTGGACTGCATGGTTGGACAATTCAATGACGACCTCAGACTCGCCCACATGATGGCTGACAACGCCGACTCCATTACGATGAGCCGGTTCAAGGCCACGGATCTGAAGTTTCGTAACAAACCCGACGACACGCCCGTGACGGACGCGGACACCGCCGTCGAAGAGTCCATCCGCATCACGCTGTCTCGCAGCCGCCCGCGCGACGGCATCGTCGGTGAAGAGTTGGGTTCGACGGGTGAACGCGAACGCCGTTGGATCGTCGACCCCATCGATGGCACCAAGAATTTCCTCCGCGGCGTCCCCGTGTGGGCCACGCTGATCGCACTCGAGCACGCCGGCGAAATCGTCGCTGGAGTCGTCTCCGCTCCCGCCATCGGGCGGCGCTGGTGGGCGTCGCTCGATGGCGGCGCGTACACCGGTCGCAATATTCTCAACGCGACGCAGCTCCACGTGTCTCACGTCGAAGACGTCACCGACGCGTCACTGTCGTACTCATCCCTCGACGGCTGGGTGGAGTCGCACCGCGGGCAGGGCTTCGTCAACCTCATGCGCGACGCCTGGCGCACCCGCGCCTACGGCGACTTCTGGAGCTACATGCTGGTAGCCGAGGGAGCCGTCGATATCGCGAGCGAGCCGGAGCTCGAACTGCACGACATGGCGGCACTCGACATCATCGTTCGCGAAGCTGGTGGCAGGTTCACCAATCTCGACGGCGCGGACGGCGTTGCAGGGCCCGGAGCGCTGGCGACGAACGGGCGCCTGCATGACACCGTGTTGGGCTACCTCAACAACTGACGCGTTTTACGGCAGGACGCGTACCTTGATGGTGCCGTCGATGCTTGCGAGTTGCTCGATCATGCCCTCTTCCGGCGCGCCCTCAACGTCGGTGACCGCGTAGCCGATGTCGTCCTTTGTGGCGAGTGACTGCGCGCCGATGTTCAAGTCACTGTTCGCAAGAATGCGGTTGAACGCCGCCATCACGCCCGGGACGTTGTGGTGCAGGTGCAGGATGCGACGGTACTTCAGCGGCGTGGTAGCGATCTCGGGCATGTTGACCGACATCGACGTGGAACCCTCGAATTCGTAATCAGCGAATTTACCGGCCACATAGCGCCCAATGTTCTCCTGGGCTTCCAGCGTCGATCCGCCCACGTGTGGCGTGAGAATGACGTTCGGCATCCCGCGCAACACGGACTCAAACTCAGTGCTGCGCTTCTTGGGCTCCTGCGGGAACACATCGATCGCGGCCCCAGACACGTGTCCGGAGGCAAGGGCCGCGTGGAGCGCCTCGTGGTCGACGACATGGCCGCGGCACAGGTTCAAGAACATGGCGCGGGGCTTCATCTTCGCGAATTCGTCAGCGCCGAAGAACATAGTGTTTTCCGCCCTGCCATCGACGTGCAGCGTCACGGTGTCGGATTCGGCGAGGAGTTCGTCGAGCGTCTCACAGCGTCGGGCATTGCCAAGTGGCAACTTATCGGCGATGTCGTAGTACAGCACGCGCATGCCGAACGACTCGGCCAGCACGGACAGCTGGGCGCCGATGTTGCCGTATCCGACGATGCCGAGCGTGCGCCCACGGATTTCGTGAGAGCCGATCGCGGATTTCTCCCACACGCCGGCGTGCATATTCTGGTTCTTCTCCGCGAGGCGGCGGGCCAGCATGACGATCTCGCCAATCACGAGCTCCACGACGGAGCGCGTGTTCGAGTAGGGGGCGTTGAATACCGGGAGGCCAGCTCGGGATGCGGCCGTGAGATCAATCTGGTTCGTGCCGATGCAAAACGCACCAATGGCGCGCAGGTCAGGCGCGTTGGCGATGACCTCGTCGGTGACGGTGGTGGTGGAGCGAATACCGAGATAATGCACGCCGCGAAGCGCCTCGACGAGTTCGTCTGGACTGAGTGCCTTCGGACGCGTGTCGACTTCGAACCCTCGTTCAGTCAAGATGCGGTGGGCTTCGTCGTGGATATTCTCGAGTAGTAGCGCTTTCACAACTGTGCATGCTAGCTCAGTGCAGCAATGCCCCTCGCGTCCCCGTCTCAGAGGCTGAGGGATGAGCGAAGCAACTCGCGCGTGTATGGATGCTCCGGGTTCCGGAATACTGCCTCGACGGGCCCTTCTTCGACGATGTGTCCCTCGGTCACGACAACCACACGCGTGCACAGCTTCTCGACGGTGGGTAGGTCATGACTGATAATCACCATCGCCAGGTTCCTCGCCTGAGCCTCGTCGTGCAACACCTGTAGCACCTGGGCGCGAACGAGCACATCCAGCGCGGATACCGGCTCATCAGCGACGAGCAACTCCGGGTCCGCGATGAGCGCCCGGGCAATAGCGACGCGCTGCCGCTGACCACCGGAGAGCTGGTGGGGAAACCGTCGCGTCAACGCCGGGTTGAGGCCCACCGATTCCATCAACGGAGCCAGTTCCTCTTGCCCAGCGCGTCGATGGAGGGGCTCGGCGATGATGGCCCCGACACGCATGCGGGAGTTCAGCGACGCGTTCGGGTCTTGATACACCAGCGAGGCCGAGCGGCGAAGCTGATCCAAGCCCTCGCTGAGCGGACGGCCCCGAAAACGCACCTCCCCTCTGGAGGGTTGCACCAAGCCGAGCAGCATCCGAGCAATCGTGGTCTTCCCCGACCCGGACCTCCCGACGATGCCTACCCGCTCCCCCGCGTCGATGGCGAGATTCACGCCGTGTACCGCGATGAAGGGGGTGCCCCGTCGGCGATAGGTGACCTCCCCATCGACGATCTCAACCAGCGTCATAGCTCTCCCCTCGCCGCCGCGATCAACCGCGCCGTGTACTCGCACTGCGGCCGCTCGATGATGCGATCGATGGGGCCCTCTTCGACGATGCGGCCGTCTTGCATGACGATCACCCGCGAGCAGATCTCTTTCACCACCGCGAGGTCGTGCGAGATGAACAGCGCCGAGCGCTGGGTGAGTACCTCATCGAGCACGTGCAGAATCTGGCGCTGCACGATCACGTCGAGAGCCGTCGTCGGCTCGTCGCATATCACCAGGCCTGGTTTGTTGACGATGGCCATGGCAATCAGTGTTCGCTGCCGCTGCCCGCCGGAGAGCTGATGCGGGTAGGAGTCGGCGATGCGCTCAGGTTCGGTGAAGCCCACTCGAACGAGTTCCTCGACGACGGTGCGGCGCTTGCCGCTGCGCTGATCGTGGAGCGCGATGGCCTCGGCGATTTGCCGGCCGACGCGCATCGTCGGATCAAGCGCGGTCATCGGTTCTTGGAAAACCATCGAGATATCGGAGCCGCGAAGCTTGCGGTAGTCGCGATCGCGCATACCGACGAGCTCGAGGCCATCCCATTGGATGCTGCCACTCACCTGCGCGGTTTCCGACAGGAGGCCCGTGATCGTGAGCGCAGTCACCGATTTTCCAGAGCCGGATGCTCCAATGATGCCCAGCCGCTCGGTGCTGCCCACTTCGAACGAGACGTCGTCGACGACCACCGTCGAGCCAAAACGGACGGTCAGCCCTTTCACCACCAGTGTCATGCGCGCTCCCTGAGCTTCGGATCCAGCACATCGCGCAACCCGTCGCCAAGCAGGTTGAACCCGAGCGTCGCAATGGCGATGGCGAGCCCCGGCCACAGCGCGAGCATGGGCGTCGAGAACAGGTCATTCTGCGCCTCACGCAGCATCCGGCCCCATGTGGGCGTGTCCGGCCCGCTCCCGAGCCCCAGATACGACAGACCAGCTTCAGAGAGAATCGCGATGCCGAAGCTCACCGACGCTTGTACCCACACCGCCGGCGCGATGTTGGGCCAGACATGGCGCCAAGCGACGGTGAACGCGCCAACGCCTGCGAGCTTGGCGGCTTCGACGTAGGGCTGGCTCATCACCTGCAACGTCTCGGCTCGGGTAACGCGCACAAAGGCGGGGATCGTTGAGATTCCGATGGCCATCACGGCCGTCCAGGTGGAGCCGCCCAGCGCCGCGGCGAACAGGATTGCGAGCAGCAGCGCGGGGAATCCGTAGAGCACGTCGGCTAGGCGCGCGGGAATCTCGCCCCAGCCTCGCGGCAGCATCGCGGCCGCAACGCCCATAGGCACGCCGATCACCGCGGCGCCCACCACCGAGAGCCCCCCGACCAGAATGACGATTTTCGCGCCTGCCATGAGCCGGGACAGGACGTCGGTGCCGTACGCGTCGGTGCCCAGCACGTGCGGCCAGCTCGGCCCGAGGAGCGCTTCGGGGCCGTTGGCCGTCGGGCTGAACGGTGTCCACACCAAACCGATGCCTGCGACGACGAGCACCAGCGCGATGCATGCGCCGCCGATCCACAGCGATGAGTTCCGCAGCATCACGCCTCCCGCTTCAGCCGGGGGTCGATGGCTTGGTAGGTGACGTCGACGATGAAGTTGATCAACAGCACCGCCCACACCAGCAGCAGCACGATGCTCTGTACGACGACGAGGTCGCGTTGCGTGACGGCGTACAGCAGTTTGGATCCGAGGCCGGGCAGCGCGAACACCTGCTCGATGATGATGGCGCCGACGAGCAACGTCGCGATCTGCAGACCGATCACCGTCAGCAGCGAGATAGAGATGTTACGCATACCGTGACGCCACAGCGCCCCGAGCTTGCCCCACCCCACGGCACGCGCAGTGCGGAAGTAGTCGGTGTGCAGCACCTCGATGACCGCGCTTCGGACATACCTGCTCATCACGCTGGCTTGGACGATCGATAGGGCCGCTACCGGGAGCACTAGGTGCTCCGCCCACTGCCCGACCGATTGCGTGATGGGCACGTAGCCTCCCGCTGGTAGCCATTGCAGCCGGACCGCGAAGAGCACGACCAGCCAAATACCAGCCCAAAATGCAGGCACCGCGAGCCCAACCTGGGATAGCGCGGAGACCGTGATGCCGTCGACGTGGCGCCGCCTCACGGCAGCGAACGCCCCGACGGGCAGTGCAATGACGAGGGAACCGACGGTCGCCAGCCCCACCAGCCATCCCGACACGCCCAGCGCGGGGAGCACCGTCGCGGTCACCGATCGACCGCTGATCATCGACGTGCCGAAATCTCCGACGAGCACCCCGCCCAGCCATTCGACGTACCGCACGAGGAAGGGTCGGTTCAGGCCCAGTTCCTCGCGCAGCGCTTCAACGGCTTCAGGCGTCGCGTTCGTCCCCAAGAGGACGTTGGCGATGTCGCCAGGGAGGAGATTCGTCGCAGCAAAGATCAGTAGCGACGCGAGCAGCAAGCTGCCCGCGAACCATGCGAGCCTGCGGATCAGGCGCATATTTTCACTCCGACGATGCGATTGTGGTCACGTCGAACGATAGCGAAATCTGGTCTTTCTGAACGCCGGAAATGCTCGGTTTGGTGATGATGATGTTGGGCAGCAGGAACAACCAGTCTGCGGCTGCGTCCTCGGCCAGCAGCCGAGCGGCCTCCTTCTGCTTGGAGATGAATTCATCGTCGGAGCCCTGGTCGGCTTCTTCCATGAGCTTCGTGAACTCAGGGTTGGAGTAGCTGGCGTAGTTGTCGGAGGCATACATCTTGAGGTCGCGCGGCTCGACGTGAGCGACGATCGTCATGTCGTAATCGCCCTTGGTGAAGACGAGGTCCAGCCACCGGCTGAATTCCAGCTCCTCGATCTTCACAGTGACACCGACGTCGGCGAGCTGCGACTGGATGGAGCGCGCGGCAGCGGTGGCGTAGGGCACCGTAGGGACGCGTAGACGCAGGGTGAGCCCGCTCGCCTCTCCCGCTTGTGCGAGGAGTTCCTTCGCCTTTGCGGGATCGTACGGGTAGGTCTGGCTCAGGTCTTCGTACCAAGGTTCGGTGGGAGGAACCATCGAACCGATGAGCGCGCCCTTGCCACCCCAGGCGGAGTCGATGACAGCCTGCCTATCGATGGCGTGGTTGATGGCCTGCCGTACTTCCTTCTTCGCAAGCGCAGCGTTCTCATGGTTGAAGGTGAGCACCACTTCACCGTCGGTGTACCCCTCGAGCACCGAGAAGCGGGACTCGTCGGAGAACTGGCCCAGCGCCTGCGGCACCGTGAGGTTTGAGACGATGTCCAGCTGGCCCGAGAGCATGGCGGTGTTCATGGCGTTCGGGTCTGCGTAGAAACGGAAGTTGGCCTCGTCGAAGTTGGGGGGCGTACCCCAGTAGTTCTCGTTGCGCACCAGCTGCACCAGCGAACCTGGCTCCCACTTCCCCAGTTTGTATGGCCCGGAGCCTGCAGGGGTCTTGTTGAGTGATTTCACGTCGGCGTCGGGGTTGACGACGATGCCGCCCGTGGATGAGAGCGCCGAGAGAAAGAAGTTCGAGCGGGTACCGAGTTCAAGCTCGACGGTCTGCGTGTCCACCGCGCGCACCGCCTTGAGAGGGGCAAAATCAGCTTTGACCTGATGGGTGCCCTCACCGTCAATGATGCGCTGAAAACTGTGCACCACAGCGTCAGCGGTGACGGGTGTGCCGTCGGCGAACTTAGCTGCCTTGTCGAGGTGGAAGGTGTAGTTGAGTCCGTCGTCGGAGATATGCCAATCCGTGGCAAGCAGCGGCTGCACCTCGCGGTCAGGGCCGAGCTTCACCAGGGTCTCGTACACGTTGTACAGGAGCACAAACGGCGTTCCGGCACCGTCGACGGTGATCATGTCCATGCCGTTGGGTTCCACAGTGGCGCCGATCTCAACAGCTTTGGCCTCGTTCGCCGGTTTCTCACCAGTTCCGTCAGTTGAGCCGCCCGAACATGCTGCCATAAAGACGACGGCTAACAACAGCGAAACGAGGTTGAGAAGGCGACGAGCCCGCATAGTGCAACTCCTGCATGTGGTCAATAGGTCCGCATCAGTCTAACCGCACTCGCCCACTGAATCTTGCCTGACTCCGCGCAGGCAAGCGGAAATAACCCGGGAGGGCGTTGGGCCTCCTACCCAGCGCCCTCCCGAACATAGCGTGTAGTTACTTCACCAAGCGCAGAGCAAACGGGTACCGGTAGGCCTCGCCTTTGTTCGCTGCAAGCGCAGCGAGGATGCAGAAGACGAGGTCGAGAATACCGATAATCCATGCGGTGATAATGCCGATGAAGACGAATGCCAGCACACCCGAGATGGCATAACCAATAGCGACCGTGATTTGGAAGTTGAGCGCTTCCTTGGCCTGATCAGTGCTGAATGCCTTGCGAGGGTCGTCCTTGTTCACCAGCCAGAGGATCAGCGGTCCAACGAACGCTGTCACGATACCGAGCAGGTGAGCAAGCATCGCCATGGTGTTTTCGGACGAGTTGCCCTGCGGCTGGTAACCGCCTGGATTGGGGTTGTTCGGCGGCGGGAAATCATTCGCCTGGGACATGGCTATCTCCTTCTCTTCTTTGGCTACGGGGGCACAGCTCATTACTGGTTCCCCTCATCATCAAGAGTAGTGCAGACAAGGGGCACTGCCGCGGACTCTGCAGTGGTTGTGCCTCATATGCAGCAATCTGCCTTTGACGCGAGTAGCGCATTCAACGCCCCTGCCCTGATCCGAGCAAGCTACGTCAGTCGATCAAGTCACAGTCAGCCATCAGCTCATCCAGTGACACCGTTCCCAAACGT
>JAEZVO010000078.1 GCA_023443125.1 Actinomycetes bacterium
GGCTCCTCCTAGCGGAGGACCGGCGCCACCGACGTTATCGCTGCCTGTGCCGTGGTGATCACTTGTACGCGGCGATCGCCTTGCTTACCTCGATGAGTTCGGCTCGCGAGGCGTTGGAGCCGGACACTGACGCAACAGACTTCGGCTTCTTGCCGGGATGGACGTAGCACGCTTCCAGCTTCTCGGAGCCATTGGCCACCTCGCCGCAGAACCCTCCGTCGAACTCGTCGACGTTCTGCATACTCTGGCGGGCGAAGTCCATTATTTTTGCCTCTTCACCAAAGTCGAGGACAGCAATGGTGGCCGAGCCCGTCGCCCCCTTGGTGTACATCGTGAGCCCAAACTCGCTCAGCTGCCACTCGCCGATTTGCTTGGGCAGATCTTCCGCCGTGAGCTCCCCAGCCCCGCCAGGCTGCTGGCCGCCCGGCTGTTCGCCACCGGGCTGTTCGCCACCAGGCTGTTCACCACCAGGCTGCTCACCGCCAGGCTGCTCGCCTCCGGGTTCTTCTCCACCGGGGTTATCTTCGCCAGGCTCGTCCCCACCAGGCTCGTCCCCACCAGGCTCCTCACCGCCAGGGGTGTCCTCACCGCCCGGCTCCTCGGATTCCGACGGCGTCTCAGCGCTCGAAGACGAGGCACCGGGCTTCGGTTCCGCTGTCCCGCCGTCATCGCCCTTGAAGAAGAACAGCCACACCAGGACCCCGATCAGCGCCAGCACCAGCACGGAAATCGCGATGATGATGCCAACGCCCGGACCACGGCTGCCGCCTGGTTCCTGCCCTTGCGGTGGCATACCGCCGGGGGGCATGCCACCAGGCCCGCCGTTCCAGCCCTGCGGCGCGCCTTGTCCACCGTTCCAGTTGGGTGCACCACTCTGGTTGTTCTGCCACTGCCCCTGGCCTTGTGGGCCAGCAGGCGGGTAACCCGGGGAAGGCTGGCTGCCCCACTGCTGCCCTCCGTAGTTCTGCGGGTTTCCCTGACTTGGGTATCCTGGTCCGCTCATCTACTCGACTCGTTTCTTTCTGTGAGAAGCGGCCCGCATCGGGGCCCGTACATATGCTGATCGCTACCTTTAAATGGCGATAATAGCTTTCGCCAGGTGCACCATCTCGTCGATTTCGGCGTATCGACTCGACATGAGGAACGTTTGTCCCTGCGCAGCCTTCGGCGCGATGGCACACGTAATCATCTTCGTTTCGCCCGTCGAGTTCGGGTTCAGATAGCAGGCACCGCCGTCGAATTTCTGCAGGTCTTGCTCACCCTCACCCATCTCCTCCGGGCTCACGCTGTCGCCCATCGGAACGAAGCTGATCCGCCTGTCGCCGTCTTTGTACACAGGCTGCGACTCCCCGGCCGCTTCTTGGACCTCGAGCTTCCAATTCTCCAGCTGCTCCGGCAGTATCTCGCGCAGGACGGCGTACCCGTCGGTGACTTCGCCGGGCATCTCTGTGGGCTCGCTCGGGTCGTCCGTCGGCGGCTCCTCCGTCGCGGGCATGTCGGTGCTGGGAGCGTCACTTGGCTCGGGCTCCGGCTCCGGTTCCGACGGTGCCTCCGTCGCCGATGACGTTGGTTCGGCAGAAGGCTCGGGCGAGGGGTCGTCGTCGGTGGGCATGAACGCCCAGACCAGCAACCCGATGAGGGCGATGGCAAGCACGCCGATCACGATGAAATACGGGGTGCGGTTGGGCCGGGGTGCGTTGGGGGTTGCGACGAAGCCGGGCATTCCCGGTTGCGCAGGTCCGGACATGGTAGGCCTCCTACCTTCGTGGTGCGACGGCGCCGCGTGTCAAGGCGTCGTTGTAGTAATCAGACTAACTGACGCGACGGCCACTGCGGCCACTCCTTCACCGCGCCCTGTGAGGCCAAGGCCATCCGTGGTGGTGGCGGTCACCGTCACGCGGGCACCCAGCGCAGCGCCCAATACTTCTTGTGCCTCCTGGCGCCGTCCTGCCATTTTCGGGCGGTTGCCAATCACCTGCACCGCGATGTTGACGATCTCGTAGCCTGCCTCACGCACGCGCTTGGCAGTCTCGGAGAGGAATTCGACGCCGCTCGCGCCCGCCCACTGCGGCTCGCTCGTGCCGAAGTTGCTGCCCATGTCGCCGAGCCCGGTGGCGGAGAACAGCGCGTCGCACATGGCATGCGCGGCGACATCACCGTCGGAATGCCCCTCGAGGCCGCACGGTTCGTCGGGGAATGTGAGGCCGGCTAGGTGCATCGTCGCGCCTTCGACGAGCTTGTGCACGTCGGTGCCAATGCCCACCAGCATGGTCAGCTCCTTGCCCGCCACATCGCCTCCGCCAGCACGAGGTCGAGCGGCTCCGTGATTTTCATCGCCTCGCGATCTCCTTCGACGAAGGTAATCGGCACACCGACGAGCTCACAAGCCGACGCGTCGTCGGTCACCGCGACGCCGTGCTCCTGAACGTGGCGATGGCCCGCGCGCAGCACGTCGGTGGCGAATCCTTGCGGGGTTTGCACAGCTCGAAGCTCCGCGCGATCAACGACGGCGCTGCCGCCGTCGAGCACGCGTCGGATGGAGTCGATGACCGGCACGACGGGGATGACCGCCTCAGCGCCCTTGGCCACCGCCTGCATCACAGATTCCACGACGCGAACCGGAACGAGCGGGCGGGCCGCATCGTGGACCAACACGACGGGAGCGTCAACCTCGCCCAGTCCGTTACGCACCGATTCATCCCGCACCGAGCCGCCGGACACAATGGTGAGCTCAGCGACACCAAGCAGAGCGGCGCGGAATTGGTCGAGGTACCCGGGGTGGGCCACGACGACGATCTGCCCCACGCCCGCACTGCGCAGCACGTCGACGGATCGTCGCACCATCGGCACCCCGCCGACATCGACGAGTGCCTTCGGCAGTTCATGGCCGAGCCTTGAACCAGAACCGGCCGCCACCACGATGGCGGCGACCGGTTGCACGCTGCGGTTGGTCATCTCAGGAAGCGAGAATCTCATCCAGTCGGGCTTCAGCCTTCTCGTTGTCGAGCTTGTTCGCGACGGCGACCTCTTCGACGAGAATGGTGCGCGCCTTGGTGAGCATCCGCTTCTCGCCAGCCGACAGGCCCTTGTCCTGGTCGCGGCGCCACAGGTCTCGAACCACCTCGGCGACCTTCAAAATGTTGCCGGAGTGCAACTTCTCCATGTTCGCCTTGAAACGACGAGACCAGTTCGACGGCTCCTCGGTGTTCTTATCGCGAAGAACATCGAACACCTTCTCAAGCCCCTCTTCATCGACGACGTCGCGGACGCCCACGAGATCAAGGTTGCATGCCGGGACGCGAACCACCAGGTCGTTTTGTCCGATGATGCGAAGGACGAGATACATGCGGTCTTCGCCCTTGATGGTGCGGTTTTCGATGTCCTCGATGACGGCCGTCCCGTGATTGGGGTAGACCACCGTTTCACCGATAGAAAAAGTCATATTGTTTTGGCCCCTTTCGCAAGCTATTCTACCAGACTTTTCCGCGTGTCTCCTTGGACAAATCTCAGGGAAGTGTGATTGAGTTCGCCCTCCGCGCGATCGCGCCTCGATACAGCCCTCCGGGCCTACTCGACGATCATGCCGCCCCGGTGGTTGAGTAGCGCCCCGCGCCCCCCGGTGGTTGAGTAGCGCCCGGAGGGCGCGTAATCGAAACCCCGCCCGAGATGATTTCGACACGCGGGCTCCGCCCGCGACTCAATCATCGAGCCTGATCCCCGATGGTTGAGCAGCCGCCACAGGCGGCGTATCCAAACCCCGCCCACGTCTCGATACGACGGCTACACCGCCTACTCGACGAGCGGGCCAGGCGCCTCGACTGTCAGGCAGGACGACGAATGCCGCTCGTTGCGGCTAGTATGACGGCCATCACCTATCGTCTCGGAAGGTTGCACCATGTTCGCTCGCGTACGGAAAGCAGCTCTAGCCTGCGTCGCCGCATCCGCTATTGCTCTCACTGGCTGCACTGCCTCCGGGTGGCAGCCGAACGTGCCTCCGGCAGCCGGGGCGCAAAGTGAACTGACGCAGGCACAAGGCAACGGCACCGGCGCGAGCGACAAGGCCCGCAACGTGCTGTTCGTCGTCGACGATGAGGGCAAGGGACTGCTCGCTGGCACCGTCGCGTCGGTCAAGGGCACGGAAGTGCAGGCCATTCAGTACGCGCCGGAAATGCCGGATGGCTCCTTCGGTGAACCCAGCCAGCTTGATTTCCAGGCCACCGTGGGTGCACACGGGGCTGCGCGGTTCGAGGACGGGCCGGTCACCGTCGAGAATGCAGACCTCACGCCGGGACGCAACGCGCGTGTGGTCATCGAGCTCAGCACCGGGGCCATCCAGCTCGAGGTGCCGGTATACGCCAATACCCACGCTGACTTCGAAGAGCTCTGGAAGAACACCCAGTCGTAACTTGTGCGCCCGGCTGGCAGCGCCCGGCGGGAAGCCCGTCGCTCAGCCTTCGTACTTGTACCCCAGCCCGCGCACGGTGATCAGGCGTTCCGGCTTCGACGGGTCGCGCTCGATCTTCGACCGCAGCCGCTTGATGTGCACGTCGAGGGTTTTAGTGTCGCCGACGTAGTCGCTGCCCCAGATTCGGTCGATCAGCTGGCCTCTCGTGAGCACTCGCCCAGGGTTGCGCAGCAGCAGCTCGAGTAGGTCAAACTCGCGCAGCGCAAACCGCACTTCCTCCCCATCGACATACACCTGGTGACGTTCGACGTCGATGCGCACTCCCCCCACCTCAACGACGTCGGGAACAAGCTCCTGGTCTTGCCCACGGCGCAGCACTGCCCGAACGCGCGCCACGAGCTCGCGGTGGCTGAACGGCTTGGTGACGTAATCGTCGGCCCCAAGTTCAAGGCCCACTACCTTGTCCACCTCAGAGTCGCGGGCGGTGACCATGACAATGGCGACGTTCGACTGTGCACGCAACTGCTTGCACACCTCGAGGCCAGGCATGCCGGGCATCATGAGATCGAGCAGCACCAGGTCGGCACCATGCTTGTCGAACTCCTTCAGGCCCTCTACCCCGTCGGCCGCGGAGGCGACGTCGAAACCTTCCTTCTCGAGCATGAACGTGAGCGCGTCACGGTACGATTCCTCGTCTTCGATGATCAGAATGCGTGTCATTGATCTTGTCCTTCACCTTTCAGATCACTCAGGACGGGAAACCGCAGCGTGAACGTGGAGCCCTGCCCCAGGTTCGACCACACTGTAATGGTTCCCCCGTGCGCCATGACGATGTGGCGGACGATCGAGAGCCCGAGCCCTGTGCCTCCGGTAGACCGGCTGCGCCCGTAGTCGACTCGGTAAAAGCGCTCGAAAATCCGCTCCTGGTCTTCCTTCGAGATGCCGATGCCGTTGTCAGACACCTTCACGTCGACGACATCGTCACCGTTGTCGCGTTTCGCGGTGATGCTCACCGCCACCCGGGCTCCCTGATCAGAGTAGTTGATGGCGTTTTGTACCAGGTTGGTGACGGCGTCGGTGAGCTCCCATTTGTCACCAGCTATCGTGACATCCTGCAGATCACCCACGATGATCTGTACCCGTCGGTCTTCCGCTAATTCGCGGCAGTTGCTGATGGCATCCTCGACGACGTCGACCAGCGATACCGGCTCATGCGCGATGTTGGGTGCCGCGGACTGCAGCCGCGACAAGTTGATGATCTGCGATACCAGTTCTGACAAGCGCTTCGTCTCACGCTGCAGGCGTACGGAGAAACGTTCGACAGCCGTCGGGTCGTCCTTCGCGGCTTCCACCGCTTCCGCGAGCACCCCGATGGCGCCGATGGGCGTCTTCAGCTCGTGTGAGACATTCGCCACGAAATCCCGACGAATCGCCTCCACCCGCCGCGATTGGGCGTTGTCAAACCCCAGCACCAGCAGCTGGTCCTCGTCGAGCTGACTGATCGACACCGTGAGCGACAGCGGCGGCTCCCCCGGAATCGCCTCCCGGCTGATGTCGCCGGAAAAATCCGAACCGGACTGCCGCACATCTCGCGCCTGTTCGAGCAAGTGCTTGTAACCCAGCCGGGTACCTTTCACCAGCGAAATATGCACCGCAGCCTCGTTGTGCCCAAGGAGCTCATCGTGAGGACCGACGACGGCCGCCCCAATGGGCAACTGCGCGATGAGGCGCTCGACGAGTGGGTCGATCGTCGGATTATTTTGCGCGAGCGCGACGGTGCGCCGTCGGGAGGCCCACACCAGCGCCACCACCGCCCCGGCGAGCAGCAACGCCAAGGCCGCCCCCACCAAGCCAGCGCCAACGTACGACATGGCACTGAGTCTAGTGCCCTGCCGCTGCCCGTCGAATGCACCCAAATCCGTCACCAACCGTTCACACACTGTTCAACATCTCACCCCAGAATGGGAAGCTTGGATGGCTAGCGTGGACCGCTGTCCACCAGACTTCATTCAGCCCATAGCATTGAGTACGTCAACCAAGGAGATGCCATGCGAACCAGCTATCACGAAGAACTCGACGGGCTCCTGAAGAGCCTGCTCCACATGGCGGAACTCGTTGAGACCGCACTCGAAGAGAGCACCGCAGCGCTGTTCGAGGCCGATATCAACCGTGCTGAGGCCGTCATTAGCAACGACGCTGAGCTCGATCAACTGCACGAGAAGCTCGAGTATGAATGCCTGTCCCTGCTCGCCCTCCAGGCCCCCGTCGCCGGCGAACTGCGTACCGTCGTGTCCGCCATCCGAATGGTGTTCGAGCTCGCTCGCATGGGCGACCTCGCCGCGCACATCGCCAAGATCGCCCGCCTTCGCTACCCCAACAAGGCGGTGCCGGCAAGCCTCGAGACCAATTTCCGCTCTATGAGCGAGATTGCGCTGAAGATGATCGACGTGGCGCGAGAGGCACTCGCCAACCGCGACGCCCATGAGGCATACGGCCTGGCCGACATCGACACCAAGATGGACGATCTTCGTCGTGAACACTTCAACGTCCTGCTGGATGAAAACTGGAACGACGGCATCGCCGCTGCCGTAGACGTCGCGCTCATCGGCCGCTACTACGAGCGCTTCGCCGACCACGCCGTCGCGGTGGGTCGCCGCACCATCTACCTCATCACCGGTGAGGTTCCGGAGGGCAAAGACTGGCCGAACGCCTGATTGCTTGTATCGTTGCGACGCCCGCATACACCCACCAGGTGATGCGGGCGTCTCGCATGGGCGGGTAGGCTGCAACTATGACTAACACGCTGATCCTGCTCCGCCACGGCGAGAGCGAATGGAACGCCAAGAACCTGTTCACCGGCTGGGTGGACGTCGACCTCAACGAGAAGGGCCTCGCCGAAGCCGAGCGCGGCGGCAAGCTCCTGAAAGACGAGGGCATCCTGCCCGACGTGGTGCACACCTCGTTGCTGCGCCGCGCCATCAAGACCGCCAACATCGCCCTCGACAACGCCGATCGCCACTGGATTCCCGTGAAGCGCTCCTGGCGCCTCAACGAGCGCCACTACGGCAAGCTGCAGGGCCTCAACAAAACTGAGATCCGCGACCAGTTCGGCGAAGAGCAGTTCATGCAGTGGCGTCGTAGCTACGACGTTCCGCCGCCGCTGATCGATGCCGACGGCGAGTTCTCGCAGTTCTCCGATGAGCGCTACGCCGACATCCCCGAATCGGAGCGCCCGCTCACCGAGTGCCTCAAGGACGTCGTCGGCCGTATGCTCCCCTACTGGGAGTCCGACATCAAGCCCGATCTCACCGAGGGCAAGACGGTGCTCGTCGCCGCGCACGGCAACTCGCTGCGCGCGCTGGTGAAGCACCTCGACGAGATCTCCGATGACGACATCTCGGGCCTCAACATCCCCACCGGCATTCCGCTGGTGTACGAGCTCGACGACGATTGCAAGCCCGTCACGAAGGGCGGCCGCTATCTCGATCCGGAGGCCGCCGCTGCTTCCATCCAGGCTGTCGCTAACCAGGGCACGAAGTAACCGTCGGGCCACTCCCGCCTTTTGACCGTTATCCTCCACGCCTGCACATAGTCCTCGAAATCCGGGGGTGTGCAGCTTCTCGTGGAGGATAACGGTCACTTTTTGCGGTGCCCCTAGGCGCACATGTCGGCGGGGGTTCAGCGACGGTGGCAAACTCCGCCGGCCGGCACTCTAAGCATTTCGACCGTTATCCTCCACGAGAAGCAACGGACCCGCTCTACATGCAGGTTTTCTGCAGGCGTGGAGGAAAACGGTCATTTTCGGGCGCCTGATGCTTCACCACGATTCACCACATAGGCTTGCGGTATGAAAACGGCAGTAGTGACAGGAGCAAGTTCAGGCATCGGCGCCGCAACCGCGCGGCTGCTCGCCCAGCACGGCCACAAGGTGATGTGTGTGGCCAGGCGGGCCGAGCGGGTCGAAACCTTGGCCCAAGAGATCGACGGCATCGCATTCCCCTGCGACATCACCAATCCCGACGATGTGGCCCGCCTCGCAGAGGCCGTCGGGGATTCCCTCGATGTGCTGGTCAACAACGCCGGCGGCGCGTTGGGTCTCGAAGACGTGGGCGAGGCGCGCTTGGACCTGTGGGAACGCATGTACGCCACTAACGTGCTCGGCACCGCGCGCGTCACCCAGGCACTCCTGCCAGCGCTCACGACGGCGACGGGCATCGTCGTGTTCGTCACCTCGATCGCTGCCGACGCCGGTTACGAAGGCGGCGCAGGATATTGCGGCGCGAAGGCCGCAGAACGCTCGATGGTGGAATCCATGCGGCTGGAACTCGTGGACACCGACGTGCGCATCACCGAGATCGCGCCCGGCCTCGTCGCCACCGACGAGTTCTCGCTCACCCGTTTTGAGGGCGACGCCGACCGCGCCGCGAAGGTGTATGAAGGTGTGCCTGGCCCGCTGGTCGCGGAAGACATCGCCGACGCCATTTGCTGGATGGTCACCCGACCCCACCACGTGAACGTCGACCGCCTGACCATCCGGCCGCGCGCCCAGGCGAAGCACAAGATGCATCGCGTCGCCCAGTAGCGCCATACATCGTTACTCCGACGGCGCCTCGTCGTCGTGGTGCTTCCCGCGGCGCTTGAGCTTGCGGAACACCGACGTCACCGGGTTGCGCGGGTCTCGTTCTTCCACGGCCGCGGCAGACTGATCTGCATCGCTGTCGTAATCGTGGGAGAAGCGCACTCGGCGGAGCACCAGGTCTTGGAAAAACCGGGCTGACTTCTCCGATTCACCACCGACGACGTGCCCGTCGTCCGTAGCCCAATCGATATCGCTGGCAACGCGCTCGCCGGTTCTGAGATCGATCATGTCACCCAGATAGCGCAACACGACGGCGCTCGCCGCCGCCACCGGCACCGCGAGGAAGGCGCCGATGATGTTAAACCAACCACCGCCGAGCAGCACTGCCAGAATGATCACGACGGGGTGCAGCTCCATCACGCGCGACTGCAGCACAGGCTGCAAGATATTGCCCTCTAGCTGCTGCACCAAGATGACGAGGCCAAGCACGAGGAGCGCCTGCACGACGTCGCCCGTCACCAACGCGACGAGCACGGCGACACCACCTGCGGTGACAGCGCCAACGATGGGAATGAATCCGGCCATGAATGTCAGCACGGCGATGGGGAACGCGAGCGGCACTTTCATCAGCCACAAGCCAGCGCCGATGAACACCGCATCCACCATGGACACGATCGCCTGCGTGCGGATGTACCCCGACAAGGTGTTCCACAGACGCGTGAACAGTTCGGAGACGTGGAAGCCGCCCCGTCGCCCGACGACGGAGCGCGCCCAACCCACGAACTTGTGCCCGTCCTTCAGCATGAAGAACACGATCACGAGCGTCATAGCCAGTGTGACGAGGCCGCTGGAGACGCTGCCGCTCACATTGAGCGCAATACTCACCAGATCTTCAGAATGCCCCTGCAGCCAGTCGGTCAGTTGGCCAAGGTATCGGTTGAGTTGCTCATCGTGGATGTTCAACGGTGGGCCCGCCGCCCAGTTCTGTACCTTACGGATACCCTTCACCGTTTGATCGGCGAGCACCGGCCATTGGCTCACTACGCTGGGCGCGATCAAGCTCACCAGCCCACCAATGAGTCCTGCACCGAGCAGCAAGCTGACGACGGCGCCAATGCCGTGAGGTATACCCACGCAACGCAGACCATTCACGACGGGATACAGCACCGACGCAATGAGTAACGCGAGCAGCAGTGGGATGAGCGCCTCGCGCACCTGGCCCAGCGTCCAGAAGGTGAGCGCAATTGCGGCGGCCATGAGCAGGAACCGCCCAGACCACGCAGCGAACGCTTTCGCGCCCTCACCGATCACGTCGGCTCGGTCAACAGGAGCGCTCGGGTTGGGGGTCGGCAGGCTGGCATGTTCGTCGGCGCCGACCGGTTCCTCGCGGCGTTTCCCGCCCAATTCCCGGCGCAGCTCGTCCAACGAAAGCGGCTGTGTCGGTTCGTCCTCGTCGTAGCTCATCGGGCCTCCATTCCGGAGCCTATACTAGCTAATCACCGGAACGGGTAGCTGGGGTTCGCGGGTGCGCGGGGGGCATCTCGATACGCGGGCTGCGCCCGCTACTCGATGATCGGGGTGGGGTCGCCCGCAGCACAGATGGTTGAGTAGCCGCCGAAGGCGGCGTATCGAAACCCACCAACAAAGAATGCTGGAGGCCACCTTTTCCGGTGGTCTCCAGCATTCTTTATCGTCAAATCGAACTGCGACGGGTCAGTCGGCCATCGCAATAAGGGCCTGGCCGCCCTGGACTGCGTCGCCCTTCTCCACGAGGATGGTCTCGATCTTAGCGGCCTTCGGCGCCGTGATCTCGGTCTCCATCTTCATTGCCTCGAGCACCAGCACGACGGTGCCGGCCTCGACTTCCTGGCCTTCCTCCACGAGGATGCGGCTCACCGAGCCGGCGAGCGGCGCGGTAATGGCACTCGCGCTCGACGCGGGCATCGATGCCTTGGTGGGGATGGGGTTCGAGCCACCATTGACGCCGATGACCACCGGCCCCAATCCCTGGCGCTCCTCTTCCTGCACCTCGACGTCGATCTCGTACTCCGTCTTGTCGACGGTCACCTTCAACTTCATCATTGCCTACTCTCGGACTGTCAACGGTTGTGGGGTACTGAGCGGTTGTGCACACGGCTCCGTGCAGCCGCCGCCCAGCTCTCCTGGTGACGGAAGCGCACCGCACGCACCTTCGCCTTGTGGCCCATGTACGCCGCAATCGCGGCGCCAATCACCACGAGGTGCTCCTCGGGGATCTTCTTATCGGTATTCAGAGCAGCGAGCTGCGCCTCCACGGAGGCCAGACGCTCGGTGAGCGTCTGGACCTGCTCTTGGAGTTCCTTCACGGATACATCAGACATCTGCGTGCTCCGATCAGGCCGGGCCCAGGCCGTGCTTCTTGGCCGGGCGAATCTCGCGCTTGCCGACGAGGATCTCGAGCGCCATCGCGACCTCGCGGCGGGTATCCGCCGGGTCGATGATGTCGTCGACGAGACCACGCGCGGCCGCCATGTACGGCGTCGAGAAGGTCTCGCGGTATTCCTCCACGAGTTCTGCGCGACGAGCCTCCTTGTCTTCGGCAGCCTCGATCTCCCGACGGAACACGACGTTGGCAGCGCCTTCGGCTCCCATCACGGCGATCTCGGCCGTCGGCCATGCAAACACCTTGTCAGCGCCCAGGTCTTTCGAGCACATCGCGAGGTACGCGCCACCGTAGGCCTTACGCATGACCACGGTGATCTTCGGCACCGTCGCGGCGGAGTAGGCGTAGAGCATCTTCGCGCCGTGGCGGATGATGCCACCATGCTCCTGCGCCACGCCAGGCAGGAAGCCGGGCACGTCAACCAGGTTCAGCAGCGGGATGTTGAACGCGTTGCAGAACCGGATGAACTGCGACGCCTTGTCCGACGAGTCGATGTCGAGCACACCCGACATCACCGACGGCTGGTTGGCGATGATGCCTACCGTGCGGCCGTTGATGCGGGAGAAGCCGACGACGATGTTCATCGCCCAGCCGGCCTGGACCTCGAGGAAGTCACGGTGGTCGACGATCTCAGCGATGACGTCGCGGACGTCGTAGCCCTTGTTGCCCTGTACGGGGATGATGTCGCGGAGCTTCTCGTTGGGCTCCACCACATCATCCGGGTCGACGATCGGCGGCTCTTCGGAGTTGTTCTGCGGCAGGAAGCTCAGCAGTTTCTGCGCAATCAGGATTGCCTGCTCGTCGTCGTCGGCGACGAAGTGCACGACGCCGGAGCGCCCCATGTGCGCGTCGGCACCACCGAGGTCGTCCTGGGTCACTTCCTCGCCGGTGACCTGCTTGATCACGCCGGGGCCCGTGATGAACATGTGGGCCTTGCGGGTCTGGATGATGAAGTCGGTCAGCGCCGGGGAGTACGCCGCACCGCCGGCGCAGGGGCCAGAGATGATGGAGATCTGCGGCACAGCACCCGACAGCAGCACGTTCTGGTAGAACACCTTGCCGTAGCCGGAGAGCGAGTCGATGCCTTCCTGGACGCGGGCACCGCCCGAGTCGTTGATGAAGATGAACGGCGTGCCGGTTTCCAGCGACGAGTGCAGCGCCTCAGCCACCTTGATGGAGTGCGCCTCACCAGCGGAACCACCCATAACGGTGAAGTCCTGGCTGGCGACGTGCACAGGCCGGCCATACACGGCACCGGTTCCGGTGACCACACCGTCGGCAGGCATATTGGCTTTGTCCATACCGAAGGTGGTGGTGCGGTTGCGGCGGAACGCGCCGACTTCCTGGAAGGTGCCGTCGTCGAGCAGCTTGCCCAGTCGCTCGCGCGCCGTCATCTTGCCCTTGGCACGCTGCTTCTCCAGCCTTGCCTCGCCGCCGCCAGCCTCAACCTCAGCGCGGCGTTCCTTCAACTGTTCGAGGCGGTCAGCCATCGTGTATTCGTGAACCATGCTCATGCTCCTCAGGCGGGCTCAACCGTGACGCTGTGTTCGCGTCCGGCCAGCTTGACGTTGTAGTTGACGGGTGCGGTGATGCCCTGTGCGGGGCCTGCGGCCTTGGCTCGCTCGGCAGCCAGCTGCTCGGGCGACTTGGCGACGCTCTTCGGACCCTCTGCACGGGTAGCAAGGAACTTCGCGGCCACGTTCGGGAACATGGCGTGCGTGAGCACGTCCTCGTCGGTGCCGTCGAAGCCTTCGAGCCCCTTCGCCTCCTCCGTGAGCTTGTCCCACTCGGGTTCCAGCAGGTCGGCAGGACGCACCGTGATCTGGTCCTTCTTAGCCTGCGCCTTTGCGAGCTCGATCACCTCGGGGTTGCGCTCGCCCAGGCATTCGCCGTAGTAGCCAAGCATCAGGTCGGCGAACTCGCCGGTCATCACCTTGTAACGGCCCATGAGGACGTTGAACACAGCCTGCGTGCCGACGATCTGCGACGACGGAGTCACCAGCGGCGGGTGCCCTGCGTCGGCCTTGACACGCGGAACTTCGGCCATCACTTCGTCGATGCGGTCGCCAGCGCCCTGCGCCTTGAGCTGCGACTCCATGTTGGAGAGCATGCCACCAGGAATCTGGGAGCTGAAGATGCCGGTATCGACGAGCGTCTTCGACTCGAACTCCGCGTACTTCGGGCGCACGCCCTTGAAGTGGTCGCGGATCTTCACGAGACGATCCATGTCCAGGCCGGTCTCGTAGCCGGTGTCTTCCAGCATCTCGACGAGCGACTCGGTGGGGTTGTGACCCGGGCCGAGCGACATCGAGGAGATGGCCGTATCGACGACGTCAGCGCCTGCCTCGATGGCCTTCATCAACGATACGAGGGTGACGCCGGTGGTGGAGTGGCAGTGAACGTTGATCTGCACATCGCCGTAGGTGTCCTTAATGCCCTTGACAATGTCGTAGGCGGGCTGCGGCTTCAGCAGGGCGGCCATGTCCTTGAATGCGATGGATTCTGCGCCCATGTCGATGAGCTGACCAGCCAACTTGATGTATCCCTCGACGGTGTGCACCGGAGAGATCGTGTAGCAAATCGTGCCCTGAGCGTGCTTGCCCGCGTCGCGCACAGCCTGCATCGCACGTGCCATGTTGCGGGGGTCGTTCAGCGCGTCGAAGACGCGGAAGACGTCCATGCCGTTCTCAGCGGACTTCTCCACGAACTTGTCGACGACGTAATCCTCGTAGTGACGGTAGCCCAACAGGTTCTGCCCGCGCAGCAGCATCTGCAGCCGCGAGTTCGGCATCAGCTTGCGGAACGTGCGGAGACGCTCCCAGGGATCTTCGTTCAGGAAGCGGATGCACGCGTCGTACGTCGCACCGCCCCAGCATTCCACGGACCAGTAACCGGCCTTATCAATGTCTTCACACGCATCGACCATGTCCTCCATAGCCATGCGAGTTGCCATCAAACTCTGGTGCGCGTCACGGAGGGCAAGCTCGGTGACGCCAATCTTTCGCGCACTCATGCGTACTATCCAACCATGCCGCCCAAAGCCCTCAACAGGGACCCCTGACACGAAACCGTCATCGCCCGTTTGATAAAATTCGAGAGCTTATTTTGCCCATTTTCAGACGCGCCCGGTGTGCAGCAACGACGTTACTCGGGCCCACGGGCGCGCTAGGGCGTGTTGCTAAAGGGGTCTGGGGGTGTTTCGCGCGAGAATTGGGACGTGTCGCGCGATGTGATCTCTGACGAAGTCTGGGCACGGATCGGCCCGTTGTTCCCTGCTCCCAAACCGACGGGG
>JAEZVO010000086.1 GCA_023443125.1 Actinomycetes bacterium
CGACGAAGACGATCACCGTCGACAGCCGCCTATTACAAGCCGAGCGACGCTGCACCATCGCCCACGAGCTTGAGCACGTGCGACGCGGCCCCATGCCTGCCGACCCGGTGCTCGCAGCCCGTGAGGAATTGGCAATAGACAAGGCTGTCGCTTGGCGGCTCATCGAGATCAAAGCGCTTGGCGAGGCGCTGGCCTGGACTCAGAGCCTCGACGAGGCGGCCGAGGAACTATGGGTGGATAAAGCGACGCTGCTCACCAGGCTGCGACACCTCCACCCAGCGGAACGCGCTTATCTCACACGACGATTGGAACATCATGGCTAGGCGACCCGTGAATGGGTACACCAATGGGTACACCAAAGGGGATTTTCGCCCTATCTTGAGCGTGAAAAGTGCCTGAAAATGCGCTAGGACATCTGACCACAGATCAGAAGGTTGGGGGTTCGAGTCCTCCCGTGCGCGCCAGCTAACCCCCGGTTCATCGCCGGGGGCATTTTCATGCCCCAGCATGCTTGCCACAATGGTGCCATGACTTCCATCTGAGCACACCGGGGCGCCAGCCAACGCGCACCTGAGAACACCCTCCCTGCCTTCGAGATCGCCGTCGAACTCGGCGCCGACGGCGTTGAGCTCGACGTGCAACGCACCGCCGACGGCGAACTCGTCGTCATCCACGACGAGACCGTCAACCGCACCACCAACGGCACCGGCGCCGTCGCGCGACTCACCTCCGACGAAATCCGCGCACTGGACGCGTCGGCCGGCCTCCCGGGCTTTGGGGGCACCCGGGTGCCAACCTTGCGGCAGGTGATGGAGCTGCTGCGCGGCACGGGGCTGCAGGTGAACGTCGAGCTCAAAACCAGCATCGAGCGCTACCCGGGCATCGAGCGCGAGGCACTGACGCTCGTCGACGAACTCGGCATGCGGGATCAGGCGGTGTGGTCGTCGTTCCGGCACGCGTCGGTGACGGACCTCGTCGGGGACGTTGCAGCGGAGCAGTTGGCGCTGCTGATGTCCGACGTGCTCGTGCGCACGTGGACCGTCGACGATCCCGAGCACCTGCAGATGGCGGCACGGGCCGGCGTCGATGCGATTATCACGAACGTTCCCGACGTTGCTCGCGCGCTGCTGGGCTGATAGGGCAAAGATAGATCAAGTTCGTGGTGGGTAGACGAGCCACGAACTTGATCTATCGTTCACTCGCTAGGCTCGCCCCATGAGCAACCCCTTCAAACCCGAGCTGTGGGAGCCCGTCGAGGGTTTCGACTTCACTGACATCACCTACCACCGCGCGAAGCACGTGCCGGCCGTGCGCATCGCGTTCGACCGCCCGGAGGTGCGCAACGCGTTCCGCCCGCACACCGTCGACGAGCTCTACCGCGCGCTCGACCACGCCCGCCAGGCATCCGACGTGGGTTGCGTGCTGCTGACTGGCAACGGCCCCAGCCCCAAGGACGGCGGCTGGGCGTTTTGCTCAGGCGGCGACCAGCGCATCCGTGGCAAGGCCGGCTACCAATACGCCGACGGTGACAGCGCGGCCGACGTCGACGCCGCCAAGCTCGGCCGACTCCACATTCTCGAGGTGCAGCGCCTCATCCGCTTCATGCCCAAGGTGGTGATTGCCCTGGTCGGCGGTTGGGCGGCCGGTGGTGGGCACTCGCTGCACGTCGTCGCCGACCTCACCCTCGCCTCCGCCGAGCACGCCAAGTTCAAGCAGACCGACGCCGACGTCGGCTCCTTCGACGCTGGCTACGGGTCGGCGTACCTGGCCCGCCAGGTGGGGCAGAAGTTCGCGCGCGAAATCTTCTTCCTCGGCGACACCTACACCGCCGACGACGCTTACCGCATGGGAATGGTGAACAAGGTGGTGCCGCACGCCGACCTTGAAGACGAAGGGCTTGAGTGGGCCGCGAAGATCTGCGGCAAGTCGCCGACGGCGCAGCGCATGCTGAAGTTCGCCTTCAACGCTATCGACGACGGGCTGGTCGGCCAGCAGGTGTTCGCCGGCGAGACCACCAGGCTGGCGTACATGACCGACGAGGCCATCGAGGGCCGCGACGCGTTCCTTGAGAAGCGCGACCCCGACTGGCGTCGGTTCCCGTATTACTACTGACTGCGGTGCGTCTCGATACGCGGTTTCGCCGCTACTCGACGATCGGGCAAGAGGCCGCCCATCCCGGTGGTTGAGCCGCTGCTGGCCTCCGGTGGTTGAGTAGCCCGCGTAGCGGGCGTATCGAAACCGCGTCGGTGCGTCTCGATATGGCCCTGCGGGCCTACTCGACGACCGGAGACGATCGCGCCTCGGTGGTTGAGCCGGCCCGAAGGGCCGTGTCGAAACCGCGCTAGTCGGCCAGGCCGTAGAGGCGGTCGCCGGCGTCGCCGAGGCCGGGCACGATGAAGCCGTGCTCGTTGAGCTTCTCGTCCACCGCAGAGACCACCAGCGTGCAGGGCACGGCGAGGTCTTCCAGCAGCGTGGTGAGCTTCTCGATGCCTTCCGGCGCGGCGAGCAGGCAGATGGCGGTGATGTCGTCGGCGCCACGGTCGACGAGGAACTGCACCGCCCCGCCAAGCGACCCGCCGGTGGCGAGCATCGGGTCGAGCACGTAGCACTGCCTGCCGGACAGGTCCTCGGGCAGGCGCTCGGCGTATGTCGTCGGCTCGAGGGTCTCCTCGTCGCGGCTCATTCCCAGGAAGCCCACCTCAGCGGAGGGCACCAGGCGGAGCATACCGTCGAGCATTCCCAGGCCAGCGCGAAGAATCGGCACGACGAGCGGCGCCGGATCGTCGAGCTTCTTGCCGATCGTGGGCGACACGGGGGTCTGGATTTCATGGTCATGGACACGCACACCGCGTGTGCCTTCGTAAGCCAGCAGCGTGACGAGTTCGTCGACGAGTCGACGGAACACCGGCTGTGGTGTATCCCGGTCACGCAGGAGCGTGAGTTTGTGATCGATCAGGGGATGCGAGACAACACGTACTTCCACGAGGCCAGTTTCCCACATCCCCGCTCTGGCCGCGCGCTTGCCCAGCCGGTAGTCTGTCGATTGCGGATGCGGCCGAACCGCTTCCGCCACTGCTAGGGAAGGTGCGTGCCGTGGGCGTGTTCGATGCCGAGGATGCTGAGCCGTTCGATCTCGACGACGACGTAGACCTCGACGAAGATGATGACGACTTCGACGATGACGACCTCGAAGACGCGTCGGAAGACGACGTCGACTTGGTGGTTGCCGCCTACCGTGAAGACGGCGAGCCCATCGTCGTGCCCCTCGACTACGACCTCGCTAATGATCTCGACGAACTGATCCGCCAGCTCACCCGCCTGCCGGGCGACTCGGGCGCCGACGGATTCGTCTCGGTGGGCGGCGACTTCTTCGTCATCGTCCGCGCGCGCGGACGCATGGTGGAGGTGCTGCTCTCCGACGCCACAGCCGCCAACGAGTGGCCGCTCGCGCGCGACGTGCTCGACTACCTCGGCGAAGACATCCCAGACGAGGACGACGACTCTTACCCGGTCGGTGACTTGGGGATGTTCGCCGCGAGCGGTCTGCGCAGCTTCGAGCTCGAAGCCCTCGCTACCGACTACGACGCCGACTCCTACGAGTGCCTCGAACGCATTGCTGAGAAGTTGAAGATCGCCGACGAGTTCCACGCCGCCGCGGCCGAGTACGACGACTGACGTGGGTTCCCGCTGGCATGACGCCATGCGGCTGGCCCTCGACGAGGCCCGCTCGGCCGCCGCTCAGGGGGACGTGCCGGTGGGGGCCGTTGTGCTCGATCCCGAAGGTGCCGTCGTCGCGAGCGCAGGCAACGAACGCGAGCTGCATCAGGACCCCACCGCGCACGCCGAAATGGTCGCGCTGCGCCGCGCCTCGGAAGCACTGGGCGAGTGGCGGCTCGAGGGCTGCACCATCGTCGTGACCTTGGAGCCCTGCACGATGTGCGCGGGTGCGATCGTCGGATCACGCCTTGCCAGGCTCGTGTTCGGGGCGTTCGACGAGAAGGCCGGCGCCGTCGCGAGCCTCTTCGACGTCGTGCGCGACCCCCGCCTGAACCACGCCGTTGACGTCACCGGCGGCGTGATGCGCGACGAGTGCGCGGCCGAGCTGCTCGCCTTTTTCGGGGAACGCCGCGAGGGCGCGCCCCAGCCGTGAGCCAGAACGCCTAAGCGGTGTCCAGGCTCAGAACCGGGGACGCGCCCTCGTGCAGGTAGTTACCGCGGCATCGCGTAGTACTGGGTTTCGAGGTACTCGTCGATGCCTTCGAACGAGCCCTCGCGCCCAAGCCCCGACTGCTTCACGCCGCCGAACGGCGCCGCCGCGTCGGAGGCGAGGCCGGTGTTGAGCCCGACGATGCCGTACTCCAGGCGTTCGCCCACGCGCAGCACGTCGCCTTCGTCGCCAAAGACGTACGACATCAGGCCGAAGTCGGTGTCGTTCGCGCGGGCGACGACGTCGTCGACGTCGGTGAAGGTTTGCACCGCCACGACGGGTCCGAAGATCTCCTCGTGCGCGATCCGCATGTCGCTCGTGATGCCGGTGAGGATGGTGGGTTCGAGGAAGCTGCCGGGCCGGTCGACCGCATGGCCGCCGCGCACGACGGTGGCGCCCTTGGCGACGGCGTCCTCGATGAGCGTGACGATGTCGTCCACTGCCTGCTGGTGGATCAGCGGGCCGAGCTTGGTGCCCTCGTCGAGCCCCGGTCCGACAGGCCAGTTGTCGAACTCCGAACCCAGCTTGGCGAGGAACTCGTCGGCCACCGACTCATGCAAGTAGAAGCGGTTCGCCGCCGTGCACGCCTCGCCGTTGTTGCGCATCTTCGCCACGAGCGAGCCCTGCACTGCCTTGTCGACATCCGCGCCCTCCAGCACGATGAACGGCGCGTTGCCGCCCAGCTCCATCGAACACTTCAGCACGCCGTCTGCGGCCTCCCTGAGCAGGGTTTGCCCGACGGCGGTCGATCCGGTGAACGTGAGCTTGCGCAGGCGGCGGTCGTGAATGATCGCGTTCGAGGTGTCCTTCGAGTTGGACGAGACGAACACGTTGACCACACCGTCGGGCAGCCCGGCTTCCTTCAGCACGTCCATGAGCAGCAGCGTCGTGAGCGGCGTCGCTGAGGCGGGCTTCACGACGACGGTGCAGCCTGCCGCGAGCGCTGGGCCGATCTTGCGCGTGCCCATGGCCAGCGGGAAGTTCCACGGCGTGATCGCGAACACGGGGCCGACGGGTTTCCGTGCGGTCACGATGCGCTGCCCGCTCACGGGCGCCATGCCGAATCGCCCGTGAATGCGCACGGCCTCCTCGGAGAACCAGCGGAAGAACTCCGCGCCGTAGGTGACCTCGCCGTAGGCCTCCGCGAGCGGCTTGCCCATCTCGAGGGTCATCAGCCGCGCGAAGTCGTCCTTGCGTTCGTGGATGAGCTCAAACGCCCGACGGAGCACCTCGCCGCGGTCGCGGGGCGACGTGGCCGCCCACGACTCCGCCGCGTCGCACGCCGCATCGAGGGCCGACACCGCGACGGCGACGTCGCCGTCGGCAACTTTCGCGATCACCTCCCCGGTGGCGGGGTTGGTGACGTCCAGGGTGGGCTCACCCACCCACTGGCCACCGATGTAGTGCTGTTTGGGAAGCTTCTCAAGAAACTCGTCCATGTCACTCCTCATCCATCAGGATTACTTGACGCACGGCCCGCCCTTGCGCGAGCTCGTCCATCGCCTCGTTGATCTGGTCGAGCCGGATCCGGTGAGAAATGAGCTTCTCAACCGGCAACCTGCCCGACCTCCACATCTCAGCGTAGGTCGGGATATCCCTCGACGGAACCGCAGACCCCAGGTAGGAGCCGACGACAGTGCGCGCCTCGGCGGTGATGGTCAGCGGGGTGACCTGCGAGACGGCGTCAGGCGCGGGGAGGCCGACGGTCACCGTCGTGCCGCCCGAACGCGTCGCCTTGAACGCGGTTTCGAACGCTTTCGCGTTGCCCGCACATTCGACGACATGGTGGGCCTTGATGCCCTCCTCGATCACCTGCTGCGGGGTGTACGTCTCGTGCGCACCGATCTCGCGGGCCTGCTCCAGCTTCGAATCCAGGGTGTCGACGGCGATGATGCGTTCGACGTCGCGCCCCACCGCCGTGATGAGCGCGGCCATGCCGACGCCACCCAAGCCGATGATCATGAGCGACTCGCCTGGCTGCGATTGGCTACCGGCGGATATGGAACTGCAGCGTGTCGTGAGTGTCGCAACGCTCACCGGGCAGGCCTATGTCAGCGAGGGTGACGAGCCTGTCACCGTCGTGCCGGCTGTGGCTGCGGGGCGGGCGATGGGTGCGGTCGTCGCGAAGGGAAGGCTCGGGGAGAACGGCCGTCGAATTCTAGAAAAGGTGGGGCTCTTTGTCGCGGTGCTCGGGTTGATTGCGAAAGCAGCCGAGCGTGCGGAGCAGCGTCTGCACGCGGAGGTCATCGACGAACTCATCTCCGGCCAGGCACTTGATATGAATCGGCTGAGAGATTCGCTCGCCCGCTTCGGACTACACCCGGCCGACGATTTGTGGATGCTGCTTGTCGAAGACTCTGGCGGGGTGGAGGCGGCGCTGCGCGCGGTGATGACGAATAGGGCGGGGTTGCTGGCCTGGCATGACGAGCATTGGTGCCTCGTGACGAACGAACAGCATCTCGCCGACACCGTGTTGGAGGCGCTGTGTGAGGCAGGGGTGCCGGCGCGTGTGGGGGCATCGGGCAGGGTGGATGACCCGACGCACATGGCTGCGGCGCATCGTCGAGCACACATGGGGCTCTCGTCGCTGCGTGGGCTTGGTAAGGAGGGGCTCGCCGACGGTAGTCGCATCCGCGCGATCGACGCCGTGCTCGAAGTTGCCGACGACACGCACCCGCTGCTCGCGTCGGTGCAGCCGCTGATCGATCACGACGCTGAGCGCGGCACCGACCTCATGCTGACCGCGTGGACGTACCTGGAGGCTGACCGAAGTTTGGCCGATACAGCGGCCGGGCTCTACGTGCATCGCAACACTGTGCGGCAGCGTGTGCAGCGGATTCGACAGATTCTCGGAGATAGTTGGGACGCCGGGGCGCGCCGCCTGGAAGTGCATCTGGCGCTGTGGATTTGGCGAATGCGCAGTCCCAGATTCGCGTCAAGTGAAACGTAAACGCTAAGCTAACCAACGGTGACGTGTCTGAGCGGCCGAAAGAGCTCGCCTCGAAAGCGAGTGTGGGGCAACCCACCGAGGGTTCAAATCCCTCCGTCACCGCCAGCGCTCCCCGAGTCTGAAGGCTCGGGGAGTTTTGTTTTTCTGCGCGGTGGCTGAGTTGCCCGCGCCTATCGGTGGTTGAGTGGCGCCCGAAGGGCGCGAATCGAAACCACGCCACCGCATCTCGATACGGCGACTGCGTCGCCTACTCGATGGTCGGGGGCGGGGCGCCGTCGCCACTCCCGGTGGTTGAGTAGCGAGCGGAGCTCGCGTATCGAAACCACACTGCCGATGATTTCGACACGCTGCCTTCGGCAGCGGCTCAATCAGCGGGGCGGCCTAACCACCCAGCCCGCTCAGGCGGTCGGCGACGGAGACGGCGCCGGTGAGCTCTGGGAGGGGGACGGCGACGGCGATACGAACTCGCACACCACGCCGCCCTCGGTTTCGATCTGCTGCAGCGGGTTCTTCGTCATGCCCTCGTACACGGTGCCAACGAGGACGTCGACGCTGCCGTCGACCCGGTCGTCGTACTCAATCGTCGCGTTCGTGAACGCCGACTGCACGAGCTTCAGCATCGCCTCGTCGTCGGCGCTGCCGCGCACCACCGTCGTTTTCACGCGGTCATCGGTGTTGCCGGCGCGCAGCACGTTGTAGCCCTGCTTCTTCAAAGCGTCGCTCACCTTGCCCGCCAGCCCAGATGTGAACCCGCCGTTCAGCACGCGCACCGTCACCATGTCGGGTGTGATGACGGTGGCCTTCTTCGTCACGCACGGGGTGGGCGACGGCGACGGCAGGGGCGCGGTGAGGTTCTTCCAACCCCAGCTGGCTCCCCAAATGAGGATTCCGAGCAGCGCAAGCAGCAGCACCGGAGTGGAGATCAGCCGGAATACGCGCACGGCATCCATCCTTCCTGGGTCGGGCGTTCCCCCAATTTACTGCAACTCGAGAATTCGTGCGTGCACCGTGCGGCGCTGCTGAAGTGCGGCACGCAGCGCCCGGTGGAGTCCGTCTTCGAGATACAGCTCACCCTTCCAGCTCACGACGTGGGCAAACAAGTCGCCGTAGAACGTGGAATCCTCTTCCAGCAAGGTGGCGAGATCGAGTGTTCCTTTGGTGGTGATCAACTCGTCGAGTCGCACCTGCTGTGGCGCGATCTGGCTCCAATCACGAGGCGCATACCCATGCTCAGGGTAGGGGCGTCCCTCGCCGATTTCCTTGAAGATCACAGCCCCATTCTACTGCGTCGTTCTCTCGAGCCAGGAACGCTGCGCGCCCGCGCGCGTCGGTAATCCTTCCCCCGGCCGTCTACGAGTCAGTACAGTGCATGTCCGTGAGCGAACAACAGATCATCGACGGCTACACCTTCGACGTCCCCTCGGCGACGCTGGGCGTCCTCATGCGCGACGGTGAACCCGTCAAGGAAGCGCGCATCGGTATCCCGCTGGGCATGTTCAACCGGCACGGACTCGTCGCCGGAGCCACCGGCACCGGCAAAACCAAGACGCTGCAGGTCATGGCGGAAGCCCTCAGCAACGCAGGCGTACCGGTGTTTGCCGCCGACGTGAAGGGCGACCTCTCCGGCCTCGCCACCCCCGGCGAGGGGAACGACAAGCTGCTGGCGCGCGTCGCCCCGCTTGGCCAAGACTGGGAAGCCGCGACGTTCCCCATCGAACTGTTCGCCCTCGGTGGCGAGGGCAATGGCGTGCCGCTACGGGCGACGGTGACCGACTTCGGTCCGGTGCTGCTGTCGAAGGTGCTGGACTTGAACTCGACGCAGGAATCGTCGCTCGGGCTCGTGTTTATGCACGCTGACAAGGCCGGACTCCCACTGCTGGATCTGAAAGACCTCATCGAACTGTTGCGTTACCTCACCGCCACCGACGAGGGCAAGCAAGAACTCAAGGCCATCGGAGGCATCTCGACGGCGACCGCCGGCGTCATCCTCCGCTCGCTCATCACCCTCAATGAGCAAGGCGGCGACGTCTTCTTCGGCGAGCCCGAGTTCGACTCGTCGGAGCTGTTGCGCACCGCCAGCGACGGCCGAGGCGTGATCTCGCTGCTCGAACTGCCACAGCTGGCGTCGCGCCCGGCGCTGTTCTCCACCTTCCTGATGTGGCTGCTCGCCGACCTCTTCGAGCACCTCCCGGAGGTCGGCGACATCGACAAACCGAAGCTCGTGTTCTTCTTCGACGAGGCCCACCTGCTGTTCCGTGGGGCGTCGAAGGCATTCCTGGAGTCAATCACTCAGACCGTCCGGCTCATCCGCTCGAAGGGCGTGGGCGTGTTCTTCGTGACGCAGACCCCGAAGGATATTCCCGACGATGTGCTCGCCCAATTGGGCTCGCGCGTGCAGCACCAGCTGCGTGCCCACACGCCGAACGACGCGAAGGCGCTGAAAGCTTCCGTCGCCACCTATCCCCACTCTGACTACGACCTCGAGCGCCTGTTGCAAGAGCTCGGCATCGGTGAGGCCATCGTCACGGTGATGAACGACAAGGGCGCGCCGACCCCCGTCGCGTGGACGAAGATGTGGGCTCCGACCGCGTCGATGGATCCGACGCCGGAGGCAGAACAGCAGCGCATCGTGCGCGAGTCGCTGCTGTTCTCCCGCTATGGGGAGCCCGTCGACAGGGAGTCGGCGTACGAGATGCTGACCAAGCGTATGGAAGACAGCGCAGCGGAGGCTGAAGCCGCGGCCCGGGCGGAGGAAGAGGCGGCGAAGGCCGAGGCAGCCGCCGCGGAGCAGGCGAAGATCGAGGCCGAGCAGCGCAAGGAGTTTGAGCGCGCCCAGAAGGAATATGAACGCCAGCGGCGAGCAGAACAGAAACGCTTCGAGCAGCAGCGGGCGCGTGAGGAGCGCGAGGCGGAGCGTCGTCGTCGGGAACGCGAGCGTCGGACGGAACGGGTCATGCGGTCAGTCGGCAAAGACCTGGTTCGCGGCATTTTCGGCATCTTGAAGAAGCGCCGCTGACGAAGGGCAAAGATAGATCAAGTTCGTGGTGGGCAGACGAGCCACGAACTTGATCTATCTCGACGGGTTTACTCGCCCAGCTCGGTACCGACCGAGCGCGCGGTGGTGATCCACGGGTGGTCGAGCGGCACGAGCGCGAGGTTGCCGGCGACGTCCTCCAGGGGGACGGCCGCGGCGCCCTCGCCCTTCGACGCCACCATGATGCCGGTTTCGCCCGCCTCGATGAGGTCGGCAGCCGCCGCGCCAATCACCGAACCCAGCAGCCGATCCGCCGTGACGGGGATCCCGCCGCGCTGCACGTACCCCAGCACGGTTACCCGCGACTCCAGCCCAGTGCGCGCCTCAATCTCGCGAGCCAGACGGAACGGGTGCTCGCGGTGCGAATCTTCGATACGCCGACGGTGCTCCTTCGCCACCGCCTTCGCCTCGGGCGTCGGGGCCGACTTCACCAACGACTCCGCCGCCTCCAGCTCGGCCGTCGCTGCCGCGTCGCGGGCGCCCTCCGCCACGGCGACCACGGAGAAGTTCGTGCCCTTGCGCTTGCGTTCCTCGATTTTCTCGACGATGGCATCCAGCTGGTAGGGGATCTCCGGCAGCAAAATCACGTCGGCGCCGCCCGCGATACCCGCGCCGAGCGTAAGCCATCCGGCCTTGTGACCCATGATTTCCGCGATGATGACGCGGTGATGGGAATGCGCCGTCGAGTGCAGTCGGTCGACAGCCTCCGTCGCAATCTCGAGCGCAGTGGCAAAGCCGAAGGTGTTGTCGGTATGGGCGATGTCCTTGTCAATCGTCTTCGGCAGATGCACGACGGGGATGCCGGCCTCATGCAGACGCAGCGCATTCTTCGCGGTGCCGCCGCCACCCAGCAGCGCGAGGCAATCGAGCTTGTTGCGCTCCACCACCTCGGCGATGTCTGGGATGACGTCGCGAGGTTCGCCGTCGACCATCATCTTGTGCACCTTGTCGCGGCTGGTGCCGAGGATGGTGCCGCCGAGTGTCAGGATGCCGGAGAGCGAGTGGCGATCGAGCTCGGTCCAGGTGTCTTCCGCGAGCCCGCGGATGCCGCCGCGAAAGCCGATGAGCTCCATGCCGTACCGCCCGGTTGCGGCTTTACCGAGCCCCCGGATCGCCGCGTTCAACCCTGGCGCGTCTCCGCCTGCCGTCAAGATTCCGATGCGCTTGGCCATGTGGTGCCCTCCTGTAGGTGTTCCCGACAATACCGTTCACCCTCCCACTTGGGGCAACGTGGGGCTACTCCCGCCCAGATAATAGGGTGGAGCCATGAGTCGGATTCTCGTCGTGTACAGCACCCGCGCAGGGACGACGGCCCACGTCGCCACCATCCTCTCGAAAGGGTTACGGGCACACGGCCACGAGGTCACCGTCGCATCTGCATCCACTGATCCGTCGCCCGACGGGTTCGACTACTTCGTGGTGGGCAGCAGCATCATCGCCAACTCCTGGAACGCCGAGGCCATCACGTGGTTGCAGCAACATCGAACGACGATCGACGGGCGCACTGCGCTGTTCAACGTTTGCCTCACCGCCGCCAACCCTGCGCAGCGAGACGATGCGCTCGCACTCAACGCCAAAGCGGCGGGCATCGTCGAGCCGCTGGCGATGGAAACCTTCGCCGGCCGGTACGAACCCCAGAAGGTGTCCTGGTGGCGGCGCCTGCTGATGCGCGCCATCCAGCAGCCCCCGCAGGACCACCTCGACCCCGCCGCGATCATGCGCTGGGCCGCAGAACTCTCCGCCGTCTTCACCGAAACCTCCGAGGAGCGATAGCTATGCACATCATGTTCGTCTGCCACGGCAATATCTGTCGCTCTCCGATGGGGGAGCGCGTCGCGCGGCGGCTCGCCGATGATCGAGGCCTGGATGTGCGTGTGTCGTCGACGGGCACCAGCGCCGAAGAGTTTGGCAACCCCATGGATTCGCGGGCTCGCAAGGTGCTCAGCGCCAATGGCTACGACGGTGACGGCCACGTCGCGCGCCAACTCACCCGGCAGGATGTGGATGAGGTAGATGTCTTCGTCGCGGCCGAGCGTCGGCACGCGCAGCGCATTATCGCGCTGGGTGCTGACCCAGCCAGTGTGCACCTGGTGTCCGACTTCGACCCAGAAGGCCAACCGGGCGACCCGCTCCCTGACCCCTGGTACGGCGGCGCGGAAGACTTCGACGAGACCCTCGCTGTGCTGGAGCGCGCAATTCCCGCGCTGCTCGATTCGCTGGCCTGACGTCCGACGCACCTCCACCCGGTGGTTGAGTGGCGGCGGTGCGTTGTCCGGTGATTGAGTAGCGGACGTAGTCCGCGTATCGAAATCCTGAGACGCAGCACCCCGATCGTCGAGTAGCGGCGAAGCCGCGTATCGAGACGCAGCGATTGAACAACTTCACAATCCGTACGCAGAATGCTCTAACACCCCTGAATCGGGCCCTTCTTCTCAGCTGCGTACGGATTATGAAGTTTCGTGGTGGATGATTTCGATACGCGCCCTTCGGGCGCTACTCAATCACCAGGATGGCCGGGTTTCGATACGCGAGCTGCGCTCGCTACTCAACCATCGGTGTGCAGCGAGGATCGCGTTCGAGCATTTGCCGAAATCGTGCCCAGCCTGTACGAAGACCAGGCAGGATGGACCCATGGTCTATCCCGTGTACACCCCCGCAACTGATCGCTACGACGGCCGCATGCCTTACCGCAAGTGTGGCGCCTCGGGGCTCCGGCTGCCCGCTATCTCACTAGGACTTTGGCAGAATTTCGGCGATGACAAGCCGATGGGCACCCAGCGCGCGATTCTCCGTCGGGCATTCGACGAAGGCATCACCCACTTTGACCTGGCCAACAACTACGGGCCTCCGTACGGCCAAGCGGAGGTCAACTTCGGCACGATCTTCCGCCAGGATTTCGCATCGCTTCGCGACGAACTCATCATCTCCAGCAAGGCCGGCTACGACATGTGGCCCGGGCCGTACGGCCAGGGCGGTGGGTCGCGGAAGTACCTGTTGGCGTCGCTCGATCAGTCACTGAAGCGCATGGGGCTGGACTACGTCGACATCTTCTACTCTCACCACTTCGACCCCGAAACTCCACTCGAGGAGACCATGATGGCCCTCGACCAAGCGGTGCGTTCGGGGCGGGCGCTGTACGTCGGCATCTCGAGCTACTCCGCAGGCAAGACGCGCGAAGCCGCACAGATCGCGCGCGAGCTCGGCACACCGCTGCTCATCCATCAGCCCAGCTACTCCATGCTGAACCGGTGGGTCGAAGGCGGCCTGCTCGACGCGACGAGCGAACAGGGGATGGGTGTCATCGCCTTCAGCCCGCTCGCGCAGGGGCTCCTCACTGATCGGTACCTCGACGGTTCCGTCCCCGAAGGCTCTCGGATGGGCCGAGGCGGGTCACTGACGAAGGATCACCTGGGCGACGAGAACCTCGCCCGCCTGCGTGGGCTGAACGACATTGCTGCTTCGCGTGGACAGTCGCTCGCGCAGATGGCGATTGCGTGGGTGCTCCGCGACGAGCGCGTCACGTCAGCGCTGCTCGGGGCGTCCAGCGTCGAACAACTGGAGATGAACCTCGGTGCGCTCGCGAATCTCGAGTTCACCGACGACGAACTCCGCGCCATCGACGAGTATGCCCAGGACGGAGACATCAACCTCTGGGAACATTGGTCGTCGTTCTGAGCTGAGCGGGTGTGGTTTCGACTCGCGGGCTTCATCCGCGGCTCAACCACCGGGGTGGCCGGCGCGTTCCCCGACCGTCGAGTAGGCGGCGTAGCCGCCGCATCGACAACCGGAGGCGCAGCACCCCGATCGTCGAGTAGCGGCGAAGCCGCGTATCGAGACGCAAGGGTCGGGGTGTGGTTTCGATACGCCCGCTTTGCGGGCTACTCAACCACCGAGACTCGCGCGGCTCAACCACCGAGGTTCGCACGGCTGCTACTCAACCACCGCGGTGCGCCTCAGGAGAGCACCTTCTGCACCAGCGGCCCGGCCACGGAGCCGCCCGAGCTGCCCTCCTCGACGAACGCCGCGACGGCGTACTTGTCGTTGTAAGCGATCATCCAGGCATGCGTCTTCAGCGCACCGCGCTTGCCGAACTCGGCGGTGCCCGACTTCGCGCCCGTCGCCACGCCCTTCAGCGCGGTGCCGGTGCCGTGGTCGACGGTGGCGGTCATCATCTTCTGCAGCTCCGCAGCCTCCGTGCTGGTGAGGGGCTTCGCCGTCGACTTCGCCTGGCGCCCTTCGACGAGCCAAGGGATCACCGTCTCGCTCTTCGCCACCGACGCGGCCACCGCAGCCATGCCGAGCGGCGACATCGTCACCTGCCCCTGCCCGATCATCGACGCGGCCCGGTCGAGATCGGCCTTGGGGTCGACGATGCCGAAGTACGAGCGAAACCCCGCGTCGTAGTCCACACCCACCCCGAGCGAGGCGGCGGCATCGTGCAGCTCGGCGTTCGTCACCTTGCTCGACGCCTTCGTGAATGCGGTGTTGCACGAGTGGGCCACGGCGTCGGCCAACGTGATCTTGCCCGTGTGCGAATACCCCGAATAGTTGTGGAAGACGTGGCTGCCCATGGCATGCGTCGCCGGACATTCGACGGTGGAGGCTGCCGTGCTGCCCTTGCGCACCAGTGCGAGGGCTGAGGCGATCTTGAACGTGGAGCCGGGCGCGTACTTACCGAACGTGGCGTAGGGGAAGTCACCCGCGTCCTTCGAATTGGCGGCCGCCGCGACGCCGCCGGTGGCCACGTCGATGACGACGATCGATGCCACCCCAGATTGGCTACTCAGCGCATCCTCGGCCTTCTGCTGGACGTTCCGATCGAGCGAGAGCTTGATGGGTGCGCCCACCGACTGCTCCTGGCTGAACACCACGACTGGGTCGAGCTTCTCCGTCGAATCCTTGCGTTGCACGAACTCGACGCGCACTCCGGGCACCCCGCCGAGCTGCTCGTTGTACCGCGATTGCAGGCCGCTCAGCCCAACCATGTCGTTCGGCGAGAGTTTCCCGTCGGATTTCTCAATCATTTCTGCGGTGGGCTTCCCGACGGTGCCGAGAATGCTGGCGGCGAACCCGTCGGTGGGGTTCTGTGTCGACTTGATCTCCCGCACGTACAGGCCGGGCACGTCGTTCACCTCGGCGGGGATGTCCTGCTGCCTCAGCGTCGCTGCCACCACGAACTGTTTCTCACCGCCGGCCATCAGTTTTTTCTCGTACGCGGCGGCATCGACGCGCAGGATGCGCGCGAGATGACGGGCGGCCTCCTGCCATACGCCCTTGTCAGCGCTCGATTTATCGATGCCCACCTCAAACAGCGAGATTTCCTCGGCGAGCGCCACCCCGTCCTTGTCATTGATGGGCGCGCGCTCTGGGCGAGTGACGATGCGGCGCATGCGGTTGCTGGAGGTGAGCCGCGAATGAATGATCGACGGCGACCACTCCAGCCGCCACTGGTCGCTCACCCACTTCATGGTGGCCTCGGAACTGTACGTCCAGGGATGGACACCGACGTCGAGGCTGAACTGCAGCGGGATGACCGCCGCGCGCTCGTCGGCCTTGTAACCGACCTTGCCCACTTTCACCTTCGGCTTGATGCCGTCCATGCCGGCAAAGATCGTCTCGAGCTCTTCCTGTGCGCTTTGCCCGCTCGACTGCATCGGCACCTTCGAGATGTCCAGGGCCTCGAGCGCCTTCGCGAGTGCCGCTGCCGCATCGTCGGCGGAGGGCACGCTTTCCGGCGGTGCAGCTTGTGCTCCCGAGGGCAGTGGGGTCGACGGCGTCTCATTGCCTCCGGGCTCGCTGGAGCACCCGGCGAGCAGCAGTAGCGCGACGAGCCCCGTCGCTGTCCAACGTCGAATCACGGTGACCTCCCTTACCCAGGATACTGACACCCACCCAGCAACTGCTTAAGGTGAGCTACTCTGGAATGGTGCATTGAGAGCCGACGCTCCACAGCGCCCGTGCCACGACATCAAGAGGAAGTCACTCCATTTTGACCGAGATCACTCCCGCCGTTTGGGCCATTACTCTCGTCGTCATCGGGGGCCTGCTGGTCTTCGATTTCGTATTCCATGTTCGGAAGGCGCATATTCCGACGTTGAAAGAGGCAGCCATCTGGTCGGCCATTTACGTCGGTGTTGCCATCATCTTCGGCTTCATCCTGATATATGGGCTCGACCACCAAACTGGAATCGAGTACTTCAACGGCTACATCCTGGAAAAAGCACTCAGCGTTGACAACCTTTTCGTATTTCTAGTCATCATCGGCAGCTTTAAAGTGCCGCGTGAAGACCAGCAGAAGGTGCTCCTGTTTGGAATCGTATTCGCACTCATTACCCGAAGCCTGTTCATCTTCGCAGGCAAGGCTCTCATTGATGCCTTCCAGTGGATGTTCTACCTTTTCGGCGCGTTCTTGATCTGGACTGCCATCCACATGCTGATGCCAGAGAAAGAAGACAGCGACGAGGCGAACAACTTCATCATCCGAACGGTGAAGAAATTCGTCCATACCTCCGATGAGTACGACGGCGACAAGCTGTTCACCTACATCGACGGCAAGCGCGTGCTCACCCCTATGCTTCTCGTGATGCTTGCCATCGGCGGCACCGATATCCTCTTCGCGTTTGACTCCATTCCAGCCATTTACGGCGTCACGCAAAATGTGTACCTGGTGTTCACCGCAACGGCATTCTCGCTCATGGGTCTACGCCAGCTCTATTTCCTTATCGACGGTTTCCTGGACCGCCTCGTCTACCTGAAATTTGGCCTCACCGCCATTCTCGGTTTCATCGGCGTGAAGCTCCTCATCCACGCTATGCACGAAAATGACGTGCCGTTCATCAACGGTGGTGAGCCCGTCCACACCATTCCCGAGATCGGCGCGTACACCTCGCTGTACGTCATCCTGATTATCCTGCTACTCACGATCGTCGGCTCGCTGCTAACTCCGTCGGGTAAAGCACTGTCGACGGCGTCCGCGCTGCACCGCGAAGCGACGGCCTATGTGCAGTCGGTCGGGGAATTCTCGAACGCAGAGCGCGACGAACAGTACGAGAAAATCGTCCGGCTCGAGAAGAAGCTCGCAGGCTTCCACAGCAAGCACGTCGACAAGCACGCTAAGGACGACCACGACGAGGTCGTCGACCAAGCGCACGCGCTGCGGGCGCAAGGGAAGTAGCGTCCATGGAGTTGTGGCGCGCGCTCAAACGGCTGTGGGTGCGCGACGATTTCCGTCGCCTGCTCGTGCTTCGCCTCACCGCCCAAACCGCCGACGGCACACTCCAGGTGGGCATGGCCAGCTACGTGCTGTTCTCGCCCCAATCTCAGCCCGACGCCGGCGCCATCGCCGCCGTACTTGCCATCTCGCTGCTGCCCTTCACGCTGCTCGGCCCGTTCGTCTCCCCGTTGCTCGACCGTTGGTCGCGACGCGACGTCGCCTTGTGGTCGAATGTCATCCGTGCGGTATTGACGCTTGTCATCGCAGGCATCGTCTTCGTGAACTGGACGAGCGGAGCCGGCACCACGACCTTGATGGTGCTGTTACTCGTCGCGCTCAGCCTCAACCGATTCATGCTCGCCGGGCTGTCGGCCGGTATGCACCACACCGTCTCCCCGCGTGAATATCTGTCGGCCTCGTCGATCATCCCGATGGTGGGGCCGCTCGGGGTAGTCGTCGGTGGCGCGGTCGGCCTCGGCATCCGGCTTGTGCTCGGACGATTCGTCCCCACCCACGTCGCCGACGCGGTGATTTTCGTCGTCGCAGCGGCCATGTTTGTGTGGTCAGCGCTGGAGGCGAGGACGTTCTCCCGCGGCGCGCTCGGGCCCGACGAGCAGGAGGAGCTGCCGTCGATGCGCCACGTGCTGCGCGGGCTCGGCACCGCGAGTGCGCACCTGTGGCAGCGCAAATCCGCGCTGCTCGGCCTCGTCGACATGGCGGTGACGCGCTTCCTCTTCGGATTGGTTTCCGTCGCGCTCATCTTGGTGGCCCGCAACCGGTGGCATCCCGTCACCGAGCCCGATGCCGCGCTCGCCGACCTCGGAGTCTGGGGCGCGATGACCGGCGCCGGATTCCTGCTCGCCGCAGTCGTCGTGCCCTCCTCGGTGAGCCGCGTCGGGCTCCGCACCACCCTCGTCGCGTTGCTCGCGCTCGGCGCGGCATCCACCCTCGTCGTGACATTCTCAGATGGCCGGTGGGTGCTGTTCGGCATGAGCTTCGTCGTCGGGCTGGTGACGCAGGCGGTGAAGGTATGCGTCGACGGGCTCGTGCACGCCCACATCGACGAGACGTACAAAGGCCGCGTGTTCACGTTCTACGACATGGGCTTCAACGGCGCCTACGTGCTCGCCGCAGTGGTGGCCATGTTCGCACTCCCCGTCGACGGCGTCTCATCGCCGGCGTTTGCCGCAATGACGGCGCTCTTCGTGGCACTCGCGGCGCTGACGGTCTGGGGTGCGGCGAGGATCACCGTCGCAGAATTCGAGCGCGGCTCGGAAGACCTCGCCCGAACGTAGGCGACGGGTAGGCTGGGGCCATGAAGCGCAAGCTGCTGTTGTTCCTCGCCATGATCACTGTCGTGTTGGCCATCTTCGGCGCCATCGACAAAGTGGAAGCCAAGCGGCGGCGCGAGCTGTGGGCGGAAGCCACCGACTAAACCCGCACCCCCGCGGCTGAGGGTCAGTACCCGAGCATCTTCTTGCGCTCGGGCAGCCAAGCGATGGCGTCGCGTACCGCGTCGGTTTCAGAGAGCTTGGCCTCCCAGCCGAGCACATCCTTCGCCTTCTGCGAGACGGTGTAGACGCCCGCGACGTCGCCGGGGCGCGGCGGGCCGAACGTGACCTGCAGGGGGTCGCCCGAGATCTCCTCGAAGCTCGCGGCGAGCTCCTTCACCGTGACGCCGTTGCCGGTGCCGATGTTGAACACCTGGTACGGCTCGCTGGCGGTGGCCTCGTCGAAGTGCTCCAGCGCGGCGACGTGCGCCTGGGCGAGGTCCCAGACGTGGATGTAATCGCGGATGCCGGAGCCGTCTCGGGTGGGCCAATCCACGCCGGTGACGGTGAACGTCTCGTGCTTCTGCCAGGCCTCGAGCAGCTTCGCGAGCACGTGGGTGGGGTGCTCGAGCTGCTGGCCGGAGCGGAGCTTCGGGTCGGTGCCGATGGGGTTGAAGTACCTGAGCGAGAGCACGCGCATCTCAGAGGCCTTCGTGAAGTCCTCCAAAATGAGTTCGACGAGGTACTTCGTCTTCGCGTACGGCGAGTTGGGGCGCAACGGTGACTGCTCCGTCACGACGAAGTTCTCGTCGGGCGCGTAGATCGACGCCGACGATGAGAACAGGAACCGCTTGTTCCCGTTGCGTTCGAGCGCTTCGAGCAGCTTCACCGTTTTGCCGACGTTGTTGTCGTAGTAGCCGAGCGGATCGGCTACCGATTCGGGCACGACGATCTTCGCAGCGCAGTGCACCACCGCGTCGATCTGGTGCTCCGAAAAAATCTGGTCGACGAGGGCGCCGTCGGCGATGTCTCCCTCGTACAGCGGTCGATCTTGGATGAACTCGCGCTTGCCGGTGGAGAAATCGTCGAGGATAACCACGTCGTGACCTGCGTCTTCGCAGGCGGAGGCCACGGTGGAGCCGATGTATCCGGCGCCGCCAGTGATGAGAATCTTCATGGTGCTGAGCCTACAACGCTGCCGTTTGCGACGTGCGGCGGCCAAGATAGATCAAGTTCGTGGTGGGTAGACGAGCCACGAACTTGATCTATCCTGACCGATCAGTGGGCTTGTGGCTGAGGCTGCGTCGAACGGGCCGCAGATCGAGCCCTTCGATGTGAGCGAAATCGTCGGGGTTCGCGGTGTGAAGGGGGAGTTGCTGCGAGATAGCAACCGCGGCGATCAGCGCGTCGTATCCACGTGCTGCTGGCTTGCGGCCGGAGGCGCGCAGCGATGCGGCCACCCTGCCGAAGGAGCGCGCGGCAGCGGCGTCGAAGGGGAGCGGCTCGAAGGTCGCCTCCGCCAGTTGCAGCACCTGCTGCCGGTGCGCCCGCTCTTTCGGGTCAGTGGTCACCAGCGGACCGACGGACAACTCGGCGAGCGTAATGGTGCTGATCAGCGGGACTTCCGGGAGATCCTAGGGTTCGACGTGAGCGAGGTCGATCACCAGATTCGTGTCGAGGAGCCCTGCTCCTTCGGGGACGGTCACAGCGACCAGTCCAGCATGTCGTCGACATCTCGCTGGAACTGCTCGGCGTCGATCGTCGGCAGGGCTGCCCAGCGAAACAGCAATTGGTCTCGACGCAGCGGCGTCTTACGCAGTGGAACCACCTGCGCCACAGGCTCACCGTCTTTGGTGACGACGACGCTCTCGCCCTGCTGCACTCGTTTCAGCAGGGCGGCGCTGTTGTTGCGCAGCTCGCGAACCGGGACACTCATGCACGAAGTGTATCACCCGTGATACGCGTCGATTGTCACCAGCCGCGGGCCTCCCAGTCGTCGACGTGCGGTGCTTCGGCGCCGATGGTGGTGGAGTCTCCGTGCCCAGGATGCACGACGGTGTCCGCAGGCAGCGTGAACAGTCGCTCGCGCAACGACCGCATGACCTGCTGAAAGTCGGAGTAGTCCCAACGCGTCGCGCCCGGCCCGCCCGGGAAGAGCGTGTCACCGCTCAACACGGCGCCAAGCCCGTCGATCCGCAGCGACGTCGACCCCGGCGTGTGTCCCGGTGTGTGCATGGCCTGGATGGTTGCACCCGCGACGGTGAACGTCGTCCCATCTTCGAGGGGCCGGAACCCGTCGGGGCTACCCGTGGCGTCTTCCCACAGGAAGCGGTCGGCCTCGTGCAGGTAGACGGGAGCAGGGATGCGGGAAATAAACGCAGGCGTGGCGCGCACGTGGTCCCAGTGGCCGTGGGTGAGCAGCACTGCGAGCACCTTGCGCCCGTCGACGGCGATGGCGACGGCGTCGGGATCGTGGGCCGGATCCACCACGATCACCTCGTGGCTATCACCGACGAGCCACACATTGTTCTCGTGTTCGGGCGGCCCGGCTGGGTCAAAGTTGCCGGCCGTGACAAGCCGTTCGATCTGTGTCATGGGTACCTCCTGGTGGCCACTGTAGGCGCCTCAGGGGCATATCCGACGGCGCTTCTGGTGGGTTTCTGCACCAGCCGCCCAACCGGAGACACGCCGAAAGGCTGTTATGAACCTCTGCGCTGCAATACTGCGGAGCGTGTCCACCGACTACTTCGACGACGATTACGACCCGCTCGCACCCATGATCGACGCTGCCCCCGCAGACGTCGACGAGCCGGCGCACGTCGACGAGTCGTCGGGGCGCTCAGGTTCGCCGCAGTCCGCCAACCTCGAGATGACCGTCGACGATGCGCTGGATGAAGAAGGCGACGGCGGAATTGGGGGCGGCAACGGCATCGTGCGGATCTGGGTGGAAGACGACGGACGCATGTCGAAGGTGCGAGTGAGCCCCGTCTGGTTTCAGCGGCTCGGCCCCGGCCAAACGCTGGAGCTGGCGTTCCAGGACGCGTTCGCCAAGGCCAGGATGCGCGTCGCTGAGCGAGGCACCGTCGAATCGACGTCATTCGACGACGCTGATTTCGGCGAGATTCCCCCGCTCACCCCTGAGAACATCTCGCTCTACGTGCGAATGATGAACGACCATCGCAAACGCTGGCTCGCGCTGGTGGAAGAATCCGCCAAGGAGCCTCCGGCGCCCGTGCCGACGTTTCGTGGAAAGTCGGCCGGTGTTGCCGTGACACTCACGAATGCAGGCTTCCCGAGCCGGGTGGAGTTCAACCAGAAGTGGCTTGACGATGCGCAGGTCGGATCGATCTGCATCAACGTCAGCGCAGCAGCAGCCAAGGCGTACGAGCAATTCGAGCAGTACGTCCCCGAAACGAACGAACGTGATGAGGCAATACGGACGATGGAGGCGGAGCAGGAGTACATGATGGCCGGCTTCTACCGTCTGTTCGATCCCAGAAGGTGAGCGATGACTGAACCGTCAGACGAGGATAAAGAACTGCAGCAGCGGGCCACAGAGTCCGAGTTTTCGGGCATCTCCGCCGACTCGGATGATCTGCTCGACGATGGCGAGCTGCGCGAAGGACTCATCAACCCCAACGCGTCCGGTGGAAAGGGGAAGAATTCCGGGCCGGGCATGATGCCGCCCATGATGATGGGCGGCGCGGGTGCTGGCACCGGTGCGGGTGCCCAGAACGCCATGGGTGCCAATGCCATGGCTGCGGGTCAGGCGAACGCAGCGAACATGAACGCCATGGGTGCGCAGAGCGCGATGCGTGGTGCCGGCGGCGCGCCGGGTGGCCTCGGCGCGGGCACGCCCGGCATGGGTGCTCCCGGTATGGGCCCGGGCGGTGGCAGCCCCGGTGTGTTGGCGGCCGGTGGTGAGTCCCCGCTGGGTGACATCCCGTCGGGCTGGAGGCCCGGCGACCCGATTCTCCCCGGTGATCCCCGTCACCCAGGCGGAGATCTCGGTGCCATCTTCCCCGGTGATCCCCGCTACGGCGATCTCGTCCCTGGTTGGTCCGACGGTGTCTACGGCGATCCATCGGATCCGAGCAGCTGGAACGTCCCCACTGGCTACGATCCGAACGATCCAAGCACCTGGGGTGGCGTCGACAACGGTGTCGGTGGCGTATTGCCGAGCGACGGTGGGCGGCACGGTTGGAGCTACGGCGATCCGATCATGCCCGGCGATCCACGCCATCCAGGCGGCACGAGCCCGCTCTACCCTGGCGACCCGGGCTACGACCGCGCCGCATTGGGCGGTGTGCTTAGCCCCGACGGTTGGTCCAGCGTCAACCCGCCGCGCGGAACCAACATCCCGACCGCCGGGCAGCCCAACCTCCCCACTGCTGGCCCGGGCGCTGACGCTGGAGGGGGCACAGGAAATAGCGGCGGCACGAGCTCCGGTACGCAGAGCGGCACCAACACCAGCTTCAGCGTCGACCAGGCTCAGCTGCGCGAATGGGCCAAGAAGTGGCAGGAAGCATCCGACAAGACGGCGGCGGTGCAGAGCAAGATGCAACTACCGCAGGATTTCGGGTTCATTGCATCCGCGCTGCCTGCAACACACACGTTGGGTGGGTCCGTCATCGATTGGTCGACCGGCGCGAGCAAGGAGTTCAATCAGATCGGTGAAAGCCTCATTGCGGCCGCCGATAGGTACGAAGAACAAGAAGGCTTCGGCGTGCGTCAGTCGAACCAGATAGGAGGACAGTGAGCATGGTTGCAACAGCTGGAATGGCCACAGGCGTAGCTGGGTTCCCCTCGCTCACTGAGATGGTGGCCACTGCTAGGGCGACGTACGCCGACGACGCTCTCATGAGCGAGCCAACTTCGTCGGAGAAGGACCAGGACTACAAAAACCTTCCCTCGAATGCGGAAGCGCTGCGAACGAGCCTTGACACCGCGGTGCGGATGGATGAGCAGCAAGTCACCTCATTTTGGCAAGAGGTGCAGGAAGTGTTCCAGCACGGATGGAACTACTTTTCAGATCGCGAGGCATTCAAGCAGCGTTGCCAAGCCATCGTCGACGACGCATATGCACAGTTGAAGCGGGTGGAAGGTACTGTCGCTCAGCTCAAGAAGTATCTCGGCATCCCTGAGCGGCTGACTGGAGAGTTCCACGAATGGAGCAGCCACGCGCGTGAGCTGAAGGCCATCATCGACCCCATCCCTGACTACGGGCAGATTCCGAATTGGCACGGGCCGGCTAGCAATGAATACCTCACCATGACGGAGGTGCAGGTGCAGGCGTGTAATGAGCTGTTCCCGCGTGCGAAGAACATGGCTGAGACGCTCCACGTTGCCGAGAGCTTGAACTACGGCGTGCTGTCGGGCGCGAACTCGAACATCCAGACCGCGCTGGGGCACATGCGCCAATGCGTTGCCGTTCCCGAGGGGCGGTTCTACGTGAACACGGCGCGCTGCGGCGCAGTGCTCTCTCAGCTGGCAGGCCTGTTGGAGGAGATTCGCACGCTGGCTGATCTCCCGTCGGGTCAGCTGCAGGCACGGTTGCAGGATGTTGAATCGTCGGCGAGCGTGTTGCGCTCTGGGTGGCCGAGTGGTTCCTCACAGCACGGGCAGGAGGGTGTGCCGTCGCCGGAAATCGACGTGATGGCGCCGAAGGCTCCCGCTGAGACCAGTATTGATGCCGACGGCCCAGGAAGCGACGGTACTGAGCGCTGACCTCCATACTCACGGTGGGGCTGCCCGGAAGGGTGGCCCCACCGTCGTGTTTGCGCCGGACATCCCCAGATGGGCGCTCGTAACTCGTCGAAGTGATCCCCTCCGCTGGAATACTGAACTGCGTGTCCGACGATCTGTTTGACGACGAGTACGACCCGCTCGCCCCACCGCCTAGCGGGGAGGCCGACGTGCCGTTGGAAGAGGAGCTTGGCACTGGCGGTTTCGCTGGTGGCGGCGTCGTCAAACTGTGGTTCGAACAGGGGCGGTTGAAGACGGTTCGAGTCTCCCCAACCTGGTTCGACAAGCTGGAGCCGGGGCAAACACTGGCGCAGGCCTTCGAAGAGGCGTTCTTGCTGTCCTCGGCGGCACTCGTCGAGGAAGAAGACGCGGCACTCGACACGTCGGAGCTCATGCTCAACCTTCCTCCGCTGAGTGCTGCCGCCGTCGACGCATACGCTGCCATGCTGCATGACCACTCTGTGGCGTGGCAACGCGCCATCGACGAGGCCGATGATCTCCCGTCGAACCCGCCCGAGGCGATGGGAGAGCACACCGGGGCGGTGGTGATGCTAAACCGCGCAGGGCATCCTGCGCGAGTGATGTTCGACGAAGAATGGCTCGACGAGGCGCAGGTCGGATCGATCTGCAGCGCCGTGTACGGAGCCACGTTGAAGGCCTACCAGGCGTTCGTCCCCACCACAGACCACAAACAACGAGAACTCGACCGCTTCCGCCTCGAACACGAGGTGCTGATGGCGGGGTTCCGACGGCTACTCAGCCCACGACGTGAGGAGCAAGCGTGAGTGAACTGAACGATATCTGGAGGGAGCTCGCCCGGCGCGCGTCGGAGTCGAAGTTCAGCGGCGTCGCAGCAGAAAGCGACGACCTGCTCGGCTCCGCAGAGCTGCGCGAGGGCATGCTGAGCCCCAACGCGGGGGGCGGGCCGAACGCGATGGGAGGCGGCCCCGGCATGATGCCCCCGATGATGATGGGTGGCATGGGCGGCCGCGGCGGCGGGAACGGTTCCGGCGGCAGCGGCGGCCTTGGCGGTCCGACGGGCCCCGCTCCGGCTGGCGGAGCGCCGTCGAACTACGCGCCCCGACAAGCGGGAACGCTCACGTCGGCGAAAGAGATCAAGCCCGAGAACGCCGGCGATGCGATGCCTGGTGGCGGTGCGCCTGCCGGCGGGATACCGGCTGGTGGTCCCATGGCTGCCGGCGGTGACGCCATGCCTGAAGGCGGGGAAGACGTCGCAGATGAGGCGACTGAGCAGACCGGGCCCGGAGACACATTCGTGCCCCACGCCCCCACGGGGGAAGGCGACGAGGTTAACCACGACGGTTTCACCGTCGAGCAGGGAACGATGTCGGAAGTGGCTGAGCTGTGGTCGCAGATGGCGGACGCCTACGGGCACGCGTCGTCGCGCATGCCGGCACCCGTGAGCCTCGGGTTCGCGGAGAAGGCCAAGGTATCCACCGACGGTCTCGCCTCGGCCGCTGAACGATGGGGGCACGAGGCCGCACAGGAATTCCTCACCATCAGCCACTCGATGGTGAGCTCGGTGCGCGCCTACGAGGAATCCGAGGACGTGGCCGTCATCGCGGCCGGGAAGCAGGAAGACTGACATGACTGCAGTGCAACTCTCCGGAGCCGTCGCGACGCGGACCGGCGTGGGATGCCCGACGGCAGGCGTCCCTGACGCTGCCGAGCAGGCAGAAACCGAGACTATGCAGCAGGCCGTGGAGCAGTACGCCGAGGGGCTCGACGAGACGCTCGACGGCTATATGCAGCGGCTCAGCGTTGGCGACGAGTCGCTGCACACCCGCGAGTACCGGCAGATGATGAACGTCGTCGAGCAGCTCGAAGCAGCGCTTGAAGAAGCTGTGGCAGCCGATCACCGCGACTTCGACGAGCTCTTTGCGGTGTTGCAGTCGTTGATGGGTGGCATGCGTTCGTTCCTGCCCGAGCAACGACTCTTCACGCAACTCTCCGACGATGTCGTGCAGCGCGCCCGAGCCACGCTGACCGAGGTGCGCCGTCGCATCGAAGAAGACGTCACCATCCACATGAACGTGCCGGAGGAAGTGGCGGAGACGGCGCAGGTGTGGTCCGAAACCGCCGACGCGGTGGAACAGATCGCACCCACGCTGCCCAAGCTCACCCGCGTGAACGGGTGGAGCGGCCCCGCAGCCATGACCTACCGCGAGATGGCCGACGTGCAGGTGGCGGCAAACGAGGAGTTCCAGCACCTGCCGCGTGCCATGGCCGATGCGTACGACGTGATCAGCACACTGAACCGGGCGGTGCTCATCGCCGTGCACGATGTGCTGCGCACCACGCTGCAGCAGGCCACCTCCACGCAGCCGGGCTTCCCCGGGCAGCTGTTCCGCCGGGTGCAGCAGTTCGAGCGCGCCATCGAACGCTGCAACACCGAGTCGCTGCCCGAGGCGCTCGATATCTCCGGCGAGGGCACCGACCACATCGCCGGTTTCGTCGACGAGGTCCGTGCCGCCCCGGCTGTGCTTGGGGAGCAGTGGCCGTCGGGGACGAGCAAGTCTGGCCTGAAGCCTGGCGATACGGCGAGGAAGCTCGTCGGTTGGTTGTCCTCCGACGTGGCGCCAGCCGTCCGTGAAGCCGAGGCGCAGGACGGCGAGGCTTCCCAGTCGGATGCTGTCGACACCGACGCCGACGACACGAGCGCCGGGCAGCCCAGTCGGGCGGAGTCTGAGGAACTCAGCGCAGATCGTCACGAGATGCTCTCCGACGTGCCCCGCCGCGGAAGGTTCAACACCACCGAGTACCGCCCTCGCTACTGATTCCGCTTGCGCCCCCGCCGAGGGCTACGCGGTAGAAACTGCAAAACTCGCCAACAGTCGCGTCGCTCTTCGCTCAATCACGCATGAGGCGTGCAGCTGTTGGCGAGTTTTGCAGTTTTCTCCGGGAGACGAGGTCAGGAGACCAACGCGAAAGCTCCCCAGGTCAGCAAGAATCCGGTCAGTCCGAAGACGGTGGACAGTACTGTCCAGGTCTTCAGCCCATCCTTCACGCTGAGGCCCATATATTTCGTGACGATCCAGAACCCGGAGTCGTTGATGTGCGACAGGCCGAGACCACCGAAACAGATGGCCAGCGTGACCAGTGTCATCTGCAGGTTGGAGTATCCGGCATCTGCGATGGGTTGAGCCAGGAGCCCGGCAGCGGTCAGGATTGCGACTGTGGCCGAACCTTGCGATGCACGCAGGGCCAGTGAGATGAGGAACCCAGCCAGAATGATGGGCATGTGGATGCTGATGAGTACGTCGGAGAATGCCTTCCCGATGCCCGAAGTCACCAGCACATTGGCGAACACTCCACCAGCGCCGGTGACAAAGACGATCACAGCGACGTCCGGCAAGGCCGAATCGAGAACGCTTCCGCGCTTCTCGAGCGACCAACCCTGCTGATGCCCCACGACGAGATACGCCACGAGCACAGCTGTGAGCAGCGCTAGGGGAGAGGCCCCCACCATGGATACGAGTCGATGGGCGAAGGTGTCCTTCTCGAGCGTCATCGAGCCGACCGTTCCCACCATGATCTGGATGATGGGCAACAAGATCAAAGCCACCACTACCCCAGCACTGAGTGGCGTTCGTCCTGTGTCGTCAGTACGAACGGAAGCAGTTGCTGGAGATTCCAGAAGGGTGACTTTCTCGGGGTCCACTCGTTTCGAGGCGAAGTAGCCGACGACGACCGTCACCGCTGTGATGGGAAGGCCAATCAGCAGCAGGAGGCCAGGGTCTGCACCCGTGATGCCAGCAGCTGCCACGGGCCCAGGGTGTGGAGGCAATGCGACGTGCACGGTGAGCATCGCACCGGCAACGGGTAGGCCGATACGCACCGGAGCGATCTTCGCCATGCGGGCGAAACCAAACACGATAGGCGCGAGGATAATGAATCCAACGTCGAAGAAGACGGGGATTCCCAAAACGAAAGCGGCGGCAGTCACGGCAGCCACAACACATTTCGGCCCTAGCACCGCGGAGAAACGCTGGGCCAAAGCATCGGCGCCGCCAGCAGCTTCAATGAGGCGCCCCAACATCGCGCCCAATCCGACGACGATCATCACCGACGACAGAGTTTTACCCATGCCGTCTGTCATCGTCGGGATGACGTCTGCGATGGGGATACCCGCCGCGATCGCTGTACCGAACGATATGAGCAGCATCGCGACGAATGCCGACATCCTGACCCGAATTACGAGGAGCAGCAGTAGCGCAATCGCGCCGATAGCGATGCCGAGTAGAGCAGGAGCAGACATGGTTAGCCCCGCTGAGGCTTCACAACATTGATCACGCTGGAATCATCGTCTGCCCCACGGCCCTGGGCGAAGGCTTGCAGGTAGAGCTGCTCGGCCGCCGCGGCGACGGGAACCGGCATACCGACGGCTTTGGCTGCCGAGGTGACGATCCCCATGTCCTTTACGAAGATGTCGACGCGTGACTTCACCTCGGCAGTCTCACCGTCGTACGCCTGAATAGCGCGCGGACCACGATCACCGAGCATGAAGGATGCAGCCGCGCCAGACATGAGCGCTTCGAGCGCCTTATCCTGATCAAGGCCGAGCTCGCCAGCGAGCGCTAATGCCTCACCAGCAGCGGCAATGTGCACGCCGCACAGAAGCTGGTTGACCGTTTTCATGCATTGACCCTTGCCGGGCGCCTCTCCCACCCAAACGAGATTGGATGCCATGGCTTCCAGCACGGGCAGGCAGCGTTCGTACACATCGGGGGTAGCTCCCACTGTCACGAGGAGTTCTCCCTTGCCAGCCCGCAGTGGACCGCCTGAAACCGGCGCATCGGCGAGGCCGATACCGTCGCGGTCGAGCCGGTCAGCGACATGTTCTACAGCCGTAATACCGACGGTAGAGGTGAGGATGATTGATGCACCCGGCTTCAGCACAGCGCAGATACCGTCGGCGCCGTAGAGCAGATCCTCGAGTTGGGCTTGGTTGCGCACCGCGACGAGCACGACGTCGGCGCCGTCAGCTGCTTCGCGGGCGGATGAGCCGCATTCGATGTGGGCCTGCTGTGCCAGCGCTACGCGCGCCTCAGCCACGTCGAATGCGGTGACGGAGAACGATTGCGAAAGCCAGGTGGCCATGGGGAGTCCCATGGCTCCGAGTCCGAGAACAGCGATGTTCATGGTTGGTTCCTTTCGGGTGTTGCTTATGCTTCAGAAAGTTTGTCGTCGACGTCCGCGAGTGACTCAACACCGCCCACGTTGCCGGCGAAGACGACATAGGGGATCCCAGCGGCTGGTCCATCTTGGCCGGACCACAGTGAGACGATGCCGGGCAGCATGGGACCGACCACCTGTGCGCGTCGGAATCCCAGCCCGTGAGTGGCGACATCTGATGAGGTGATGCCACCCTTGGCGATCACGAACCGTGGCGCGAGTTCCGCAAGGATGCGTTGCACCACTTCTACGACCGCGGCTGATACTCGTCGGGAGATATCGAGGGATTGGTCGCCGTCTACGCCCGTCACAAGAGTTCGCGACGTGCGCACCACGACATTCTCTTGCCGCAATTGGTTGACAGCATCGGATGCTAACGACGCGACGTGAGCGTCTCGCTGGTGCGGGTCGATGACCTTCTGCACATCGAGTTCCAGTTCCACGGGATGATTGCGTTCACGCAGGTGGTCCAGCTGGCGTGTGGTGAGGTCGACGTGGCTGCCCACCACGATGAGCCCACCGGCTGCCACATCCCGCTCGCCACGCGATGCGCGTACTTCGTCGAGGGCGACTGGGGAGGGGACGGCCTGCCCGATGCGGCCACGAACAAACGGTGGGCCGACGCGGTACACGAAGCAAGAACCAGCGCTCTCAGCCTCGATGAGCGCGAGCGCCAGCAGTCGCAGGTCGGTCTCTTCCACGATGTCGACGACGATCGGCTGCCTATGCTCGGCCTTGCGCAGGATCGCCACGACATCTTTGTGGTTGGTACGGAGCGTCGTCAGATCCACTAGGAGCACATCATCTGAGGCGACTTGCCCGCCTGTCTTTTCCTGCACCCAGTCGGGGAGAGAAGAAGCGGAGTAGGAGAACGTGGCATCTTGTGCAAACTGAGTTTCTCCGACCGGAAGATACCCCTCTTCGGGCGACCCTGCATAGTGGACGCCATCGATGGTGATACGCCCAGCGTCTCCGAACGCAGGGACGATGACGATGCCGTCTACGCGTCTGCCTGCGTGTTCCAACTCATCGGAGATGGTGGCGGGTTCGAGGGGGAAGTGCCCGCGCAGAGTGGAGTCTGAGCGCGAAATGAACGCGATGGGAATATCGTCGCCAGCAGCCTGAGTGGCGGCAGCCACCACTTCCCTGTTGACGCGTTCGGCATCTGACGGGCTGAGCGAGCGAGAGTTGGTCATCACGTAGACGGCAGGTTTCCCTGTGGCGAAAGCCCACCGAAAATCTTCCACCTCCCAATGGGTGAGCACAGGCAAGCCGGCTACTGACTGGGTTCCCGTGGGGTCGTCGTCGAGCACGACGTAGACGGTGGTGTCATCGGCCTGCAAGCGGGCTTGCATGACGTCATTCGCGGACATATCTACCGGACCGGGTTTCCCGGCCACGAGCTCGGCAAGGGTCAAAGCCATTATCACTCCTTTGTGGTCAGACCTCAGAGGTCCTGAGAACCAAGATAGCTGTTTGTGCTCTTCTGCGCAAGAGAATCTCGAGAATTCGAAGGTCGTGCTGCGTCTAGAGGTTGCCTCGATCAGTCCTGATCTGCAAAGCGAGCCAGGTCCTCAGCCGTTTGAGTCATATGGGCTCGCATAGCCTCCTTGGCGCGGGTGGCATCGCCGTCGGAAATGGCTGTCAGGATAGCTCGGTGGTGTGTTCGAGCGCGCTCGCGCACGTCGCTTTGCTCCGACGTGATGCGCCGAGAACGACGAGCGGCATGATCAAGTGCTGACATCACCGGTGCGAGTAGGGGATTTCCAGAAGCGACGAGGATCTGGCGGTGGAAATCAAGGTCTCTCTGCACGATGGTGTCGATGTCCCCTGCCCGCGCTGCGTCGTCGTAGTCATCAAGGAAACGCGCCAATCGATCGAGATCTTCGTCACTGCGGTGGACTGCTGCCAGCCCAGCGGCGCCTACTTCGATCATCCGACGTAGCTGTGTGAGTTGCTCGCCGAGCTGGCGTGGTGGGGTGGTGCGGGCAAGGACATCGATGATAGTTGGTAGATCTGTCCACGATGCCATCTCAGCTACGTAGGTGCCCCTACCGTGCACGACACGCAGCACTCCTCGCTCCCCGAGCGCGCGGACCGCCTCTCGCATCGTGGGTCGAGACACTCTGAGGATCGCTGCCAATTCTGTTTCAGGAGGGAGCGCGCTTCCCGGAGCCCAGGTGCCGTCGACAATTCGGTCGAGGATAGCGTCCACGGCTTCGTCGGCTAACCGTGCTCTGGCCATCTGCACCTCCCAGTTCGGTAGCTGATTGTAGGACAGAGGCAGACGCAATCGAACTGCAAAACTCGCCAACAGTCGCGTCGCTCCTCGCTCAATCACGCATGAGGCGTGCAGCTGTTGGCGAGTTTTGCAGTTTTCTCCGGGAACCCGAGAAGCCGAGGGCGTCAGCGCGGCGGTTGCACGGTGATTTCAGCGATCTCGCCCTGGAAACCGCCGTCCACCGGCGGCAGCTCCGTGAGGTAGACGAGCACGTAGCGCGTGGTGAGCTTGGAATCCGGTGTGATGGTGCCCTTGCCGGGAGCCATCGCCTTGTTCTTGGCGACGACGTTCCAATCCTTCACCGTCTTCATCGACGCCTGCTCACCCTTGGGCGCCCGCAGCTCCACCTTGGTCGGGCCAGCGCCGACGAAGGTGATGTCCACACCACCCACCTCGTGCGCCTCACCGAGGTCGAGCACCAAGCCGACGCCAGGCTTCAGCCCGCCCATGGCGGGGCGATTGAGGTAGCGCATCGTCGTCCACGTGGTGGAAGCATCGCCGTCGATGACGTTGCCCACTTTGTCGGGGAACTCCTCGTCGTTGCCGTTGTCGCCGCTCGGGTCGAAGTCCTTGACTGCCGCGACGGTGATCGCTCCGCCGGCGGTCGTGGGGCTCGGGCTTGCCGAGGCCGACGCGCTGCTGGTCGCCGTCGGAGTGGCCGCCGGTTGACTACTGCCGCGCAGCGCCGCGACAGCCAACCACACCAACAGCCCCAGCCCTACCAGCATGGCCACGAGCATGAGGGCCGCCCGCCGCTTCGTGAGCACGACGGGGGCGCGCTCCGCGTCGGCCTCCGACGACGCCTCGTCACGCTGGACGGGGGGCATCGCGGGCGCGCCAGACTCGCTCGGCTCACTCTGGACGGGCCGGATGATGTCGGTAGATTCCGCCCGCGCGACCTCGTCGCTCGGTACGGCGGCGGACGCGCCTATCACCGACGGCGTCACTCGCGCCCGGCTGGAGAGCCCCATCTTGGCCTCCAGCTGTTGGCTCGCATCCTGGTTCGGTAGCGCCCCGACGAGGGCATCCATGGTGCCGATCCGGCCGTCGAAGACGCCCTGCCACACCTCGCACAGCGGGTACCCGTCGGCGCGGTCGTCGGCGGACGGCGACCACCGGTTCGTCTGCGTCGCGCGCAGCACCTCGGCCAGCGCCATCACGTCGGCGGCTTCCCGCTGGCTCCACGGACGCTCCTGGTCGACGCCTTCGAGCACAGAGGCTGTGCCAAATCCGACGATCCGCACCGCACCGCTGTGCGTGATGAGGATGTGGTCGGGGTCAATGCGTTCGTGGAAGAGCCCCTGCACGTGCATGGAGCCGAGCGCATCGGCCACCTCACGTGCGATGTGCGCGCCCTCCTTCGGCGACATCGGCTCGGCGCTCAGCAGTGAGTTGAGCGTGTTGCCTTCCGTGTACTCGCAGATGGCGTACACGCCGACGCGGGTTTCGTCCTCGCTGCGGGCCACGTCGAGCACGCGCAGGAATCGCGAATCGGTTGCGACGGCGCCTCGTCGCGCAGCGTTGAGGAGGGCCTCGGCGCCGGGGTCGTCGTCGGCCATCACGTGCGCGATGACGTCGCGGTCGAGCACCTGGTCGTGGGCGATCCACGTCTCCGACCGCGTGCGCAGCACCTGGCACTCCAGCAGCGCGTACCGCATCCCCAGCACATCGCCGGTGCGCCCAATCGGGTTGATCGCCAGTCGCGGCTCCGTATCCGACGTGCCACCCGCCGGCTCGTCGGTGGCCGGCTCCGCAGTATCAAGCGGGGACACGCCGCCGGTATCCGCGGACTGGGCCGCGCGCATCTGCCTACTCGAGGCTGACTCCACGCGTTCGGTGGCCACGTGATCCGACATCCCAGCTTCCTCATCCTCCGCGGCGCGCGCCGGCTGCGTGAGTTGCAGGTTCGTGAGCGTGATCTCGGCGAGGCCCTGGTCGTCGACGGCCAACTCCGCCGCCGCAGTGGTGGCCGCCGCGCGGGAGGGGGCGGTCACGTCGGGAACAACCTCCGGCTTCGCCGTGGCACCTCCGCCGCGCCGGCGTTGCAGCAACTGCGTGAGCCTGCGCAGCTCGCGGACCTTGAGCGCCTTACCGACGAGCACCGTCGCGGCGAGCACCAGCACGGCCCCGACGACGAGGGCGACGAGGTCTGCCCAAAACGGCACTGTGGCAGCGTCCGGGCTGGCGCCGGGTGCCGCCATCCGTCCGCGGAACCACCGCTGGAAGAGCCAGGCCAGCACCGCGCCGGGTGCGGCGCCCAGGAGCAGGCGGACGACGTGCATTATGAGCGCGCCGCCGTCGAGATCAGGCAGTTTGCCGACGAGCACCCGCCACGAGACAAAGACGCCGAAGAAGTACGCGATCGAGTAGCTGAGCGCCAGCATCGGGGCGACGCGGGCCGGGTTCGCCACGAGCCACACGAGCAGGACGGCGCCCAGTGCGTTCACCGTCGCGATGCCAATTTGCAGCAGGAACGGGGTGCGGGTGTCTTCGAGCGCGTAGTAGGTGCGCAGGCAGAGGAACTGCACGGTGAAGGGAATGAGCCCGATGGCGAACATCACCAGCGTTTGCCCAACCCAGGCGGCATCCGCCGCGCCCTGGCCGTGGCCGAACAGGATGTTGCCCACCGGCTCCGACATCGACAAGAACATCGCCGTCGCGGGCACGAGGAAAATGAGCGCCAGGCGGGCAGTTTTCGTCATCTCGGCAGCGACGCCGGCGCGGTTCCCGTCGGCGGCCAACCGCGACGCGTTCGATAGCATCGCGGTGGCGAGCGACGTCGTCACCAGCGAGTGCGGGAGGATCCACAGCAGGTGCGCGTTCGAGTACACGTTCACGCCGGCGCCCGCACCGCCGGCCGTCGCCGTCGTGGCGAGCCGGTTCACGACGATGAGCGCCAGCTGGTTGACCGCGACGAAGCCCAGCGTCCATTTCGTGAGCGAGAACGTGTGGCGAAGGCCGGTGCCCTTGAGATCAAAGCGGGGGCGCAGTTTGAAGCCGACCCGCTTGAGGAAGGGCAGCAGCACAAGGGTCTGCGTCACGATGCCGAGCGTCGCGCCAATGCCGAGCACCAGAATCTGTGGAGTGGTGAACGCAGCTGACTTGTCGCCGTCGTTGCCCCACACGAAGAAATACGTGCTCAGCACACCGATGGAGATGACGTTATTCGCGATCGGCGCCCACATCATGGGGCCGAACTTGTCGCGCGCATTGAGGATCTGCGACAGCAAGAAGAAGGCGCCGTAGAAGAAAATCTGGGGCAGCGTGAGGTAGGTGAGCGCCACCATCGACGCGTACTGCTCGGCCAGCTCTGGCTGACGCCACGCCGAATCGGAATACAGCATCGTCACCAGCGGCGCACACAGGATTGCCACGACGGCGACGGCCCCGACGATCAGCATGAACGCCGTCATGATGCGGTTCGTGAACGCCTCGCCGCCGTCCTCGTCGTGTTTCATCGCGCGCACGATCTGGGGCACGAGCACGGTGTTGAGCGCGCCGCCCGCGAACAGAATGTAGAGGGCGTTGGGCACCATCGTCGCAATCGACAAGATGTCGGCCTGGCGGGTGCCGTTACCGAGGATGAACGCGATCAGCACCACCCGGAGCATCCCGAGCGCACGCGAAATCAGCGTGCCGGAGGCCATGATGGCGCTCGCCGAAAGCAGCTTCTTGGTACTACTGACCTGACTCACTGGACTCCTTGGAACGTTCCCGCTGCACCGAGCGAATGCGCCACACGGTGCCAGCCAGCACCACTGCACCGGAGATGATGATGATGATCCAGCCGACGCGCCCGAACTCGGTGCTCGTGATTTCGATGTCCGTCGTCGAGGAAATGGGGATGCCATCGATAGTCACGAGTCGTGCGTGCACGGTGGTGATGCCATTCGACGCCGCCGCCGGCTTCACCCGCAGCGTTTGCGATTCGCCCCGGCCGACGCGGACCACGTCGGTATCTGGCACAGTGATGCGCTGCGGGTTGTCAGAGCGGAAGGTGACGCGCACCCACACCGACACCTGCGTCGGGTTGGAGATGGTGACCGGGAACTCGCTCGTGCGCTCACCCATGACGAACGACGGCGACGCGCTCAGCGCGAGGCTGTTCGGGTTGAAGCGCACTTCGGGCACGGTGCCGAGGTACGCCAGAGCATCGTCCTCGGTGTTGAACGCCAGGCTGTACGCGGCCAAAAACGCGAGGCGCAGGTCGGTGGGCTGACTGCCGTCCGGCCCGGAGGTGAGCGCGTTGCGCATCTCGGCGCGAGTCTCAGCGACGTGCAACTCGCGGTCCACCCGCTCCCACGCCCCGACAGTGGGTGGCAACGTGCCCTGTGCCTGCGGTGCGGGGAGATCGTCGAGCACGGCAGGTTCGGCGTCGGATGCGACGTGGAAATAGCGCACCTGGTGGTCGTGCACGCCGTAGGTGATGACGTGGTCAAAGCCATCCGGCGCGAGCTGCACGTCGGGGGTGAGCACCGCCGACGGTGCCTCCTTGAGCGGTTCTGGCGCGAGCTCGGCAGACCATTCCGCTACCTTGCCACGCAGCTCCTTCGGCATCCGCGCGAGGTTTGGGTTACCGGGAGGAAGCAACCACAGCCGTCCCTCGGCGAGTAACTCGTTGATGCGTTCCACGAACGCCAGGGCTTTCTCACTGGGCTGGGTATTGCGCGTTGCCATGAGCTGTGCGGCGGTGTAGACGGCGGGATCCAGCGCTGTGGTGACTCCCTCAGTGAACGATGCCGCCAGCGCCTCAGAGAGATACCCCTCGACTGCGTTCTGCAGCTCAGGTGTCACGGTGTTCGAACCTGGACGGATGCCCGGCGGCGCGGCGATGACGTTGAGGTTGAGTACCTCGAACGGCTTCGAAGCGTGGGGGAGGAGGATGCGCGTGCGCCCCACCGTTTCGCGGGTGCCTTTGGCAGATGTCGAGGCCTGGATATGCACGCCGACGAGGCTTGCGAGGTCGCCCTCCGTTGCCTGGAGCGACACGGCTGGCACGGTGACCTTGAACGTCGTTCGTGCTCCAGGGGTGAGAGGCTTCTCCCTCACGAGGGGCTGGCCGGGAACGTGGCGCACGCCTATCGGGGCGTCTGGGTCGGCGTCAATGGCGGCATTGATGAGATCGAAGGAAGTGAGTGCACCGTCGTAGTGCCACAGCTGAACGTCCATCCAAAACAGCGGCTGACTACTGATGTTCGTGACGGCACCCTCCACCGTGACCTGCTGGCTCGAGGCCGAGGGGTCGATGCGCTCCGGAGATACCGACGTCACCACAACCTGCACGGTGGGTGCGTCGTCGGCGCGTGCCGGGCTGATCCCGACGAGCGCCAGGGCCAGCACCAACAGAACGCAGAGCGTGGATTGGGTGCGGGTCACCGTTCCATCGTAGACGCGTGACGGTGAAGAGTGCGCTCGCACCACCGCTCGCGGCGAACTGCTTGGCCCCCGAGGCATGGAATGATGAGTGTGGCCGCACGAGGAGAAGGAGGGGCATGACGACGTCGAATCAGCACTCGATCGTGCCCGGTTACGTCCTCGGGCCTGTGCTCGGCAAGGGCGGATTCGCGACGGTGTACCGCGCCCGCCAAGAATCGCTCGACCGAGAAGTGGCCATCAAGATCGACCAGCGGGTGGTCGACGACTCCCGCAACGCCCGACGGTTCTTCCGCGAGGCCACTGCGGCGTCGCTCATCTCGTCGCATCCACACGTGGTGAGCCTCATCGACGCGGGTACCACGGAGGACAACCGGCCCTACCTCGTCATGGAGCTCTGCGACGGCGGCTCGGTCGCGAAACTCGTGAAGAAGCATGGCCCGTTGCGCCCGGCTGACGTGAATGAGCTTGCCATCGCGATTACCGAGGCGCTCGCCGCCGCCCACGAGCACGGCATCTTGCACCGCGACCTCAAGCCCGCCAACATCCTGATCGACTCCTACGGCACCCCGCGCCTGGGCGATTTCGGTCTGGCCGCGCTCCCCAATCCGGGCGACGAGTTCTCCGTCACCCTCGAGGCGCTCACCCCCGCCTACGCCTCGCCGGAGACGTTCGAGCGCGCCGTGCCGAGTAAAGCCGCAGACATCTGGAGCCTCGGCGCCACCTTCTACACCGTGCTCACCGGGCGCGCACCGCGACGCAATCCCGACGGCAGCGCGATGACCGTCGCGGAGATCATCCAGCATCTCGACTCCCCGCTGCCCGCGCCCACGCACATCCCGTACGCCCAGCCGCTGATGCAAGCCATCTGGCACGCCACCAGCTACGACCCCGACTCCCGCCCGAGCGCTGCGGAACTGCGTGCCCAGCTCGTTGCCCTGCGCGGCCGACTCGGACCGGGGCGTGATGTGCAGATGCACACCGACGTCACCCAGATCGCGCCTGAGCTGCGCACCGACGTCAACTCGACGGCGCATATCAGCATGGCGCCTGCCGAGCCGCCACCGCGGCGCAACCCGTGGGTGTGGCCGATCGTCGCGACGTCGCTCGTCACGGTGCTCGTGGTGCTCGCGGGCGTCGGGCTTGCGACAAACTGGATCAGGATCGGTGGCGAGGAAGCGCCCGGCACACAAGGCAAGCCGCCTGCGGATGTCACCTGGGTGGCGCCCGCCGTCGGGGCATGTTTTGGCGAGCTTCACGAGGTCGACGGCGGCGTCGTCGCGGAGGAACGACGTTGTGAAGAGCAGCATCACTGGCAAACCTTCGCCACCGGGAAGCTTTCCGACGAAGCTCAGTCGCCTGCTCCCGAGGACGTGCGGGAGAGTTCCGAGTTCAAGAAGGCGTGCACGAGGGATGCACTCGAGGAGTTCACCGAGGTGCCGCTCGGGCGTCTCAAGATCGACGTGCTCCCACCCAGCCCGGAGAAGTTCGAGGCCGGCGAGCGGCGGTTCAGCTGCATCGCCACGTCCGGACCGCGCATCGGGTCGCTGGAGTAACAGCCTCCGCACAGGTGGGGCGCTGAGAAACTGCAAAACTCGCCAACAGTTGCGTCGCTCCCCGCTCAATCACGCGTGAGGCACGTGACTGTTGGCGAGTTTTGCAGTTGAACGCTCAGTGCTGCTCGGCCCACCAGTCGAGGAGGAGCTTCGTGGCCTTGTTCTTGTTGCGGGTTGTGCAGTCGGCGCGGGTGAGGATGTGGAGGTGCTCGAGTTCGTCGCCGGCGTCGCGGACGTAGCGTCGCACGGCCGCGTCCGTCCACGCCCCCTCGGCGTAGCCATGGAAGCGCAGGTGCAGTTCGATCAGCTTGCATACCGACTGCGTCACCGCGCTCGGGTAGTTCAGCGCGCGCAGGCGCTTCTTCGCCATCTTCGCTCCGACGATGTCGTGGTGGTGGAAGGTCACCTTGGGGCCCTCGAAGCGTCTGGTGGCGGGCTTGC
>JAEZVO010000085.1 GCA_023443125.1 Actinomycetes bacterium
ACAAACCGAAGGAAAGTCCAAGCCAGAAGCCATCCGCGCACTCAAACGCCACATCTGCAGAAACCTCTACCCAACCCTCAAACACGACCTCCAAACATGGCTTGACAAACCATAAGACCATCGGCGCTTCGCGCCTACTCGACGGTCGGGGTTGTGGTGGCTCGACGGTCGGGGTTGTGGTGGCTCGACGGTCGGTGGGGCGCCGTCTATCGGTGGTTGAGTAGCCGCCGAAGGCGGCGTATCGAAACCACACCGCCGCAGCGCAGTCGCCCAGCAGTCAGGGCTTGTGGGCGACGAGCACGTCACGCTTGATAGACGCGTCAACCCGGTGGGTGAATTCCCGGTCGACGGGAACCAGCCCGGCGCTCTCGCATATCGCAGCCAGGTCGTCGCGGGAGAGTCCGAACGTGTTCCACGCGACGCCGAGCGCGCCGCCGTGCTTCAGCTGCCCCGCCCACACGGGGATGGCCTCGGCGAGCAGCTCGGCGGGTGAGCGGTGGCGGCCGGAGTCGCTCGTCGCGCCATGCGCCACGCCGTAGGGCGCATCGGTGACCACCGCGTCGAAGCGCTTCTTGCCGAAGAGCTGCGCCGAGTCGCGGGCGTCGCCGGTGAACATGGTGGCGGTGAGTCCGTCGACGCGCAGATCCAGCCGACGCCCCACCGCGCGGCCGTTGCGTTTTACCGGCGTGACGTCGGCGGTATGCTTCATGTGCTTGCGACGGAAATAGGTCTTCCAAAACGCTGCGGCCGCCTCGAACGCCTTGTCATCCAGCTCGACGCCGTACGCGTCGTGGCCCTGCCGCAGGGCGGTAGACAGCGTAGTGCCGCGCCCAGCCATCGGGTCGAGCACCTGGCGACGGCCGTCAGCCTCGCGCGTCACCGCGCCCAGCGTGACGTTCAGCAACAGCTGCGTGAACTGCTCGTTCGTCTTGCCCTGATACTTCGGGATGGTGACGAGATCGTCGGGAAAGCGGAACACCTCCGGCAGCTCCACGGGCCGCAGCAACCCGCCCACATGCTCGAACAACGCGAAGCATCCCGACTGGCGGGCCACCACATCGAGCGCCCCCTCGTCGGCGGTGAACGCCAGGTAAGGCACGCCGGCGAGCTCGACGGATTCGACGTCGGATGCGCCTGGGCAGGTGGCTTTGAGTTCTGCGACGGCGAGCTGCGGCGCGGATCCGGCGTAGACGCGGTTGGCGGAGGGCGCGAGCAACATGAGGTATCCGGGCATGAAGGAAGGGTAGCGTGGACTACTGTGGATGCATGAAGATCCTCGTGCCCAACTCGTTCCCCCTGACCCTCGACACCGACGACGAACAGGTCGTGTACGACATCAAGGCAGACATCCCCGACGAACATCGCGACGCCGAGGTGCTCGTCGTGTGGGGTAACAAGCCCGCGAAGCTGAAGGAGATCGCGTCGCAGTTGCCCAAGCTGAAGCTGGTGCAGACGCTCATGGCGGGCACCGACGCCATCCTCGCGGCGGGATTCAACGACGACGCGGTGCTCTGCGGGGGCGCGGGCCTGCACGATCGCACCGTGACTGAGCACACCGTCGCGCTCACCTTGGCGCTCGTGCGCAAGGTGCCCAAACTCGTCGCCAACAAGGCTACACACACCTGGACGTGGGAGATCAGCGGCCGCCAGGAGCTCGCGACGAAGCCCGTAACCACGCTGATCGGCGCCAACGTGCTCATCTGGGGGTTCGGGTCGATCGCGCAACGCCTCGCCCCGGTGCTGCAAACCCTGGGCGCCAACGTCGTCGGCGCGGCCCGCTCGGCGGGGGAGCGCGGCGGGTTCCCCGTCGTCGACGAGGCGCATCTCGACGACGAACTCGCCCGCACAGACGTGCTCATCATGATCCTCCCCGACACTGAGCACACCACGAACGCACTGAACGCCGAGCGCCTGGCCCAGCTGCCTGAGCACGCCTACGTCGTGAATGTCGGGCGCGGGCGCACCGTCGACGAAGACGCGCTGGTGCAGGCGCTGGAGTGCGGGACGATCGCGGGCGCGGCAATCGACGTGATGTGGCACGAGCCCCTGCCGGAGGACTCGCCGCTGTGGGAGGCCCCGGACCTGCTCATCTCCCCGCACGCTGCGGGCGGCCGCCCGATTGGTGCCGACGAGTTGGTCACCCACCAGCTCCGCGTGCTCGCCACGGGCGGCGAGTTCCGCAACCTCGTCGCTCGCTGAGGGTGCCGTTGCAGGCTTCATGCCCGTCACATACGCACAAGGTGGCAGATCAGCGCCCACCTACGGGCGCCAATCTGCCACCTAAGGGGGCCGGCCAGGCCTACTCCGCGGCCAGCGCCACCACGACGGGTACCCGCGCCGCCGAGCGTGACGGCATGACGGAGGCGATGAGCCCAGCTACCACCGCGACGGCCAACGTGCCGAGCAATACGCGCCAGTCGAGGGCGAACACAAAGCTGTCCGCACTGCCGAGCAGGATCGTCGCCCCCGCGAAGCCTGTCAGCACCCCGAGTAAGATGCCGATCGCAGCACCGGCCACAGAGATGAGCACGCCCTCGGCCGCCAGCATGCCGCGCAGCTGACGTCCCGTGACGCCGACGGAACGCAGCATGCCGTGCTCGCGTCGCCGTTCAATCACCGACAGCGTGAGCGTGTTTGCCACGCCGACAAGGGCAATTACCACGGCCACCGCAAGCAGGCCAATCATCACGGCAACCACCGCATCGATCACTCGGGTCATGCGCTGGCGCTCCTGCAGTGGCGCCGACACGGAGGGCGCCGAATCGCCGGCGTGCTCGGAGACCACCTGCTGCACGTCGGGCACGACGTCGTCCACCTGCTCGTCGTCGACGTTCAGCAGGAGCAGCGTCGGCTGGCCGAGCTGCACCCCGGAGCGCTCGATGGTTTCGGGCTCCACCACCATCGCTACCGAGCGTTTCTTCAGGGTCTGGGTGGGCAGCGTGATGGGCTTCGCCTCTTCTCCCGATGGCGTCTGGAAACTGAGCGTCAGCTCGCCGGGAACTCCCTCAGGGAACGGCCGTGGATTCACACCGACGCGCCCGGGTTGCAGCGTGTAGTCCGAGGTTTTCACCGTGGCCAACACATCGTCGCGCTTCGCGATCAACACTTGGTTGCCGTCGGCGTCGAAGGCCATCCACGCGCGGGCGACATGCTCGACGCCGTCCACGGCTTCGACGGCCTTCACCAGGTCGTTGGAGAACGCCTCGGTGCCGTTGACACCGACCACCATCTCGGTGGGGAAGAACCCGTCGAGCGAATTCTCGATTGTGGCGCGCCCCGAGGCCGCACCCGTCGCCATCAGCGTCACCAGGCCCACGCCAATCACGAGCGCCGACGTGGTAGCCGCCGTGCGACGAGGATTCCGCGTGGCGTTCGCGGTGGCCAGCCGCACCGTCGCCTTCGATTTCCTCGGCACGACGAGCGCCGCCAGCCAGCCGAGCACCGCCACCATCTGCGGCACCATGTACACGGCCATCACCAGGAACCCTGCGACGAGCAGCAGCCCGCCGGCCACGCCCATGAGCAGCAGAACACCGAGCAGATCGCTGAGCCCACTGAGATCATCGTCGGCACGGTAGCCGTACACCATGGCGGTGGGGAAGAACAGCATCACAGCGCCGAGGATGAGCAGCGTGAGCCCTACCACCTTGCGTAGCACGCCCTTTGTGCGGACAGGGTCGACCGTCGTCGGACGCAGCGCCGCAACGGGGCTCACCCGCGTGGCGGCCCGAGCTGGGCCGAGTGCCGCGAGCACGGTCACCACCAGGCCCACCACGAGCGGCACGAGGAGCGCGGGGAGATTCACTTCCATGCTGCCGAGCTTTGCTGCGCCGGCGGACTGCGTCGACACCCACCAGAGACCGGTGTAGCCGAGCGCGTGGCCGAGCGCAATGCCAACGACCGACGCGACGACGCCCAGCACCGCGGCCTCGATCAGCACCGAGCGTCGGATCTGCGCCTTCGTCGCGCCACCGCAGCGCAGCAGGGCAAGTGCTTTCGTGCGTTGCGCGACGAGCACCTCGAACGTGTTGGCGATCACCATGGCGGCCACACCCACCGCAACGGCTGCGAACGCGAGCCCCAGGAAGACGAAGAAGTTCGCATTACCGACCAAGTCTTCAACCTGCTGGTCGACGATCTCCTGCGCGGTGCGCACGGGGTACGGGATCGTCTTCGCAATGTCGGCCGCCACATCGCTCGGGTTATGGGAGCCGTCGGTGTAGACGAGGAGCGTGTCCCGCTCGTTCGATGGTTCTCCGTATATGGCACGTACCTGACGCACCGTTTCCTCTGTTGCCCACGATGGCGCAGTGCTGAACAACGACATGCCTGGTTTGGTGACTCCGACGATCTTGAACTCCCCGCCCTTGTCATCCGTCGCAGACCATTGGAGCGTGTCGCCAACCTTCACGTGCAGCGACTTGGCGAGATCAGGCGCGATCATCAGCTCGCCGGAAGCCTTCGGGGTCGTGCCTTCCGCGGCTTTAGGTGCGTCGCCCACCGTCGGCAGCGACTGCAACGTCAGGAAGTATGTCGACGTCGCGTTCCCCACGGGAACGCCCTCACTGATCCGGTAGTCGACGGTCTTCACGCCAGGGGTGTTGCGCACGGCGGCGAGTTGCACGTCGGTGACGTTGACTTCCTTGGCGACGACGTTAGCCCCGTTCAAATCAGCTGTGGCTACGGCTTCCGCGGTCGCTTTCATGACGCTGGTGCCGAGCAGCGTCGCCGAGACGAAGCCCGTGCCGAGCACGATGGCGATGCCCGCCAACACGAGCTTGCCGACCGACGAACGCATCTGCGTGATTGCGAAGTGCCACATCATGCCACCTCGTCGGTGCGAAGGAGATCGAGGCTGGTGGAGACCGATTCTGGAGTCGGGTCTTGGATCTCGCCGGCGATGCGCCCGTCGGCAAGGAGAAGGACGCGGCTCGCGTGCGCGGCGGCGACCGCGTCGTGGGTGACCATGATGACGGTTTGCCCCAGCTCGCGCACGCTCGTGCGCAGGAACGAGAGCACTTGACCGCCCGCGCGCGAGTCCAGGTTGCCTGTGGGTTCGTCGGCGAAAATCACGTCCGGCTTGGTGATGAGCGCGCGCGCCACGGCGACGCGCTGCTGCTGTCCGCCGGAGAGTTCTGACGGCAGGTGATCCAGGCGATCGCCGAGATGCAGCAAATCTACGACGGTGGTGAACCACGCGTCGTCGGGCTTGGTGCCAGCGAGCTCGAAAGGCAGCAGGATGTTCTGCTTCGCGGTGTACATCGGCAGCAGGTTGAACCCCTGGAACACGAAACCGACGCGGTCGCGGCGCAGGAGTGTGACGTCGTTATCTTTCAGGCTGGTGATCCATTTGCCCGCCAGCCACACGAGACCGGAACTGGGGCGATCGAGGCCGGCGAGCATGTGCATGAGCGTCGATTTGCCGGAGCCCGACGGCCCCATGATCGCAGCGAACTCGCCACGTCGGAACTGCACATCGACGCCGGCCAGCGCCTGAACCTGGGCGTTGCCTTCGCCGTAGATCTTCTTCAGATCGCGTGCGGCCGCTGCGACGTCGCGCAGCTCCTCGAATGACTCTTGCATGGTGCACTCGCTTTCCAAACTTGGGTGACGCTACGAACGCTACGCATCCGCCGCGCGGAACGCGTCAACCCGGAGGATGGTCTTGCGCGTCATCCTGGAGGCTGACGGCGCTCAGACCACCGTCGCTAGTGCCCAGGTGTGACCAGCCCAGTCTCGTACGCCACGACGACGGCCTGCACGCGGTCGCGGGCGTCGAGCTTCATCAGAATCCGTCCGACATGCGTCTTCACCGTGGCTTCCGCGACGTACAACTCGGCGGCGATTTCTTGGTTGCTGAGCCCACGGGCCATCAGCACGAGCACCTCGCGTTCTCGGTCGGTGAGCACGTCGAGGGCAGCGGGGGTGGTGCGTTCCTCGTCGGGGAGCATGCCGACGAGGTGATCGAGCAGGCGTTTCGTCGACGACGGCGCCATCACCGCGTCGCCCGCATGGACGGTGCGGATGGCGTCCAGCATGGCCTCGGGCGGGGTGTCTTTCAGGAGGAACCCCGACGCGCCCGCCTTGATGGCGCGCATCACGTACTCGTCGAGGTCGAACGTGGTGAGGATGATGATCTTCGGCGTCGCGTCGGGGCCGGCGGCGAGCTGTTCGGTGGCGGTGATGCCGTCGACCCCAGGCATGCGCACATCCATGAGCACGACGTCGACGTTCGCCGTCGGGACTTCCGCGACGGCTTCGCCACCGTCGCTGCATTGCAGCACCACTTCGAGGTCGGGTTGGGAGTCGATCACCATGGCGAACCCGGCGCGGACGAGTTGTTGGTCATCGACGAGTGCGACGCGGATCATGCGGTCTCCTGAGCGTGGTCGGGGGCGAGGGGGAGGGTGAGTTTGACGCGGAAGCCGCCAGTGGCTTTGGGGCCGGCGTGCAGGGTGCCGCCGAACAGGGCGGCGCGTTCGCGCATCCCGACGATCCCACTGCCGGCGCCGTCGGAGAAGGCCGCTGCACCGCGACCGTCGTCGTCCACCTGGAGGGTGACGTCGGCGTCGGTGTAGCGAAGCATGACGGACATCTTCGCTCCTGGACCTGCGTGCTTCAGTGCGTTGGTGAGGGCTTCCTGGCACACGCGCTGCAGGGTGACGTTCATGCCGGGCAGCAGCGGGCGCGGCGTGCCCATCGTGGTGTATGCCACGTTGGCGCCGGTGTCTTTGACGCGGGCGATCACGTCGGCGAGGTCGTCGGCTGTGGGTTGAGGCGTGACGATGGCGACGTCGGCGTCGGCGGTGCGGAGCACGCCGAGGATGCGACGGATGTCGGCGAGCGCGTCGCGTCCGATCTCGGCGATCGTCTCCAGCGATTTCGTGGCCTGTTCCGGGTTGGTGGCTGCCGCGTATCGGCCGCCGTCGGCTTGGGCGATGATGACGGCCAGCGAGTGGGCGACGACGTCGTGCATCTCGCGGGCGATCCGCGAGCGTTCCGCGGCGACGGCGAGTTCGGCGTCGGTGCTTTTGGCTGCCTCCAAAGCGGCGATCCGTGCCTCGTCGGCACGCTGCTGCGTGATTCGGCTTCGCCGCGCGAGCCCGAGTGCCCACGCCACACCGACGGCGAAGAGCGTGGGCAGGAAGTAGACCAACACGTTGCTGGGGCCGTCACCGCTGACCAGTACAGCAAAGATGAAGGCGCCGACGCCGCCTCCCGCGAGCCCTAGCCGGTTGGCCCATGTGGGGCCGTGGGCGGTGACAGAGTACAGGGACAGCAGCACGACGAGGTTCATCGGGCCCGGCTCGATGCCCAGTATCACCTGGGCGAGCGAGAGCGCGTAGATTGCGGCAGCCGACGGTGCAGGTGCGGTGCGGCGGATGAGGATGAGCCCTGCGTAGAGCAAGGCGAAGAATGGCAGCCACAGGGTGCGGTCATACGACGGCGCCGATACCCAGGGGATGATCCCCAGCGCGAATTGGCAGAGCGCGAGTACCACGTCGACGGTACGGACACGGCTCAGCATGGTGTCAGCCTACGAGGCGAGCCGCGACGCCGCATCAGACCCTGGTCTGATTTGGGCAACGGTGGTTGAGTAGCGCTATCCCCGGCGGTTGAGTAGCGAGCGGAGCTCGCGTATCGAAACCGCGCTGGTCCCGGTGGTTGAGTAGCCACGAAGTGGCGTATCGAAACCGCGTTGCTGCGTCTCGATACGGCCCTTCGGGCCTACTCGACGGTCGGGTGGGCCGGGGCGTCGGTACCGGTGGTTGAGTAGCGCCGTAGGCGCGTATCGAAACCGCGTCGCTGCGTCTCGATACGGCGCTTCGCGCCTACTCGACGGTCGGGTGGGCCGGGGCGTCGGTCCCGGTGGTTGAGTAGCGCCGTAGGCGCGTATCGAAACCGTCCCTGCGTCTCGATACAGTCATGATGGTGGTGTTCTGGGGCTCGCGTTTGGCTGTTCTCGATACTGCCGGGTGTGGCATTTAGCCGATGTGTCGGCGTGGGTTCTGGGGCA
>JAEZVO010000073.1 GCA_023443125.1 Actinomycetes bacterium
CTCCTTGTGCATGGCAAGGAGAGCGCCGCGCGGGCGGGCAGGCTCAGGCCTAGTGGGTGCAGTTGCTGCAGGTGCACTCGTCGCACTTGCAGTCGGCGCAGGTGGTGCAGGTGCAGTTTGTGCAGCCGCAGGTGTTGCATTCGTCGTAGTGCCCATCGTGCTCGCGGTGCGCGTGGCCGTCGTGAATGTAGTCGACGTGGCCGTCGTGCTCGCGAGTGGGGTGGCCGCAGTCGGCGGCGTGGCGGTGGGTGTGGTCGTCGTGGGTGCGGTGCTCAGTGGTTGCAGTCATTGTTGTGCTCCTTCATGTGGTTGTGGGCGTCGAGGAAGATGTGAGCCACGTGCTCGTCGATGAGCCGGTACACCGTCCGTCGGCCATCCTTCGTTCCTTCCACCAGGTGGGCATCCCGGAGGGTGCGGAGGTGGTGGGAAGCGAGTGGCTGAGAGACGTCCAGCAGCTCGGTGAGCTCTGTGACGTCGGCGGGGCCTTGGGTGAGTCGATGAACAATGGTGGCTCGAGCGGGGTGGGCCAAGGCACGAAACAGCGTGACCACGCCGTCCGTGTCGTGGAATACCCCGTTGCTCATAAGCAGTAGTTTATATAAAGGATTGTTTGTGTCAAGCGGCGTGGGATTGTGTGCCGACGGCGCACCTAGCGCAGGAGCTTCTCGGCGCCGCGCACGTTGGTGAGCAGGCGCGAGTCGAGCTCGACGCCGTGGCGCAGGACGGTGATGGAGCCGTCGGTTTCCAAAATGAGCGCGCGCACGTGCCCCAGATTGGTGATGCCGGATTGGCGCAGGCGCGCCCACAGCGTGCGCTGGTTGACGTGGTAGCGACGGATGGCGCGCTCGTCGAGCTCCTGGTTGGCGTAGATCACGATGGCGCGACGGTATCCGAACAGCCCGGCTCGTCGGCCGGCCCCGAAGAACGACTCGAGAAGGACGAGCATGGCGAGCGCGATCAGCCCGCCGAGCACCGTCACGTTGGGGCCGAGCATCGAACGACCCACCACCGCACCCAGCACGAGCACCACCGCGAGCCCGGTGCCGGTGCGGTTGGCGTACAACCGCTGTCCCCACACCCGCAGCACAGCGGTGAAGGTGAGGTACATCACCGTCGCGGAAATGATGACGCCGAGCGCCTGCGCTGGCGTGATACCTATTTCAAACCACAAAGCACGCAGGAAATCCATGCGCCTATCGTTCCACTGATGCGCTGCATGGTGCGGGAGGGCAGAAATTTGTCCTGTGGAAAACGGGCGTGGAGGGGTGCGAGTTGCCTATAACCCTGGTACACCACTTCGAAAGGACCACCGTGCAGCAATTCATCGACATGTTCCTCATGCTCCGCCGCGCCTCGCTGTTAGCGTCTGCCGACGAGCACCTCCACCCCGTCGTGCGTCACCACGTATCCATCACAGAGCTCAACAGCTACGCCATGCTGCTGCCGTGCCCTGACGAACCGTATGCAACACCCGACGACGCCCACCTCACCTACCCCCTCACGGCGACGGGGTGCGTCGGGGAGGCGTATCGCATCGCGCTTGCCGAGGCGGCGAACGAGCCGGGGGCTATCCCGGCAGACATGCTGTGGGCGCTGGCGTCGCTGCATGAGGAGCTGATGGACCACGATGCGTGTCGAGGCGACGAGCTCACTCAGCATGCGCTCGCGGAGCATGGCTGGCAAGTCAAAGACGAGTAACACCCTCATCGCTAGGATGGATGGCAATTCTGAAGGGAACGTGATGACCGACCTCAGCCATGCCATCTGGTGGCACGTGTATCCGCTCGGCGCACTGGGCGCGCCCACGCACGCCGCAGCCGACGCGCCTGCGCGTGAGCACACGAAGTTTGAGCCCTGGTTGGACTACGCCCTGGAGCTGGGCTGTAACGGCCTGCTGCTCGGGCCCATCTTCGACTCCGTCAGCCACGGCTACGACACCCTCGACCACTTTCGTATCGACGCCCGCCTCGGCACGGAAGCCGACTTCGACCGGCTCGTCGCGGCGTGCAAGGAACGCGGCGTCCAGCTCATCCTCGACGGCGTGTTCAACCACGTCGCCTACAGCCACAAGTTCATCACCGAGCGCCCCGACATGGTGCGCTGGGTGGACGGACATCCGCTCGGCTGGGAAGGCAACTTCGACCTCGTCGAACTCCAGCACACCAACGCCGACGTGCAGCAGTTCGTCGGCGACGTGATGCTGCACTGGCTGCGCAAGGGCATCACCGGCTGGCGGCTCGACGTCGCCTACTCGGTGTCGCCGCAGTTCTGGTCGAGCGTCATTGGGCGCGTGCGAGAGGAGTTCCCCGACGCGGTATTCCTGGGCGAGGTCATCCACGGCGACTACCCGAAGTTTGTGGAGGCCTCCGGCGTCGACACCGTCACCCAGTACGAGCTGTGGAAGGCCATTTGGAGCTCCATCAACGACAGCAACCCGTGGGAACTCGCGCACGCGCTGGAGCGCCACGTCGAGTTCTGCCGCCACTTCCTGCCACAGACGTTCGTCGGAAACCACGACGTCACCCGCGTCGCCTCCTCCGTCGGGGCCGACGGCGCGGCGCTGGCCGCGGGCGTGCTGCTCACCGTGCCCGGGCTCCCATCCATCTACTACGGCGACGAGCAGGGCTTCACCGGCATCAAGCGCGAGGCCGAGGGCGGCGACACCGACATCCGCCAACCGTTGCCCGAGTCACCGTCGGAGCTCTCCACGCTGGGGGCCCAGCTGCACCGGTGGTACCAGCAGCTCATCGGCTTCCGCCGTCGGCACGCCTGGCTTTCGACGGGTCAGCTCGCCGTCACCTACAAGGCCGACGGCGTGCTCGACTACTCCATCTCCACCGCTGATCAGCGGGTCGACGTCCACGTCGACTACGCCGCGAGGAAGATGTCCATCGTCGCCCCTGACGAGGAGCTCCACACGCCGTGAGCGACGTCCCGTCGCGGTGGAGCGCCCAGCAGACCGCCGTGCTGCGGAAGATCGCCGAGCTGGAAGTGCGCTCGTCGGATACCTCCATGGCCGCGGTGCGCGCGCGGTATGAGGCGGAGGCTCAGTGGTGGAACGAGGGCGGGCCGGCGCTGCCGGTCGATGAGCGCCGAGTGCCGACGCGGTGGGGTGCCGTGCGCGCGACTGTGGCCCGCGGCGGTGACCCCGGAGCGCCGGTCATCGTGTGGATCCACGGGGGCGGGTACATCGTCGGGTCTCCCGAGACGCACGAGCGCCTCACCCGCACCCTCGCCCGACTCGCCCAGGCGACGGTGGTGTCCGTCGACTACACGCTCGCGCCCGAGGCGCGCTTCCCGCAGCCGGTGGAGGAGTGCGTGGCCGTGGTGCGGCACATCCGCGCTCATGCCGACGAGTGGGGCGTCGACGGTGCAGACATCACCCTCGCCGGGGATTCTGCGGGGGCGACGCTCGCCGTCGCCACCTGGCTATGGCTGCGCGACGAGGTGGGGGACGCGTCGGGAATCCGCTGCCTGCTGCTGGCCTACGGCGGCTACGGGCTGCGCGACTCGGTGTCGCGGCGCACGCTCGGCGGCTGGTGGGACGGCATGACCCCCGACGCGATGGCCTCCTGGCAGGGGCACTACATCGACGTCGACGATCTCGGCAGCCCCTACTACGACGTGCTCGCCGCCAACCTGACGGGTATTCCCCCTTGTCACGTCCTCGCGACGTCGATCGACCCCCTCCTCGACGACTCCCGCGCCCTCGCGCAGCTCCTGCCCGGTGAGGGGCACGAGCTGGTGGTGGTCGACGGGGTGATTCACACGTTCCTGCAGCACACCCGGATGCTCGACCAGGCGGAGCAGTCGCTGCGCGTGATGGCGGAGTTCTTCGCCACGTGCGGCCAGTGAACGCCTCGGTCAGCCGGCACGAAACTGCAAAACTCGCCAACAGTTGAAGGCCTCACGCGCGATTGAGCGGGGAGGGGCCGCACTGATGGCGAGTTTTGCAGTTTGTCGGCTGGTGCCTCGGTGTCAGGGCTGCGCGCGATCGCCGAGATAGGCGAGAATGGCTCGCACGCGGCGGTTCTCCTCCGACGGGCTCAGGCCGAGCTTCAGAAAAATCGACGACACGTGCTTCGCGACGGCGGCGCCGGAGATGAAGAGCCGTTCCGCGATCTCACTGTTCGCAAGCCCGCGCGCCATGAGCTCCAGCACCTCGAGCTCCCGGGAGGTGAGCGTGCCGAGCCCGGACTTCGTCGCGCGCATCATCGCCCGGGCAACCTCGGGGTCGATGGCGACGCCACCTGAGAGCACCACCTGCAGCTGCCCCAGGAAGTCCGCCACCTCGGAGATGCGGTCCTTCAGCAGGTACGCCGTGCCGCCACCGTCGGCTGGCCCGTCGAGGGCGAACAGCTGCTGGGCGTAGGCGGGCGAGACGTACTGGCTCAGCACCATCACCGAAAGCTTGGGGTAGCGCTGCTTCAACTCCAGGGCCGCGGTGAGCCCGTCGTTGGTCATCGTGGGTGGCATGCGCACGTCGGTGATGATGCCGTCGGGCAACTCGCCGGCGTCGGCGAACGCGTCGACGCGTGCGACGAGGCCCTCGGCGTCTGCCTCATGCGCGACGATCTCGAACCCCTGGCGTTCCAGGAGCCCAGCGAGCCCCTCACGCAGCAGGGCGGAATCGTCGGCGAGTACGAGTTTCATCATGGGAGGTCCTTCTCGGAGTGAGCGGCGACATGAGCGGCGAGCCCGCCCTCGCCGCGCTGGAGCAGCAAGGGAATGGAGGCGGCTACCTGGGTGGGGCCGCCGTCGGGGCTCGAGAGGGTGAGTGATCCGCCGAACGCGGCGAGGCGCTCGCGCATGCCGGCCAGGCCGTGCCCGTCGACGAACGTGGCGCCGCCTGGGCCTTGGTCGACGACGGAGATCCGCAGCGTTGATCCTGCCGTGAGGAGTACGTTCATGGGCTTGTCAGGTGCGTATTTCCGCGCGTTGGTGATGGCTTCGACGGCGAAGAAGTACGCGGCGGCAAGCACGCCCTCGGGCAGCTCCGGCAGCGGATTGGGGCAGATGATGCGCACATCATCGCTGGTGGCATTCGCGACGTCGATGAGCGCCGCCTCTAACCCGAGCTCGACGAGCGCCTGTGGGTGGATGCCGCGCACCGTCGCACGGAGCGAGTCGAGGCCTTGCTGCAGCGTGGCCTGCGCGTCGCGAAGCAGTGCGGCGAGGGCGGGGTCGTCGGCGAGTGTGGGGGAGAGCTGCGCCTCGCCCAGCTGCATCTTTGCGGCGACGAGGTACTGCTGGGCGCCGTCGTGGAGGTCGCGCTCGATCCGGCGCCGCTCCACCTCGTAGGCGTCGACGATGACCCGCCGCGACTCCGTGAGCTCCCGGATGGTGCGCGCGGCGCGTTCCTCATGCGACTGGGCGCGACGCGTCCCTCGCGCCCGAAATGGCCAAACCACGCCCCCAATCTATCCGCTGCTTCGGGGGATGGGAGTAGTGCCAGCACTACCTCAAAGACGGAATCCCAGGCCATGGTGCATGGGGCTTTGGCACGATGAACTGGTGAACATGAACCAACCACTGCTCACAACCACCGACATCGTCAAGCGTTTTGGCCAGGTGCAGGCGCTCGCCGGCATCAGCCTCACTATCGGCGCGGGAGAAACCGTCGCCATCATGGGCCCGTCGGGTTCCGGAAAATCCACCCTGCTGCACTGCCTGTCCGGCGTGCTTGTCCCCGACGCGGGCGAGGTGCAGTTCGCGGGGAAGCCGCTGTCAGCGCTGCCTGACAAGGAGCGTTCTCACATCCGCCTGCACGACTTCGGGTTCGTCTTTCAAGACGGTCAGCTCATCCCCGAGCTGCCGGCCCGCGAGAACGTCGCGCTGCCCCTCATGCTCACCGGCACCCGCGCCGGCAAGGCCCTGCATGCCGCCGACGAGGTGCTCAACCAGCTCGGTTTGGGCGAGCTACGCAACCGCCGACCGGCAGAAATGTCGGGTGGCCAGGCCCAGCGGGTCGCGATTGCCCGCGCCCTCGTCGGGAAGCCCGCCGTGGTGTTCGCCGACGAGCCCTCCGGCGCGCTCGACCAGGCCACCGGGCACGAGATGATGCAGCTGCTCACCACGTCGGTATCGATGAGTGGGGCCGCGTTGGTGCTTGTCACGCACGATCTCGGCGTCGCCCGCTGGTGCTCCAGGCTCGTGGAGATCCGCGACGGCTTGGTCCACGCCGACAGCCCGCTCAACGCCCGAAAGGAGACCGTGTGATGTCTGTCGCTCCCGCTCAACCCACCTCCGCTCAGAACAAGAACAAGCCAGCCATGGGGTTGGCGTCGCTCACCATCCAGCTCACCGCCGCTCGGTTCCGCACGCGCGAGGGCGAGGGCCTGCTCTACCTCGCCGGCATCCTGGCGTACACCATTGCCGCGGCGCTGGCGCTCACCGTCGCGGGCGGCACGTGGGCGTTTTGGAATCGTTCGCAGCACCCGACGGGGCTCCACGCCGAGGTGCTGGCAGAGGACGCAACCTTCGGTACCGTGCTCGGGTTCTACGTTGTGCTCGCTTGTATCGCGTGTGCCCTCCTGATTCCCGCGACGGTCAACCTCGCCGCCGGCGCGGCCGTGCTGGGCGCGCGGGGCCGCGAGCGTCGTCTCGCCGTGCTGCGCCTCATGGGGCTGAGCAGCGGTGAGGTGGTGAAGATGTCGCTGCTGGACGCCACCATTCAGGCCATCATCGGCGCCGTGCTGGGCTCCGTGATCTACGTTGCGACGTTGCCGCTGTGGGGCAACCTGACGATGCAGGCCGTCCCGCTTTCGTTCGACGAGATGCTGCTGTCGGCGTGGCTGTTCGCGACGGTGCTCCTCGCCCTCCTGCTCGTAGGCCTGTTCGCTGCTTGGCGAGGGCTGCGACAGGTTCGGATCTCCCCGCTGGGAGTGTCACGCCGCGCGAATAAACCTGCGCTCTCGTGGATTCGAGCCATCGTGTTCGTGGTGCTGCTGGGCGTCGGCGGCGCGGTGACGAGGACTTTCACCCCGAGTGGACAGGTGGGGCCGGCCATGATGTTCGCAGCGGCCATCCTCGCCGTCGTGCTGGGCATCAACCTCGTGGCACCTTGGATTCTGCAGGTCGAAGCCAAGCTGTGGGCGAAGCTGCCGTGGCCGTCGTCGAAGTGGGCGGCTCGCCGCATCGCCGCAGACCCTGGCGCCACGTGGCGTCGTGTCGCCGGGGTGGCGCTGCTGTCGTTCATCGGTGGGTTCATGGCTCTGATGCCGTTCCAGCTCGACCCTGAGGGGGAGAAAGGTTCTGCGACCCGCACCTTCGTCGAGGAGTCGCAGCTCGACTTCACCAAGGGCGTCATCATCACGCTGGCTGTGGGGTTTGTGCTGACTGCCACGTCGATGCTCATCACGCAGGCCTCCGCGACGATCGAGCGCGCCGAGCAGTCGCAGGCGCTGCAGCGGATGGGCGCCCCGTCGGCGTTCAGCCTCAAGACGATGTGGCTGGAAACGTTCGCGCCGCTGGCGCTCGGTGTGGTGCTGGGTGCTGGGCTCGGCATGGCGATGGCGCTCCCGATTTACAACTTCGCGACGAAGATGGGCGTTGAGAATGACTCCGGCATGCTCCTCATCGGTACTGTGTTGATTGTTGGGCTCCTCTTGGCGGCCGCGTCGCTGCTGGCGAGCCACCCGCTGTACCACCGTCTGCTCGCGATGAGTGAGCGTCGCAACGACTGACCCATCGCTGGTGCCCCTGGGCACAGTTGAGGGCCGCACGTCCACGTCGGTGTGCGGCCCTCGCGTGTGTGGGTGCTTAGCAGGCCGGTACGGCCGGCTGGTCGAGGCCAACCCGGATGTAGGCCCGCGACGCGTAGCCCGTGTGGCCGTTGTAGGTCACCTTGGCCCACCAGTCGGAGTTGTACGTGCCACTGATGTTGTCGCCGCGCACCTGGCACTGGATGCCGAGGGTGACGCCGCCAGGGATCGAGGTGAGCACGTTGCCGCCCAGGTTCGGGGCAGTGCGGAGGTTCACGAAGTCCGTGGTCGAGCCCTGCGCGGCACCTGGCTGCGGTGCAGGGTCGGGGTCGGGTTCAGGAGCAGGGGCGCCGCCGCCGGCGTAGGTGTCGTAGATGCGCTGGGCGTAGGCGATGCGGGTGTCATTGTGGCAGTCTCCGCAGCGCTCGAACTTGCCGCTGAAGGAGAGGGTGGCGTCGACGACGGTGTTCGTTCCTTTCAGATGCTGGAATGCGAAGGATTCGGTGGTCTCGAATTCATGCCAGATGAAATCGAGCTGGAGGTCGAGTGACCAGGGGTCGCGCCCCTGGTTGGCGGCGAACTGTTGCAGGACGTCCCAGCGCTCACCGACGCTCCACTGCGCGATGCCGCGGCCGGGGCCAGGCGACTGGGTAGCGCGGGGGTTGATGGGGTCGCCGGCTTCTTGCATGAGGTTGCCGAGGATGCCAGCGGCCTGCTCCTTGGTCAGGCCCTTGTTCACGAAGTAGTCGAAGGCCACCTTGTTGTTATCAGCGGCCTGTGCCATGCCGGGTGTGGCGATGATGGAGGCGACGATCGCCAGGGCTGCCACGATGGCGGACGCCACTCGAGTTCGTGTAGTTTTCACGCGGATTCCTTACTCAGAGGTGGTTGCAGGGAGTCGGGGCAGGGCCCCAAATTCTGTTGTCCGGACGCGTGATCGATCCTAAGGAGCCAGCTGGGGCACGACGTCGGCCTGCTGCTCCGATTGGCGCCAATGCGACGGAATCAGCCTGGGACATCCCTATCTGACTAGGGGTTTCAATAGTCTGTCTGGTTCCGGACAGGGTTGCCCGGCGGGGGAACCGTCGGAAAATTACATCCATGTGAGTTGTGCACAACGTGTGGAAAACCCTGTGGAAAACCTGGACCAGAATGGGCGCTTGCATTTCGACGCGTCGATGCGCGTCTTAACTACGGATTTCGACGTTGCTGCATACACGAAGCGCGCCAGACCGAAGATCAACGTCGACGTCGGCGAGCTGCGCCTGGATCCCGTCTTGCATCAAGACCTCGAGTATCTGTGGCGCGTCGAAGCCTCGGCAATCGGTGATATGCGCGCCATGCTCTCGTCGTGGATGGGACGCGAAGCCCGGATCACCGCATTCCTCGCTACCTGGGCCTACGAACGCTACTGGATTGCCAAGGCTCTTTCCGATGTACTCCAAGCTGACGGCTGCCCCGGCCCGGCTATGCCGGGATTCCAGCTGGTAGGCGCCGCGCACAGCATCTACGTCGACTATCTGCTTCCTACCGTCGCCAGCCTCTCGACGCTTGTCGTCCGCGAACCGATGTCCGCCGGCCACATGGCCCGCATGGCTGTCCACGAAGGGGCCATGGCGGCTGCCTATCGTGCGCTCACCCCGCACGTCGACGCACCCGTCGCCGCCGTCTTCCGCCAGATATTGCTGCGCCGCGCGGACTTCGTCGACTTCTTCCAGCAAGAAGCCGCGGCCCGCATCCGTCGCTCCACCCCGGAGCTGCGCAGCGCCCAGCTCCACCTGTGGCGCTGGGTGCCCATGCGCCCCGACGGCATGCCCGACCCCGACGAGCGCCGCGCCATCCGAAGCATCTTCCGCACCCCGGAATCCAGGCTCGACGTGCAGTCCTCTGACGAGGCCATCGGCCAACTGCTGCCAGGCAATCCGCTCCCCATGACCCGCGCCCTTTGTCTGCTCCAACACCGAGGCAAGTGACATGACATTCGACTTCGAAAAGTTCACCGAGACATCCGTTGCCGTCCAATTCGACGACCTCGACTTCACGACGTTCAAGCGCCAACCCCTCGATGCATCCATGCTGCGCGTCATCCGGTACATGTGCGACGTGGAGTACCACACGTCGTGCTACCTGAGAGATCTGCTGGTGTCACCGTCGAGGAAAAAGCCCGAAGCCGCAGGGTTTATGACGATGTGGAACCGGGAGGAATTCTGGCACGGCGAAGCGCTGGCCGCGGTGTTACGCGAGCACGGCATCATCGTCGACTACGACGAGGTGAAGGCCAAGCGTGTGAAGCTTGGGTGGCAAGATGCGTTGGGTCCGCTGAAGCAGTCGTGGCCAACGAGTCTCATCGGCGACGACTTCGTCCCGGTGCACATGTCGTGGGGCGCGACGAACGAGCTCTCCGCCGTCGCAGCGTACCGTCGGATGGCCGAGATGACCGATCACCCGACGCTTGGCCCGCTGCTCATGCGCATCGCGCAGCAGGAAACTCGCCACGTCGCCTTCTACACCACACAGGCGATCAAGAAGATGGAGGAATCGGACAGGGCGAAGCAGCTCGTCAAACTGACCCTCACGAAGGCGTGGAAGCCAGTGGGTACGAGCATCATGGATGACGACGAAGTGCGCGCGGTGATGGGGACGCTGTTCGAAGGGCAGCGCAAGATCATCGAGAACCTGGATCACCGCGTCGCGAAGTTCCCGGGGTTGGAAGGAGTGACCGTGTTTCAGGACGCCTTCGAGCGCCTGGGCGTCAACCTGGACTGACCCTGCGCTACCCGATTGTCCGGGCGAGCGCGGGCCGAAGCCCTCTCCGAGCCGGGAGCTAACCCGATATCCACACGCGTTGCTTCGAAACGCCCGAAAACGCCCATTTCAGCAAACGCGTGTGGATATCGGGTTAGTTGTGGCCCCTACCTCATCGTCGAGGGAGCTTCATCGTGAACTCGGCGCCGCCGCCCGGGTGGTTGAGTAGCCGCCGAAGGCGGCGTATCGAAACCACACCGCATCTCGATACGGCGACTGCGTCGCCTACTCGATGGTCGGGTGAGACGAGGTGCGCACCAACCACCGGTGGTTGAGCCGCCCGCCCAGCGGGTGTGTCGAAACCCGTCACTGCATCTCGATACGGGCCTGCGGCCCTACTCGATGGTCGGGTGGAGCGAGGCGCCCCGTCCACCGGTGGTTGAGTAGCCGCCGGAGGCGGCGTATCGAAACCTGCGCGGTCGGCTACTCCATCGCTGAGCGCGGATCGTCGCTTGTTGGGTTCACACTGGAGCAGATGTGACGACGACCAGCGATGAACTGCAAAAGATGGGGCAGGAGATCCGTGACGCCGCGGACAAGGTCTCGTCCATGATGTTCGATCTACATAACCACTACGAGGGCCTTATGGGCTATACATGGTACCTGCTGGTCAGGGATCAAGTCTCCGGAAAACCGGCTACCTTGGAGTGGATCAATCAAGACAAAGATGACTGCTGGGATCCGCAAGTCGGCGAGGGGGTTCCGCAACATCGGTTCAACCGCATGCAGCGCGTAAATGTTGAATGGTGGAGCTTCTGGAAAGGTTTCGACATCAACAACGCCGTGATTGAGAAGGTGCGGAAGACACGGAGTGGTCCCGTTCGTTCTGTTATCGACATCCACCGAGACAGTGAAAATATTACGGATACACTGTTCGCTTTGACCAAGGACGACACCGAGGCGATGGCAAAAATCCCCGAGGTTCTTGGCACCCACAATGCCATCCTGGAAGATGTCAGCGAGATGGCCAATCGCGGCGAAAATGCTGCGCAGACGATGATGAACAATATTCGAGGAGCCACCGACACCGGCGGCCGTACGGAGAATGGGCCGTGGGTAGGCGCTGGCGCCGATGCCTATCATCAGACCGTCCATGAGCAGTCGAGCACATTCACCAGACTTAGGGAGAGCTCAGACTCACTTCAAACTGCAAACGTTGCCCTCGCGAACGATACCAACGAGCTGATGCAGGCCTTCTGCAATGCCTACGAGGCTCGCGTGGAGTCGACCCAGAGATGGGGCACACAGATCTTGGGTTTCGATCAGTTGTCCTGGACGTCCCCCGTGCAGATGCTGTACAACGAATTGATGGAGCACGAGAAGAAAACCGTCGACGAACACAAGCAGAAGCTGGAAGAGCTGGCTGATCAGGCTGTCACGGACCTCATTGTCGGCATTTGCGATAACGCGCAAGTGACAAAGTGGCCGGCTATCACCGCCGGATCTTTGGGAGAGCTCGACCACTGATGATTTCAGTCCTCGAGCCCACTTTGAGTGCGCTCGCGAGGTGTGGATCGGCCCTGCTGTCGGCGTTATGGTCGATCCAACGCACGGATAGAGTTGCCGCATGACCCACGTCCGACGCTTTCTTCCTGCCCTGGCCATGTTGGCGCTGGCGGCCTGCCAGACCGGGGATGAGCCATCGCCCACGGTCAGTGAAACCCTGCAGATGATGGCCCAGCACGTGGGTTCCGACGCTGTACACCGCGTCGTCGTGGCCGATGAGCAGCCTGACCGCGCCGTGCGAGCGGCGTTCCGTGTCGAGGACCAGCTCGTCGAGGTCAGCCGCACCAACGGCGGCGAGATCGAAACCCTTCCCGAGCCGAGTACCAACGCCACTGCCGCCAGTTTCACGGTGCCGGTTGACGATGTTGACGATGCCCTGTTCAGCGCAGCCCACTCCGCGACGACGTGTGACAGCCCTGTCACAGTGCTGTTCGTCGCTCTGCCTCACCATCATGCACAGGTCATCACCCGCTGCGGGGATGAGTTCGTCGCCGATTACGTCGACGGTGAGCCCATCCAGCCCCTCGCTGGCACCACGCCCGGGGAGCTCATGAGACGCGCATCCTCACTCCTGCGCACACTCGCCCCCGACGACGATGTCGCCGATGTCGAGCTCGAATCGGATGGGCCTCGCATCCGGCTTGCTCTCGCCAGCGCATCGGGCACAACGTTCACCGGCAAGCCCTGCTACCCGACGATCATTCTCAGCCACCGTGCCCCGGCGCTCACCACTGGTTGCCAAGACGAGGAGCCCTCAGCCCGGCAGCCACAAAGCGCCCTCGACCCCGACATCGTCGACCGGATCTGGGAGACGGCTGGGCGGCCGATGCCGTGGCACCTGGTGATGCCCGGTGAGCACTGGACCCTCGGCACACCAGGCAAGCCCGACGTTCGGTTCCACCTCGGCGGCACCCCTATCTGAGCCGGGGCTGTCGCGAGGCATTACCCCTGGAGATCCTTCAGCGTCGAGTTCTCCCGCTCACACCCGGACAACTCGACGCCATCCTTATCCGTACGAGCATCCCCGACGACACGTCCAACCCCGGCCTGTATCCGTCGGCGTTAATTGGTGGCCACCGCGAGTTCGCCGACACTCATGGGGGCTCTGCGCAGTTGAGTGTGGTCTCGGTTGTGGGTGGACGGTGTCCGACGGCAGCTTGGTTGCGGCTGGCGCACGGTGTGGGACACGATCATGCCGCTCCGGCAGGCTGCGGCCAAGGAGCCGGCGAGGTGTGAGGGCGTCACCAGACTCGTCGTGGATGAGCACATCTGGCACCACGTCTCCACCAGACCCATCGAGGACGGCGAACGCGGTCCGAAAGAGCTGACAGGGATAGTCGACCTGTCTCTCCATCCCGACAGTGCAGGCGAGCTGAGGGTCAAGGCGCAGCCGTTGGAGCTGCTCGTGCTGTCCGACGATTGAGTGGCAAGCGAAGCGGGCGTGTCGAAGCCCGCCGTTCCCGAATGGTTGAGTAGCCGCCGAAGGCGGCGTATCGAAACCCCACCACTGTGCGTCTCGATACGGCCCTTCGGGCCTACTCGACGATCGGAGGAAGCGGCGCTACTCGATGATCGGGTGTGGGGCGGCGCTACTCGATGGCCGGGGTGGTGTGGCGTCTTAAGACGGGCCTTGGGCCCTACTCGTCGAGGGAGGGCTGCTCCGGCTCCGATGCTTCGAGGAGCGGGAGCTTGAGTGTGAACTCGGCGCCGCCATCCGGGTGGTTGGCGGCTTTGATGGTGCCGCCGTGCTCCTCGACGGTGTGCGCGACGATGGAGAGCCCGAGCCCGGTGCCGGGGGTGTTGCGCGAGCGGTCGGAGCGGTAGAAGCGGTCGAAGATGTGCGGGAGGTCCTCCTCCGCAATGCCCGGGCCCTGGTCGATCACAGTGAGCACACCGTCGCTGAGCCGCACATGGATGGTGCCGCCGTTGGGCGAGAACTTCACGGCGTTGTCGAGCAGATTGGTGATGGCGCGCTCGAGGGTCGATGCGTCGCCCATGACCTCCGAGTGGTCGGTGTTCACGTCGAACACCATGCCCGGGCCCCGACGCTGAGCGCGTTGCACGGAGGAGTGCACCACGTCGACGAGCATGATGGGTTCGTGTGGGCGCTGGTTGCCGTCGTCGCGGGTGAGCGCGACGAGGTCGCCCACCAGCGCACTGAACTCGCCGAGCTGCGCTGCGACGTCGTTCAGAATCTGTCCCCTCGCTCCCGGTGGAAGCATGCCGGAATGCTCATCCGCGACGAGCAACTCCACGTTGGTGCGCATAGACGTGAGCGGCGTACGGAGTTCATGCCCAGCGTCGGCGATGAGCTGGCGCTGCTGCTCGCGCGAATGCTGCAACGACTTCAGCATCGTGTTGAACGACTGCGTGAGTTCTCCGAGGTCGTCGCGGCCGTAGATACGGATGGGGTTCAGCTGGTCGGTTTGGGTGACGTTCCTCACTGCGTTGGACAACCGTCTGACCGGCGCCAACACGGCGCGCGCCGCCCAGAACGCGGTTCCCGTCGTGGCGAGGATGCCGAGCGAACCGGTGACGAGCATCACGAGCCACAGCGACTGGAGGGTGCTGCGCACGGTCTCCGTCGGGCGCGCATAGGTGACGGAGTAATACTCCACGGTGCGCTCTGTCGCGACCGAAAATGGTACGGTCACGGCCCGATACTCGGTGTCCCCAGCCAGCACCGTGCGTTCGTGGGTGTCTGCCTGGAGGCGGGCTATCGCGACGTCGGCGTTGTCTCGGGGAATCTCGACAGTTTGCGATGCCGGCTGTTCGCGCGTGCCATCGGCGGACACTACCAATAGCAGCGACCCGCCGGACGTGCCGAGCGCCTCCGGGGTGAGCGCGTCGAGGTTGTCCATGTCAGAGGCGAGCACGCTTGCCGCCTGCTGCGCTGTACGGGTGAGGTCGCGGTCGACCTGATCGAAGAGTGACCATCGGGTGATCATGAAGCCGGTGACACTCACGAGTACGACCGACACCGCCACCGATGCCCCGGTGAGCGCCGCGAGCCGCCACTGCAACGACTGGCCCGAGACGAGCCGGCCGATCTCACGGCGAAGCTGAATCCACCAACTGCCGATCACGGGGCAGTTTCACGCAGGACATACCCGATCCCGCGGACGGTGTGGATGAGTCGGGGTAAGCCGTTGATCTCCGTCTTGCGGCGAAGATAGCCGATGTAGACCTCGAGGGAGTTGGCGGTGGTGGGGAACTCGAATCCCCACACCTCGTTGAGGAGGGTGTTGCGTTCAAGCACCTTGCGGGGGTGTTCCATGAACACGTTCAGCAGCGCGAACTCGGTGCGGGTGAGCGAGATGTGCTGGCCGGCGCGAGTGACCTCGCGGTGCTGCGGGTCGAGCACCAGGTCTTGGAACTGCAGCGTGCTCGATTCCGTCTCCGCGTGGGGCTTCGCGCGACGGGTCAGCGCACGCAGTCGGGCCAGGAGCTCGTCGAGCGCGAATGGCTTGACCATGTAGTCGTCGGCGCCGGCATCGAGACCGTCGACGCGGTCACCCACGGCGTCGCGGGCGGTGAGGATGAGGATGGGGACGTCGTTGCCGGAATCGCGCAGCATCTTCGTCGCCTCGAGCCCGTCGAGGCGCGGCATCATCACGTCCATAATGATGGCGTCGGGAGTGTATGAGGCAAGCTTCGCGAGCGCCTCGATGCCGTCCGACGCGGTCTGCACTTCGCTGCCCGTGTACGAAAGTGAGCGCGCCAAGGAATCGCGGACGGCCTGATCGTCATCCACCACCAAGATCTGCATGGCGGAAGTCTACCGCGTCGGGTCCCTAGGTCTGGAAGACTGGCGAGCATGACGCTACAAGGCCGATCGTTTCTGAAAGAACTCGACTTCACGCCCGACGAGTGGCTCCATCTGCTGCAGCTCGCCGCCGAGTTGAAAGCTGCACGCCGCGATGGGCGAGAGCGGCAGCGACTCGTCGGTAAGTCCGTCGCGCTGCTGTTCGAGAAAACCTCGACGCGTACCCGTTGCGCTTTCGAGGTTGCCATGGCCGACCAGGGTGGGCACACCACCTACCTCGACCCGGCGGGCTCGCAGATCGGGCACAAAGAATCGGCCGCCGACACCGCGCGCGTGCTCGGCAGATGGTACGACGCCATCGAGTTCCGCGGCTCCGCGCAGCGCGACGTCGAGACGCTCGCCGCTCACGCCGGAGTGCCCGTCTACAACGGCCTCACCGACGATTGGCACCCCACGCAGATGCTCGCTGACCAACTCACCATGCGCGAGCACTCACCCAAACCCCTGAGCGACACCGCCTTCGCATTCCTCGGCGACGCCCGCAACAACGTCGGTAATTCACTGCTCATTTCGGGCGCGATGATGGGCATGGATGTGCGGATGGTGGCGCCGTCGTCGCAGCAGAACACCCCCGACGTGGTCACTCGCGCCCGCGAGATCGCGACGCAGACCGGCGGTCGGATCACCATCACCGACGACGTCACCGCCGGCGTGCAGGGCGCCGATTTCCTCTACACCGACGTGTGGGTATCCCTCGGCGAGCCCAAGGAGGTGTGGGCGGAGCGGATCGAGCTGCTGCGCCCCTACCAGGTCAATCGCGAGGTGCTGGAGGCCACCGGCAATCCGGATGTGAAGTTCATGCACTGCCTCCCGGCATTCCACGACCTCGAGACCGCCGTCGGACGCTCCATCCACGAGCAGTTCGGCCTCGAGGGGGTCGAGGTCACGCACGACGTGTTCGAGTCCGACGCGAGCATCGTGTTCGACCAGGCCGAAAACCGCATGCACACCATCAAGGCCGTGCTGGTCGCAACACTCGCCGGCGACTAAACCCGACGCGCACCGCGCGGGCAGACAGCGGGAGGCCCGGAGGAACATAGTGCTCCTCCGGGC
>JAEZVO010000080.1 GCA_023443125.1 Actinomycetes bacterium
TCGTCCGGGTCTACCGGATTCGGCACGGGACCACCGCGTTCTGGTTGCGGCTTCACGACCACGTCGAACGTCGCCTTGAACGTCTTCCCGTCCTTCGTCCACGTGACCGTCAGGGTCTGGGTGCCGGGCTTCGACTTGTCGTAGCCGGTCACCTTCAACTCTTCGGCGGGGATCTCCGTGAACTGTCCGTCGCTCCACTGCGCAGACAACGCTCGAGCTCGAGCAGCGTCAGTGACGCTACCAAAAGCAGGGGGTCAGGCCCCCTGCCTTCGAATAGAAAACCCCCGCGCGGTGCCGCATCTAGGGCCGTGCATAGCCCTGGGCAGGCTCAGAACAGCACGGTCGCGAGCCGTCGCCTGGCCTTCAGCACGACGGGGTCCGTTCGGCCGATCACCTCGAACAGCTCCAGCACACGCACGCGCACGGCCTCTTTGTCTTCCGCTGACGCCGTCGCTGCGAAGTCGAGGAGTCGTTCGAGAGCCTGCTCGTTCGCGCCCTGGATCACCTCGAGGTCGGCTGCCTCCAGCTGCGCTTGCAGATCATCGTCGTTTTCGGCGTTGGCCACCACCTGGGCCGGGTCGAAGTGCGTCGAGCGTTCGAGCAGGCTCGCCTGAGCACGCCCTGCGATCACTTCCACGTCGTTTGGGGTGTCTTGCAGCAGCTTGTCGAACTCCTCGACAGCCTTGGCGTAGTCCCCGGCCTCGAGCGCCGCATCGGCAGCAGCGAACTTGGGGTTCGCGGCCTGTGCTTCATCGGTGTTGGAAGCAGCATCTCCCCCGACGGGTTCCGCGCGGCCGGTCATGCCGTTGGCGACGGCTGCCTGCGCTACCTGCGCCAACACGGCCTTGATCTCTTCCGCACTCTTCGTGCCCTGGAACAACGGCGCCATCTGGCCCGCGATGAGCGCGACCACCGTCGGTACTGCCTGCACACCGAGCGCCTGGGCGATGCGGGGCTGCTCGTCGACGTTGACGCGCCCAAGCAGGAAGCGACCAGCCTCTGCATTGACGGCGTCGGCGAGTGCTTTGGACACCGCCTCGCCGTTCGGGTCGCGAGGCGAGTAAAACTCGAGCACGACGGGGTGCTGCGCGGATTTGGCGGCCACCTGCTCGAACTCGGCCTCGGTGAGTGCCATGACGTAGTTCCCGCCAACGGCTGCGCCGGCCGATTGCGACAGCTGGGAGAGATCGACGGCGCCAGGACGGTTGAATTGCTCGGAAGTCATGTCTCTATATTCCTAGCCCGCTCGCAGTTCTTCAAACAGCCATAGGATTGGGCCATGGCACATGAACGCGCGGGCCAGGTGGCCCAGGAATCCGACCTCATCGACGTCGATGCGCTACTGGGCGCATACTACGACCTCACCCCAGACCCCGAAAACCCCGATCAGCAGGTGGTGTTCGGCACCTCCGGCCACCGCGGATCCAGCTTGGATACGAAGTTCAACGAACTGCACATCGCGGCGACGACGCAGGCCATCGTTGAGTACCGTGCGTCGCAGAACGTCACTGGCCCGCTCTTCATCGGCAAGGACACCCACGGGCTGTCGCTGCCCGCATGGAAGACCGCCATCGAAGTGCTCGCCGCCAACGGCGTCGAGGTGCTCGCCGAGCACGAGGACGAGTACACACCCACGCCAGCGGTGTCCCGCGCCATCATTCGCTACAACCGCGAGCACGACGCGAAGGCCGACGGCATCGTCGTGACCCCCTCCCACAACCCGCCTCGCGACGGTGGGTTCAAGTACAACCCTCCGCACGGCGGCCCCGCTGACACTGACGCGACGTCGGTCATCGCCGCGCGCGCTAATGAACTCATGGCAGCGCCCTCCGGCATCAAGCGCGTGCCCTACGAGCAGGCGGAGGTGCAGCGTTACGACTACCGCACGCCGTACTGCGAGGAGCTAGCGCTGGCGATCGATTTCGACGCGATCAAGGCTGCGGGCCTACGCCACGGGGCTGACCCGATGGGCGGCGCGTCGGTGCAGTATTGGCAGTTCCTGGCTGAGCAGGGGCTGCCCATCGAGGTAGTGAACCCGACGGTCGACCCGACGTGGCGCTTCATGACGCTCGACACCGACGGCAAGATCCGCATGGACTGCTCCTCCCCCAACGCCATGGCCTCCCTTGTGCAGCAGCGCGACAAGTTCTCCGTCGCAACCGGTAACGACGCCGACTCTGACCGTCACGGCATCGTCACCCCTGACTTCGGGCTGATGAACCCCAACGCGTATCTCGCGGTTGCCATCCATTACCTGTTCTCGCACCGTCCTGGCTGGAGCGCTGATGCTGGTATCGGCAAGACCTTGGTGAGCTCGTCACTCATCGACAAAGTGGCGGGCAAGCTCGGGCGTACGCTCGTCGAGGTTCCCGTCGGATTCAAGTGGTTCGTTCCTGGCCTGATGTCGGGCGAGATCGGCTTCGGTGGCGAGGAGTCGGCTGGTGCGTCGTTCCTGGACAAGCAGGGCAAGACGTGGACAACCGATAAAGACGGCATCCTCTTGAGCCTGCTGGCATCGGAAATTATTGCGGTGACAGGGCAGACTCCCAGCGAGCATTACGCGCTGCTGGAGAGCGAGTTCGGCAAGTCGTACTACGCGCGCGTCGACGCGGAAGCGAACCGCGAGCAAAAAGCCCGCCTCGCGAAGCTGGGCCGCGACGACGTCACCGTCGGTGAGCTCGCTGGTGAACCGATCACCGCCGTGTTGTCCCACGCCCCCGGCAACGACGCGGCGATCGGCGGTATCAAGGTCACCACCGAGCATGCGTGGTTCGCCGCGCGCCCGTCGGGCACCGAAGACAAGTACAAGATCTATGCGGAGTCGCTGAAGGACGAGGCTCACCTCGCCGACGTGCAAGCAGCCGCCAAGGAGATCGTCGACGGCGCCCTGGCCTAGCCCGGCTCACCGCCGGCAGCACTATCCGACCCCGACGTCAATCAATTACACCTATGTGGAAAGCTGGAGCCATGGAGAATCAAGATCTGTTCATCTGCATCGATCACGTTGGCATCGCCGTACCCGACCTGGACGAGGCCATCAAATACCACGCCGAGAAGTTCGGCTGGCGTGAACTCCACCGTGAAGTGAACGAGGAACAAGGCGTTGCCGAGGCCATGATTGGTACTGGCACGCAGGGCGAAGAGAACGCCAAGATTCAGCTGCTCGCTCCGCTGAACGAGGAATCCACCATCGCGAAGTTCATCGACAAGAAGGGCCCAGGCCTCCAGCAGCTCGCCTACCGCGTGGCGGACATCGACCACGTCATGGAGGTGCTGAAGGAGCGCGGCGTGCGTCTGCTCTACCCCGAGCCGAAGCGCGGCACCGCGGACTCCCGCATCAACTTCGTGCATCCTAAGGATGCCGGCGGCGTGCTCCTCGAGCTCGTGGAGCTGAAGAAGTAAATTCACCGATTCATCGGTTCAGAGGGTGGACATCTCTACGTGTCCACCCTCTGTTCTTGCATTGGGGTAGATAAGCTGTCCTTGCAGCCAACACGATGCGTAAGGAGACTCACGTGGTGGACCCATCCCGCGACCTGGAATCGGAAGAGACCGGCCTCAACCTCTTCGACGACAAAGCGACGGCGGCCGGCAGCTTCCCCACCTCGGTGCTCGGCTACGAACGCCATTCGGTGGACACGTATGTGCGCGAAGTCGAATACCAAGTCAGCGACTTGAAGCAGCGCCTGCGTTCACTGCAGCGGGAGATGGCCTACATCCGGGCCGAAGTTGGCGAGACGGATTTCGAGAAACTCGGTGCCCACGCGACGGGGCTATTGCGTGCTGCGGAGGCGCAGGCCAAGGACATCGTCGATCACTCTGAACGCGAGGCTGAGCGCATCGTCACTGAGGCGCGGCGTTCCGCCAGCTCGCTGCGTGACTCCGCGCAGCAGGAAGCTGACGACATCCGCTTGACGGGTATCGCCTCACTGCGCGACCTTCGCACGGAGCAGTCTGCCGCGTGCCAGAAGGCGCTCGACGAGGCACGCGCCAGCGCCGCCAAGATCGTCCAAGACGCGGAGTACCAGCGCGACACCGTCATCGCTGGCGCCCGTTCGGAGGCGAGCGGCATCGTCGAGGCGGGTCGCGTCGAGGCACAGCGTCTCCGTGTGGAGGGCGAACGCGACGCGTCAGCAATCCGCGAGCGTGCACACAAGGAGGCGGAGCAGTCACTTGCCGACTCCAGCGCTGCCGCCGAGGCAGCTGCGAAAGCCATCTCCGAGCGTCTTGCGCTCAACGAAGCCGAAGCGAAGCAGGCAGCCGACGAGGTCGCCGCCGCCCGCACCAACGCCTCCGAGATTCGCCAGACCGCACTCGAGGATGCCGAAGACATTCGCGTGACGGCGCACCGTGAGGCGGAAGCCATCATGGCAAACGCGCGTAATAGGGCGAAGGAAGTCCTCACGAACCTCGAAGAACGCGTGGAATGGCGCAAGGAAGAACTGCAGCGCGAGGTCGGCGTGCTCGAGGCGCGCAAGCGCAGCGCCGTGGCACAGCTCGCGAACCTCCGTGCGTTGGCAGCCGAGGCCGATGAAGAGTTTACGAGCAGCGACGCCGAAGCAACGCTGGACGAGATCGTCGAGGCACCAGCCGAGCCATTGCCAGAAGCTGGCCCGGAGGAACCGACGACTGAAGTCCGGCTCGCCGATGCCGCACCTGTGGAGGAGGTCGATGCCGAGGCCACGGAGGAAACGAGCCTCACGGAACCAGACGCGTCCCCTGCGGATGACGATGAGAACGACGAAGCTGAGGCGGAGAGCGCCGAAGACGAGATGGATTCGGTGGACGCTGAGGACGTAGCCGACGATGATTCCTCGAGGAAGGCATGAGCGGGGAACCGAAGCCTCCGCGGAAGTCGGTGCTCAAGAAGGTGCTTTCAGCCCTCGCACCCGCGCCCGTCGAGGAAGAACCTGAGCTGCCGGAACTCTCCGACGAGGAGCCACACGACGCCCCTCAGTCGGGTGCTTTCGCGAAGGGGTTCTTCGGAGCCCTCGGGGTGCTCGTTGCTATCGCGCTCAGCCAGGCGGTGCTCGCGGTGCAGAACATCGTCGTGCTCACCGTCCTGGCATTTGTGCTAGCGCTGGGAGCAAGCCCGCTGATCAACTTCCTGCAGCGCAAGATGCACAAAATGGTGGCGATGGCGCTGGTGACGATAGGCGTACTGGGCATCGTCGCACTCGGCATCGTTGCTGTGGTGCCGCTGCTCACTCAGCAGGTGACGCTCTTGGCGCGCAACCTCCCACGCATGCTGAACAACCTGCTCGCCAACCAACAGATCCGTGAGCTCAACGAGCAGTACGGCGTCATCGACAAGGCACAAGCGGCGCTACAAACCAACAACATCGGCAATCAAGTCTTCAACGGCGTGCTCGGCGCCGGTGCGGTCGTGGTGAACTTCGTGTTCTCTCTCATCATCACGCTGGTGCTCACGCTGTACTTCATCGGGTCGTTGGATAGGATCAAGCAGCTCGTGTACAGCCTGGCCCCGGCGAGCAAGCGTGCGTCGGCCAAGCGCATCGCCAATCAGATCTTCGCCGGCGTAGCCGGCTATATCCAGGGCATGATCATCGTCGTGCTGCTCGCCACGACCTCGGCCTTCGTGTTTCTCTACTTCGCGGGCATGCGTGAGTACGCCGTCGCGTTAGCGTTTATGCATGGCCTCCTGTGCTTCATCCCGGTGATTGGCCCGCCCACCGGCGCCGTCATCATTACGCTCGTGGCGTTCACGGTGAACCCGACGACGGCCATCGCCGCCATCATCTTCTTTGTGCTGTATCAGCAGATTGATGCCTACGTGATCTATCCCCGCGTGATGAATCACACGGTCAAGGTGCCCGGGGTGCTCGTCATCCTTTCTGCCCTTGTTGGCGGCATTCTGTTGGGCATCATCGGCGCACTGCTGGCCATTCCGACCGCCGCAGCGCTCATACTCATCTTCAAGGAAGTGGTGAAGCCGGCGCTCGATCGTCGCTAGTTAGGGGCCGTGCACGCGACGCTGGTAGCGTTGCACGGGTGAGATTGGTGATTGCGCAGTGTCAGGTCGACTACGTCGGACGCCTCACCGCCCACCTTCCCATGGCTAAGCGGCTCCTGCTCATCAAGGCCGATGGCTCGGTGTCCGTCCACGCCGACGACCGCGCATACAAGCCGCTCAACTGGATGAGCCCGCCGTGCACGCTCACAGTGCAGGATCCGGAGCCGACGACGGCTGAGGAACTCGGCGTCACCGAGGAATGGATCGTCCGCGCCGCCCAAGGCGACACCCTGCACATCAAGATCGGTGAGGTGTTCCTCGATACGGCGCACGAACTCGGCATCGACCCTGGGCTCATCAAGGATGGCGTCGAAGCACACCTTCAAGCGCTGTTGGCTGAGCATCCGTCGACGTTTGGAGAGGGCTGGAGTCTGGTCCAGCGCGAGTTCATGACGCCGATCGGCCCGGTTGATCTGCTGCTGAAAGACGAGGAGCATCGCTACGTCGCCGTTGAGGTGAAGCGTCGGGGCGAGATCGACGGCGTGGAGCAGCTCACTCGCTACCTCGAGCTGATGAACCGAGACCCGCAGATAGCGCCGGTGCGCGGCGTCTTTGCGGCACAGCAGATCAAACCCCAGGCCCGCACGCTCGCCCATGATCGTGGCATCGAGACTCTTTTGGTGGACTACGACGCGCTGCGCGGGCTGGATAACGCAGACGAGCGGTTGTTCTGATGGGCCGCAAACGTCCGTCGAAGCACCTTCGTTCGCCACGCCCACTGCGTATCGGACAAGACGTGCGGCGCCGTGTCGTCGACGGAAACTCCTTCTTGAGCCGCACGATCCGTCCCGGGCAATCCTCTAAGGACTACCGTTGCCCCGGCTGCAATCAGTTGATTGGTGCGGGGCTCGGACACGTCGTCGTCTGGCCTGAGACTCCCCCGCTGGGAGCGGAGTCGGGCATGGACGTGCGACGGCACTGGCACTCGAGTTGTTGGGAGCGCGTATGACCCTCTATGCAAGAACTGTCGGCGACGGGCCCGTCGACGTCGTCTTCATGCATGGGCTATTCGGTCAGGGCAAGAACTGGTTCACCGTCGCCCGATCGCTCGAGACGATCGCCACCTCGCACCTACTGGACATGCCCAACCACGGCCACAGCCCCTGGACGGTCGAGTTCGATTACGACGAGATGGCGGACATCGTCGGCGATTGGATTCTCGATACCTTTGACCACCCGGTGGTGATCGTCGGGCATTCGATGGGTGGAAAGATCGCGATGCGCTTCGCGCTGCAGCGTCCCGACGCAGTCGCCGGGCTGGTCGTCGTCGACATCTCCCCTGCCCGCAACGATTCGGCGCTGAACTTCACGTCGCTGGTGGCTGGGTTGAAGAGCCTCCCGTTGGACGACGTTGTGAGCCGCGGCTGGGCTGATCGGGTGCTGGCCGAACGTATTCCCGACGACGATATCCGGCGCTTCCTGCTACAGAACTTGCAGCACAAGGACGGGGCGTGGAGTTGGCTCCCCAACCTGGACTTGTTGGGTGATAATCTCCATGCGGTTGCCGGGTGGAAACCAGCGGCCGGGTCGAGCTACGAAGGCCCGACGTTGTGGATAGCCGGTGGGCGTTCCGATTACGTCAAGGAATCCCACCACGCCGTGATGCGCGAGCTGTTTCCTGCTGTGCGCATGATGACGGTGAAACAGGCCGGCCACTGGGTGCATGCCGACGACCCAGACACGTTCGTGCAGACGCTCCGCCTCTTCCTGAGCGAACTGTCCGACTAATCAGCCCAACGTCACGCTCTTGATGTGCGCTTCGGCGTTGGGTTTCTCGGGGCCTGCATCGCCCGTTCCTGCCCTGGCGATGCCTCGCACCACTTCGAGCCCAGCATCATCCATCGTCGCGAACACGGTGTAGTCGGGGGGCAGTGCGGAGTCGTCGAAGACGAGGAAGAATTGTGAGCCGTTGGTGTCTGGGCCACGGTTCGCCATGGCAACCACGCCCGAGGTATAGGTGAGGTTATCGGTGGTCTCGTCGGCGAAGGAGTAACCGGGCCCACCCATACCGGTGGCGGTTGGGTCTCCGCATTGCAAGATGAAAATGCCCTGGTCTACGAGCCGGTGGCAGTCGGTGTCGTCGAAGTATTCCTGTTCCGCGAGTGAGAGGAAGCTGTTGACGGTGCAGGGGGCCTTGTCGCGGTCGAGCGTGAGGTTGACGTCGCCGGCGGTGAGCTGGAGCGTCGCGTTCACGGTGCCTTGATTCGGCACGTTCGTGCCCGGTGGCGGATCAACAGGGCGAGCCGGTTCCATCTGGTCAGAGGGGTACTCGCACTGCATTGCCGTGCCGACGGATTCCCCGTCGCCCGGGGCGGACGCAGACTGGTTCGCATCGGCACACGCCGACAACGTGAGCGCGACGGCCGCGGACACCAAGATCACCTGAGATTTACGCACGTAGGGCAGCCTATCCGCTACTAGGCTGGCAAGCATGGTCACACTCTCGAAGATTTACACTCGTACTGGCGACGGCGGCGAAACCCGCCTCACCGACAACTCCGTCGCGCGAAAAACCGATCTGCGCGTAGAAGCCTACGGGCAGGTGGATGAGGCGAACTCCGCCATCGGGCTGGCCGTCGCGTTCGGGCTCCCTGAACGCATCGTAGAAATGTTCGACGTGGTGCGCAGCGAGCTGTTCGACCTCGGCGCAGACCTCTCCAATCCGCTGAGCGAGCACCCCAAATGGGAGCCGCTGCGCATCGTCCAAAGCTCCATCGACCGGCTCGAGGCATTCTGCGACGAACTGCAGGAAGGACTGCCCGTGCTGCGGTCGTTCATCTTGCCAGGCGGCACTCCGGCCGGTGCGCAATTGCATGTCGCCCGCACCTTGGTGCGTCGTGCGGAGCGCACCGCTTGGGCATGCGTCGAGACGTACGGCACCAAGCCCAGCGACGAAGAAGGCAAGGGCGGCGTGAACACGCTCGCCGTCACGTACCTCAATCGGCTGTCCGACCTGCTGTTCGTGATGTCTCGTGTGACGAATGGGACGGACCACGAGACGCTCTGGGTGCCCGGCACAGACAGAGAGAAGCCCCAGTCCTAGGCCCAGGGTGCTTTCGATACGCGGCTTCGCCGCTACTCAATCACCGAAGGCCCAACCCAACCACCACAGCCCGCGCAGCGGGCGTGTCGAAACCCCGCCATCCTGGTGATTGAGTAGCGCCGTTGGCGCGTATCGACGGTGGTTGAGTAGCGCCGTTGGCGCGTATCGACGGTGGTTGAGTAGCGCCGTAGGCGCGTATCGAAACCACACACCCCGCAGGATCTACTCGGGTGTGGCTGGCCCCGACGGTGGGTACAGCCCCGGAGGGGCGGCTTCCATCCAGCTCATGAGTGCGGTGGCGACGTCGCGCTCTACCCCGAAGTAGTAGCTGCGCCCGGTCGCGCCGTCGCGAACAGTGAGTACGTATGAGTCGTCGTACAGCAGAAACGAGTCGGCGCGGCTGGGTTCTCTCGCCGCGCTCGCGTGAATCTGCCCTCTCCGCAGTCGCAATGCGGGGCGCATCGAGAGTGAGAACGAGCGGAACCATTGCAGCTCTTCTCCGCGGTATCTCCCCATGCCCAGATGCCAGCGAAACGTCGGGTCCTCGCCCACACGCCGCATCGCGCAATCGAACGCACCGCCTTGACCGGTGAGCCAGCGACGCCGCAGGTAGAGAAAGACCAAGGGCACGAGAATGAGCGCAACAAGCAGCAAAACTGCCCACCCTATGTTCCACCACACCGGTGCGCTCACCTCCTTGATCGACTCAGGGCAGCCCCCACATGGTGTGGGGACCGCCCTGGTTGCTGACTACAGCTCCTATTTCGACGCGTACTGTTCGGCAGCAGCGAGTTGCGCCTTCAACATATGAATACGATGTCGCTCAGCGTCGCTCTGCTCTCCCGCTTGGTACTTGAGCATGAGCTCATCCAGCTCCTTTTGTGCCTCACCAGTCGAGATCTCTTCACCCAAGGACGCCGTCTGGGTGAGGATGGACACGCGCCCATCCGCACAGGAGATGAACCCTTCGTCGACGTACAGCGCTTCCTGCTTGCCATCGGCAGTGACAATCTGCACTCTGCTAGGGACGAGCAGCGCGAACACCGGCTCATGCCCGGGCAGGATGCCCATGTCACCTTCGACGGTGCGCACAATCACCTGCACCGCCTCGCCGGACCAGACACGTCGGCTGGCGGAAACTACTTCAAGCTTCAGCGGAGGACGTGCCACGATTAGGCGTCCTTCTTCATCTTGTCGTAGTTCTCCATCACCATGTCCATGCCACCGACGTTGAAGAACGCCTGCTCAGGCACGTGGTCGACGTCGCCACGGCAAATCATCTGGAAGCCCTCAATGGTGTCAGCGAGTGGCACCGTCGAGCCCTCAATGCCCGTGAACTTCTCGGCCATGTAGGTGTTCTGCGAGAGGAACTGCTGGATGCGACGTGCACGGTTCACCGTGATCTTGTCTTCCTCAGACAGCTCGTCGATACCGAGGATGGCGATGATGTCCTGCAGTTCCTTGTTGCGCTGCAGAATCTGCTTCACTTGGGAGGCGGTGTCGTAGTGCTCCTGGCCCACGTACTGCGGGTCAAGGATGCGCGACGAGGACGTCAGCGGATCCACTGCCGGGTAGAGACCACGCGAAGCGATCTCACGCGACAGCTCCGTGGTGGCGTCCAGGTGAGCGAACGTCGTCGCCGGGGCCGGGTCGGTGTAGTCATCAGCTGGCACGTAAATGGCCTGCATCGACGTAATCGAGTGACCACGGGTCGACGTAATGCGCTCCTGCAGCTGCCCCATCTCGTCCGCGAGGTTGGGCTGGTAGCCCACCGCCGACGGCATACGTCCGAGCAGCGTCGACACCTCGGAGCCGGCCTGGGTGAAGCGGAAGATGTTGTCGATGAACAGCAGCACGTCCTGATTCTGCACATCGCGGAAGTACTCCGCCATGGTCAGCGCGGACAGCGCCACGCGCAGACGCGTTCCGGGGGGCTCGTCCATCTGGCCGAACACCAGGGCGGTGTCCTTGAGGACCCCCGCCTCCTCCATCTCGACCCAGAGGTCGTTGCCCTCGCGGGTGCGCTCGCCGACGCCGGCGAACACGGAGGTGCCGCCGAAGTTGCGGGCCACACGGGTGATCATCTCCTGGATGAGCACGGTCTTGCCCACGCCGGCGCCGCCGAACAGGCCGATCTTGCCGCCCGAGATGTACGGGGTCAGCAGGTCGATGACCTTGATGCCGGTCTCCAGCATCTGGGTCGAGCCCTCGAGCTGGGCGAAGTTCGGCGCCTTGCGGTGGATCGGCCAGAAGTCGCTGGCCTGGATCTCGGAGTCGTCGACGTCGAGCGAGTTGCCCAGCACGTTGAAGATGTGGCCTTTGACGCCGTCGCCCACCGGGACGGAGATCGAGGCGCCGGTGTCCTGCACCGGGGTGCCGCGCACCAGGCCGTCGGTCTGCTGCAGCGAGATGGCCCGGACCAGGTTGTCACCGAGGTGCAGCGCGGTCTCGAAGGTGATCTTCTGCGTCTTGTTGCCGAGGGTCAGCTCGGCGGTGAGCGCGTTGTAGATGTCGGGGATCTGGTTGGCCGGGAACTCGACGTCGACCACAGGGCCGATGACGCGGGCGATCCGCCCGACGCCTCCCTGAGTCGGCGCGGAGGCCGAGTCGGTGATGGTGGCAGTCATTTTCGCTTACCTCTTATGGAAAGTGAACGTACAGGTGGTTTAGGAGGCGAGGGAATCCGCGCCTGCGACGATCTCGCTGAGCTCCTGAGTGATCTCCGCCTGGCGGGCGGTGTTCATCAGGCGGGTGTACTTCTTGACCAGGTCGTCCGCGTTGTCGCCCGCGGACTTCATGGCGCGCTGGCGGGAGGCGAGCTCGCTCGCCGCCGCTTGGAGCAGGCAGGCGTAGATCCGGGTCGCGACGTACCGGGGCAGCAGCGCGTCCAGCACGTCCTCGGCACTCGGCTCGAACTCGAAGAGCGCCTCGTTCTCGTAGTCGGCGGACTCCAGCTCCGTGCCGGGCAGGATCTCCTCGCCCAGGTCACGGGCCTCGACGACCTGCAGCGGGAGCATGCGCAGGATCTTCGGCTCCTGGGAGACCATCGAGAGGAACTCGGTGTAGACGACGTGCATATCGTCCACCCCGCCCTCCTCGTAGGGGACGTCGAAGCGGCTCAGGAGCGCGTCGCGGATGCTGGTCGCGGTCTCCACGTCCGGGTTGTCCGTGTTGCCGGTCCACAGCTGCTCGTAGGGCCTGTCCCGGAACTCGAAGTACTGCTGGGCCTTGCGGCCGACCAGGAAGAGCTCGACCTCGCGGCCCTCCCGGCGCAGCCGCTCGATCAGGCCCTCGGCCTTCTTGAGCACGTTGGCCGAGTAGGACCCGGCCAGGCCGCGGTCGCTGGTGACCACCAGGACGGCCGAGCGGCGGGACTCGCCGCCGCGGTTGATCAGCGGGTGGCTGATCGAGGACTGCGAGGCCACCGCGGTGACCGCGCGGGTCAGCGCGTTGGCGTAGGGGCCTGCGGCGTTCGAGCGCTGGCGGGCGCGGTTGATGCGAGAGGTCGCGATCATCTCCATCGCCTTGAAGATCTTCTTCATCGACGACG
>JAEZVO010000058.1 GCA_023443125.1 Actinomycetes bacterium
GCGCTCTCCTTGCCATGCACAAGGAGGGCGCCGCGCGGCGTTGTTCGTCTGGCAAAGTAACTGCCATGACTGACCTCGTCCTTATCGCAGCACCGCAAGAGGCCGCGCACCTGCCGAGCAGTGTCCACGTCGAACTCATCGGCATCGGCATGGTCCCCGCAGCGGTTGCGACGACCCGCGCCATCCTCGAGCATCGACCGTCGCGGGTAGTGAACCTGGGTTCAGTGGGCGCCCTCGACCCGTCGATTACCGGCATCTGTCGCCCGTCAGCCGTGATTAATCGCGACATCAATACCGACGAGCTGCGCGCCGCCGGGCTGCACATTGACGACCGCATCGAGCTGGGCGGCGACGGCCCCGTGCTCGGCTCCGGTGACTCGTTCGTCGCGGGTGGCCCCGTTCGCGACCAGCTGCTGCGCCGATGCCAGATCGTGGACATGGAGGGGTTCGCCATCGCCCACGCCTGCCGCGCATTGGGCGTCGAGCTGCTCATGATCAAGCACGTCTCCGATGCCGCCGACGAAGCTGCCGTGGCCTGGAAGGACGTCGTCGACCGCTCCGCCCGGGCGCTCGCGGACGCCTACGCCGAGCTGTCGTCGTAGCACAGCCATCTCGCTCGCGGCTCGGGCTCAGCCTTACACGCGAGTACACTTCACCGGCGGGTGATGCGTTTGATGAGCAAGGTACGAGAGTTTTTCACGATGGCGCCGTCGCGCCGCGACCACATCCCAGCGTTCCGTATCGCCGTCGGTGTGGCGCTCCCCCTACTCACCTTGCTCCTCCTAGGCCGCCTTGACTTGGCGATTTACGCCACGTTCGGCTCGTTCACCGGCATCTATGCCCGCCACGAATCGCGGCGATCCAGGTTTCTACGCCAGTCGTTCGCGGGCGCCATGATCACCGTCTGTATCGGTATCGGCGCCACGATGGGCTCCCTCCAGGCGAACTCGTGGACGATCATGCTCGTGAGCTCCGTCGTCTCAGCCGTGACGGCCATGATCGCCGCCCGGTTCAACCTTCGCCCTGCCGGATCCGTGTTCTTCATCTTCGCGACGGCCGCCGTCGGCGGTGTGCACGACGGCGCCCCACCGCTGCTGGCGATGCTCGTCGCGTTCCTCTCCGCCGGAGTCTCCGTCGTCTTCGGTGCCTTCGCGCACCTCATCGGTGAGGGGTCGCTTCCCGACTCCGCACCCATGGTGACAAGGCACTACAAGCCGAGCCACCTCATCGGACACGGCGTGCGATTCTTCGTCGCGCCGTGCCTGGCGGGCACCATCGGCATCCTCTCCATCGACGCGCTGCCCGTACTGTCGCACCCGTATTGGGCGATGGTGGCGTCGGTGGCACCGCTCGTCTCTCCACACCGCAGCATCCGATTCATGCGCGCCGTGCACCGCATCGTCGGCACGTTGGGCGGCATCCTCATCGCAGCGTTTCTGCTCTCGTTTCCGACTGAGCCGTGGCAGCTCATCGTGTGGATCATCGTGCTGCAGTTCCTGGGCGAGATGTACGTCACCCGCAACTACAGCATGGGCATGCTGTTCATCACGCCCGTAGCGTTGATGATGACCCATCTCGCGTCGTCATACCCCGTCGGGGAGATGCTCGTCGCTCGAGCGGTAGAGACGGCGATCGGCGCAATCGTTGCGCTGGGCGTGGTGGCGTGGGGATACCCGTCGGAGTACCAGCCCCGCATCGTGCGGCAGGTGCGCAACCTCACCCGCGAGGATCGCCTGCTGCTGCAACTGCCGGGACTCACCAGAAAGTGACCGTTATCCTCCACACGCGCATTCTTTTCGCCTCAAATGGGGCAAATATGCCGCGTGTGGAGGATAACGGTCACTTTTCGTTGGTGCTCACACCCGCTCGATGACGAGCTCGCGCGTTTCCCACGCCGGCAGCACCGGCTGGAGCTCGCCCCAGGCCGGCTTCCAGGTGCCCGACGTCCGCAGCACCACCCGCACGGTGGTGGCATCCGAGGTCATTTCCCAATCGACAAGGCAATACTCGCCCTCGCGCCAGGCATGAGTCTGACCGTCGTCGGCATACACCTGCCCGCGCGTCGTGGCCGCACCCGGTGCCGGGAACAGCAGCAGCTCGCGCGAGGTATCCGCCGTCGTCGACACGTACCCCATGCGATCCCCGACGGGCACCGCCCCGCCAGCGCGCACCAGCACGGGCAGGCGGTCGAGCGGGGCGTCGAGTTCCACCCACTGCCCGGGCTCGAAGAACTCGCCGGGGCGGTCGAACTCGTACCAGCCGAGCCCACCGTCGGGCAGGTAGACACGGTGCCGCGTCTCGCCCTCGTCGACGACGCTCGCCACCAGCAGCTCGTCGCCCAGCAGGAAGTCGGTATGCTCGCCCCACGCCTCGTCGTCGCCGGGGAAACCCCAAGCCAGCGGCTTGATGATCGGTTCATTGGCGACGTGCGCCCGCCACGAAAGATGCTCGAAGTAGGGCAGGAGGCGGTAGCGCAGCTGCATCGCCTTCCGGATAGCCGGCAGTTGTTCGGGGTACATCCACGGCTCGTTGACGGTGCCGTCGTCGTGCCAAGAGTGGATGGTGAACCGCGGGTGGAGTGCCCCGTTTTGCACCCAGCGAGTGAAGAGCTCCGGCGACGGCTTGTTGCCGGCAAATCCGCCGACGTCGTGGCCGACGCGCAGCATTCCGGAGACGGACATGCCGAGCCCCATGAGCGTGTTGTAGCGCAGGGTTCGCCACGACGAGTAGTTATCGCCCGACCACGTCTCCGCGTAGCGCTGCACACCAGGCAGTCCCGAGCGGGTGATGAGGTATTGGCGCTCGTCAGGGGAGAATGCGTGCTGCTCCGCGGCGGAGGATTGCACCATCAGCAAGGTGTGCACGGGGCGGATCGCGCGCATCGGAATGGCCTGGCCGAACCCAAAGCAGGTGGCGCGCTCGTCCCACACCTCGAACTCGTTGTTGTCGTTCCAGGTGGCTTCAATCCCCATTTCCAGCAGCTGTTCGCGCACGCCCCGTCGCCACCAGTCGATCGTCGCGGGGTTGGTGAAGTCGAGGTTGGAGCCGTAATCGTCCCAGAACATCTGCATGTCGGGGCCGTCAGGGCCCTGCACCACGAGGTCGCGCACCTCGGCGTAGCGCGGGTGATCGCGCAGCAGTGCGGGCTTGATGTTCGCGGCCAAGTGCGCACCGGCGGCGCGGAACGCGTCGGAGAATGCCTTGGGGTCGGGGAACTTGTCGCGGTTCCAGTTGAAGACGTAGCGCTTGCCGTCGATGGTGGTGTACCCGCTGGAGAGCTGGAACAAATCGACGGGGATGTCGTGCTCGCGGCACTCGTCGAGGAAGCCGAGCACTTGCTCGGCGGCGTTGGGGGCATCCGTGTAGTGCATCGTCGAGCCGGAGTATCCAAGGCTCCAGGTGGGCGGATACGACGTGCCGCCGATGAGGTCAGTGAACGCCGCGGTGAGCGCCTGCGGCGTGTCTTCGGCGAGCACCCAGTAGTCGATGTCGCCCACCTCGGCGCTCCACGAGCGATACGGCAGGTGATAGTTATCCTTCTCCCGACCGACGTTCATCATCGTCGTCGCGGTGTTGTCCCAAAACACTCCGACGAACGGCCCCGCGGCCGTGCGCACGATCAGGAACGGCCAGTGCTTGTACAGCGGATCGGTCTCGAGCGCGTCGTAGCCGAGCGCGTCCAGGCACCGGAACTCGTACTTCTGCCCGGTGCGCTCGAAGCTGCCAGCCTTCTCCCCGAGCCCGAAGCAGCGGTCGCCCTCGCGATGCTGCTGGTAGTGCGTCACCCGCCCCGATGAAGCTCCGACGGTGTAGGCACCCGTGTCGCGATCCGCCAGCACGGTGACCCATGCGTCGGCCATGCGCTGCTGCCATTCGATACGCAGCGGCGCGCCGCGCACCACCGCGCGCAGTTCGCCTGCGTCGACGATCCACTCGCCGTCGCGCTCCTCGAGCGCCACAGGCGCGGTGTCTCGCCCGCCGGGGTTCGAACGCGGATACCCCTCGAATGGCGCGTCGGGGCGGGTGCCGTCGGGAAGGACGGCCGGACCAATCGACCAGGTACGAGGCACCGTCGGCTCCCCATCGGTCACCCACGCCCGCATCAGCCTCGGCCCGTACGCCTCCACGCGCAATGTGAACCCGCCCTCGACGGTGAACTCGACGCGGCCGTCGGTGGTTGTCACGTTCGTAATGCCGCTCAGGTCCTCCACGATGTCCTCACTTAATACCGGTATTTGCGATACCCGCGACGATGTACTTCTGCAGGAAGAGGAACACGATAATCACCGGCACCATCGACACCACAGACATGGCAAGCAGGTAGTTAAACGGCACTGTCAGCTGGCTGTTGAACTGCGCCAGCGCGACGGGCAGCGTGTACAGGTTGCTGTCT
>JAEZVO010000033.1 GCA_023443125.1 Actinomycetes bacterium
CAACAAACTCAAACAATGGCGCGGGATCGCGTTGCGCTCAGACAAGTACGCCCGAAACTACCACGCCGCGATCTGCCTGGCCGCCACCCTCGACTGGCTCCGAACAACCTTTAGCAACACGCCCTAAGGCCAATCTCCTTCGTCGTCGACGGCTCCTTCCCTCACCCCTCCGCGCCGGGCGCATCCTTCTGCGTCTCGTGCCACACCGCGACGGACCACGCCGGCAGCGCTTGACCCCCGACGACGATGTCGCCGGTGCCTTCCTGCCAGAAGTTCCACTGCGGTTCGTACTGCAACGAGGTGTCGATGAGCCTGCGCCACTGCCACCCGTCGCGCGCCTTCGGTACCTGGAAGTCGACGGTGTGGCTCTCCATGTTGACCATCACGTAGAAATCTTCCTCCGGGGCGTTGATGCCGAGCGCGACGGCACGGGCGGAATCCTCAGGCTTCCCGCCATCGGGCGAGCGCCAGAGGTAGGTGACGTCGCCGTCGTCCACCTCGAAGTTGCCCCAGTTGCGCTGGCGCAGCGCCTGGTGGCGCTTGCGCACCCCCAGCACGAACTGCGCGAACCGGAAGAGGCCGTTGATGTTCTCCTCGGTCTGGAACTCTCCCAGGTTGTCGTGGTAGCCGACGTCGAACCCGTGGCCGAGCGGCACCTGCTGGGGCTTGTTCGTCGGGATCATGGCGTAGTTGTTCCACATCGCCGGCGAGTGCAGCGCCCACGGGTTGTTGTTGCCGTTTTGGGTGCGCCCGAACTCGTCGCCGGCCACCACCATCGGCACGCCGCGTGAGAACAGCAAGATGGTCCACAGGTTGCGCAGGCGCTGGCGGCGCAGCGTGTGCGAGCCGCCGGAATCCCACGAAAGGTTGTTGTCGGAGCCGCCGTCGGAGGGGCCAAAGGGGTAGTCCCAGTGGTTTTGCTTCTCCTGGTAGCTCACGAGGTCGGCCATGTTGAAGCCGTCGTGGGCGGTGATGAAGTTCACCGTCTTCTGCGCGCCACCGTTGTCTTGGAAGTGGTGGTAGTCGCCGTTCATCATCTCGAGGAACTCGCGGTTGTTGCCGTCGCCCTTCGTGAAGCGACGGATGGCGTCGCGGTAGCGCCCATTCCACTCGCCCCAGCCACGCGGGAAGTTGCCCACCTCGTAGCCCCACAGGTCCCACGCCTCGGCGATCACTTCGATCTGCTCGCGTTCGGCGAAGTCGGCGATCTGGGTGAGCAGCGGGTGGTCGGTGAAGAAGCGCTTCTGGGCGCCCCAATCCTCCGGGTCGGCGTCGGCAGGTTTGCGGCCGAGCACCGTCGCGAGATCGAAGCGGAACCCGTCGACGTGCATGTCGACCGTCCAGTACTGCAGCGAGTCCAGCACCAAGTCAATGGCGGATTGCGACGAGTAGTTGAGCTGGTTTGACGTGCCGGTGGCGCCGTCGACGAGCCGCAGGTCGTTCGTCATGGAGTAGTACTCGCTGCACGCGAAACCGCCCAGCGACGTGAACCCCGTCGTGTTCACATCCCCAGACCAGTTACCGCCCTCGGCGGTGTGGTTGTACACCACATCGAGGTACACCTCGATGCCGTGCTCGTGGAAGGCATCCACCATTTCGCGGAACTCGCGGGTGGGGCCGCCGGGGGTTTGATCCGACGAGTAGCGGCGGTTGGGCGCGAAGAAACCGAGCGTCATGTATCCCCACGAGTTCGACTTGCCCTCGCGCCGCGATTCGGAGTGATTCGTCTCGTGGATGGGCAGAAACTCCACCGTCGTGATGCCAAGACCCTTGAGGTACGGAGCCATCATGCCCGCGCCCTTGTAGGTGCCGCGGTATTCCTCGGGAATGTCGACGACATCCTCGAAGCCCGGCTGGTCGGCGAGCAGTTCGCGCAGGCTTCCCGTCGACTCATGGCCGGAGAGCTGCTCTACCTGCACCTCGTAGATCTGCGCATCTTCCTCAGGCAGGCGCGGCTTGCGGCTCTTCGCGGGAGGCTCCGCGACGATGACGCCCTTCGGTGCGTACTTCGCGGTGTCCCATTCTCGACGAGGGGCGCCGTGGTAGTCGTCGGCACCCGTGCCGAACATGCCGTCGTCGTAGCCGAGGTCGGCGATCTCGTCGGCGTACACCGAGTGAGTGATCTCGCGGGCGTACGGGTCGAACAGCAGCTTGTTGGGGTTGAAGCGGTTGCCCTTCTCGTCCAGGTCGGCGACGAATCCCTCCGCCGTGCCGGGCGTCCATGCATCCACGGACGGCCAGTTCGTGCCCCAGGCGCGGAACCCGTAGAAGGTGCCGAGATCGAGGCCCTGCAGCTTGCCGCGCCATACGCCGTCGCTGCACTTGGCGAGGTCGTAGGTGGCGAGCGGGTCGGCGCCGATCGCGGCGTCGAAGATTGCGAGGAGGATGCGGGTGGCGTCGGGGGCGTGCACCGCGAAGGTGACCCCGTCGGCGTGGGGGTGAGCGCCGAGCGGCCAGGTGGCCTCGGCCCAGCCATCCTGTTCGAGAGGAACAATGTTCATGCTGTCCATCTTGCCTCAAGTTGCCTCAACCCACTCATCAGCGCGGCTGGGCTGGGACGTTTGTAACCAAACGTTCAACCTTGCCGGGCGCGAGCGCACATCTGGGAATAGCGTGACGCCAGCCTTCTCAAATACTTGAACGAGGTTGGAGGGTACGCCCTCATCGTGCCTATGATTCGATGCGTGAATCGACGCCTACTTCTCGTGCACGCGCACCCCGACGACGAGTCCAGCCAGTCCTCCGCTACCATCGCGCGCTACTGCGCCGCAGGTGAGCAGGTCACGCTGGTGACCTGTACGTTGGGCGAGCGCGGCGAGATCTTGGTACCCGAGCTGGAGCATCTCTCCGAGGCCGAACTGGGCGAGCATCGCATCGCCGAACTTGGACAGGCAATGACGCACATGGGGCTCACCGACCAGGTGTTCCTCGGCGGAGCCGGCCGCTACCACGACACCGGCATGGACCGCTCCCCCGACGGCGCCGTCATCGTGCCCGACATCTCCCCCAGCAATGCCTTCTGGCATGCGGATTTGCTCGAGGCGGCGAACTTCCTCGTCGAGATCATTCGTGATCGCAAGCCCCAGGTAGTCTCCACCTACAACCCGTTCGGCGGCTACGGTCACCCGGACCACATCCAGGCCCACCGCGTGGCGACGTATGCCGTCGCGCTGGCAGGCACCGCGGCGCATCGCCCCGATCTGGGTGAGCCGTGGACGGTGTCGCGGATGGTGTGGAGCGTCCACAACACCATGATGTGGAAGACGGCGTATCCGCTTGCCAAGAAGGAATTCCCCGACCTTTTCGACGGTGTCGAGCGCGACCCGGATTCCTTCGGCCCACCCGAGCGTGACATCGTCTGCGTGGTACCCATAGGCGAGTTCTACGACGTCACCCGCAAGGCGCTCGGCTCACACCCGAGCCAGGTGAATATGGACGACGTGTTCTGGCGCTTCCACGGCATGGTCAACCAGCTGGATGGCGCCGGAGAGGCGTACGTCTACGCGTCCGGCGTGCCGTTCCCGCCGTCGGAGATGCCGCACGACGATCTGTTCGCCGGGCTGCAGCTGTAACGGTTCGCTGCCCTGACGCTGCGGGGAGTCGGCCTGCTCAGGCGCCACTTCGGCGGCTGCCTACACTGGCTGCATGGTGCGACTGGTGCGTCCGATCTTCGCGGGGTGCTGCTGCGCGGCGCTCGTCGCGTGCGGTGCACCCAGCGCGACGGTGAGTTCTGCCCCGTCGCATCCTCAGGCGTCGCTGCCCCACCCGTCGAGGGCGTGGAATGAAGACTTCGCCTCCGAGGTCGAACTCGACACCATCACCGTTGGCAGCCAGTCGGTGCTCGTGCCCGAGGGCATCCGGGTGCCGGCCGACGCGCGCGTCACCGCGAGCACGGAAGCAATGCTCGTGATAGCCGACGACGACCCCGCGGCCGTGAGGAGCGCCGTCGAAATAAGTGCCGATGAGGCGGGCTACGAGCGATATGCCCACGCAGGCAAGGTCACCGTCTGGGTGGGGCGGGGCATGGCGGTTCGATTCGAGGCCGACGAAGGGGTGCAGGTACTCGCGTGGGGGCCCGACGAGATGAAGGACGCGTTCGCAGCTTAATTGCGCGAGAGGTGAGTGGAGCGATGGCTAGCGTCGTCGGGTGACACGAGCCACCAGCCCGATGATGAGCACGACGAAGCCTGCAAAGCCGATAAACAGGCCGAGGAGGAACGCGCCGATCCCACCGAACAGGGCTGCCAGGCCAAGTGGCGGGGAGATCGCGCCAACGCCGTTGCGGCACTCGATGGTGAACTCCCCTTCGCCGGAGATATTGCCGATCGAGACGAACGCGCCCTCGTTGTTCTCGAAGTTCGTTGAAGCCAGGCCCTCGAACTCGACGACCTCGCCCTCCGCGTCGAGCGCGCGGCACTCCACGTCGGAACCTTTAGGCGCCCACACCGTTCGCTTCTCCCCAGCTGCGAGCTGCACGTCGATGGAACCGTCGATGCGCTGCAGCTCGTCGGACTTCAGGATCGCGAAGCTGAGGCCGCCCACGAACCCCACGACGCTGAGGATGAGCGCCACTACGATCAGCACGCTGCCGAAGATCATGAGACCCGTGCCTGGCTTCTTGAGCTTGACCGACTCCTGCGGCGGCTGCCCGGACCACTGGGGATTGTTCGGATTGTTCATGGGCTCCCTCTCTACTTGCGCGCACCACTGTCGCATGCGAGCGGGTCAGGGCATGTCACGAGCGCAGCGGAAACCCCGATGTCGAGAACGTTATTTTGACTTCCTGCGAAGGAAGAGGAACACGCTACAGAGGATCAGCAGGAACCCGCCGACGGTGGAGAAGGAGGCGGCGATTAGGCTTCCAATTTCTGGCGGGTCTGTGAGTTTTCCCTCAAGGCCATCACATTCGACGGTGTACTCACCTCCCGCGGGCCCGGCGCGGAACGTGCCGACAGTGCGCGAGGTCACGCCGTTGCTGGTCACCTTTGAGTGGGGCTGCACTGACAGCGTCGCGGGTTGTTGGTCGGGGCCGAGCACTCGGCACGTGTCCACAGGCGGGTACTCATCGTCGTTGTCGGAGGGCGGCCCGTCTACCCACACGGTGCGCTCCTCTTCGCCCGCCAGCACGACGCTCGTCGAGCCCGAGAAACGCTGCGAATGCACGTCGTCGGTGAGGTAACCCACCAGCCAGACCACCCCGAAGGAGAGGAGCGCCACGCCTGTGAAGAGTGCCAGGACCCCCAAGATTCGCAGGAGGGAGGCAGGCGCTGTCTTCGATCGGCCCGTGCCAGGCTGCAACATTCGCGGCGCTCCGGGCTGTTGGCCAGCGGCGCCCATCGGCCCCCGGCGAAACTGATTACTCATCCGTGCTCAGTCCTTGGTCGGGGCTCGTCGGGGGTAGGTGGTTCAGGCGACGCGCTGCGTCCACCCGAATGGATCTTCAGCACGACCGTACTGAATGTCCACCAGCGCCGCACGAATCTCGGCGGTCTTGGCGCCAGGAATGCCGTCGGCCACCACGTGGTGCACGTCGCCCGGGGCCTTGAAGCCGACGATGGGCGTCACGACGGCGGCCGTCCCACATGCGAAGGCCTCGGCGATCTTGCCGGAGCGCACACCGTCGAAGAGTTCCTCGACGGTGACCCGTCGCTCCACCGGGGTGAGGCCGTGGCGTGGGGCGAGCTGGAGAATGGAGTCGCGGGTGATGCCGGCGAGGATGGAGCCGGTGAGTTCCGGTGTCACGAGGGCGCCATCGGCGGTGATGAACATGAAGTTCATGGTGCCGCACTCCTCGATGTACTTACGCTCGGCGCCGTCGGTCCACAGCACCTGGCCGCAGCCGTGTTCTTCGGCCTCCATGGCGGCTTCCAGCGACGCGGCGTAGTTGCCGCCACACTTCGCGGCGCCGGTTCCGCCGGGGGCGGCGCGGGTGTAGTTGGGGGTCAGCCAGAGGGTGACGGGTTCGTCGTAGTACGCGCCGACGGGTGAGGCGAGCACGCAGAAGGTGTAGCCAGAGGCGGGTCGCACACCCAAGTAGGGCTCGGAGGCCACCATGAAGGGACGGATGTAGAGGGCTTGCTCACCGGCGGGGTCGGGTACCCATTGCTGTTCGAGCTCGACGAGCTGGCGGATGCCGTCGACGAAGTCCTGCTCCGGGAAGGCCGGCATGCCCAGGCGCTTGGCGGAGCGGGCAAACCGGGCGGCGTTCGCGTCAGGGCGGAACAGCCAGACGGAGCCGTCGGCGTGGCGGTAGGCCTTGAGTCCTTCGAAGATCTCCTGGCCGTAGTGGAGGACTGCGGCGGCGGGGTGCATCTGCCACGTGCCCATGGCCTCGATGCGCTGGTTCGTCCAGCCTCGCTCAGGTACGTACTCGGCCAGTACCTGGTGGTCGACGAAGTAGTGGCCGAACACGGGGTTCGCGAGAATCTCCGCGCGACGTTCTTCGCTCGTGGGAGCAGTGGTGCGGTGCAAGACGAAGTCGCTCATGCTGGCAAGGGTAGTCGCGCAAGCGGTGTCGTGGGGGAGGAGTTCATTCAACGATAACGATTTGGTTACGGACTGTCCGTCCAGAGCGGCTATGCACCCCACGTAATGGTTTCATTGCTCCATCAACAATTTGCTGGTGCCAGCACTGACCAAAGGAGATCGTGATGGTTATTCGTCGAATACTATGTGCAGTAGTAGCAGCGCTCCTCGTCCTCGGAGCCGTGTTCATCCCGTCTGCTAACGCCGCTAGCGCATCCGGAAGTAAACGTTGCGCTACGAAAACCTCGTTGTATTTGACCACATACACGTACAGTTCATTGCGTCATACCCATACTCATAAACCTACGAGCGGGAAGACTGTTACTCGAACGGGGAGTGGCACTACTTACACCAGTCTCTCACCCTTCTTAGCAACATCATGGACAGCTACTAACGGGGTCACAGAATCTTGGCGTTCTACCCCCTCGGCGAGATGTTTACCGAGCCCCGAATGAGTCTGACAATGCGTGTTGCTGTCTCGCTACTAGCCATCACGCTGTCTGGTGGGCTCGTCGCTTGTACGAACGACGAACCCAGCAAACCGGAGACCAGTAACACTGGCTCGCAACCACCCAGCGACAGTGCCAATCACAGCGACGGGCATGAGGTTACACCTGGTCAAGGTGAAACGAAGCCAATTTCCCGCGAAGACTGGTTGGCTGGGAAGTGGCTTGGAGAAGGAGATCCCCCTGAGCCGCTACCTGTAATCCGGTTGGTGACTCCTGAAGAGGATCTGAAGGTACACACAACTTGCATGGAAGAAGCAGGATTTCCCAACGAGAGCCCGCGAGCGGATGAATACTGGGCGACTATTCCAGAGGGGCAGGAGCAGGTGTATTACGAAACTGATTTCCAATGCACTGCCCAATACCCTCTAGCTCCGAAGTATTACCAACGGTATAACCAAAAGCAGCTAGATGCGCTGTACGAATATCAAACTGGACCGATGACGGCATGCCTTACTGAGCATAATTGGGCACCTGAACCCGCACCGAGCCGTGAGAAGTTCATCGCTGACTATGTTGGCGATATCTCGCCGCGTTGGTTTCCTTACGGCAACGTGCCGGAGAATGAACAGCGTTCGGCGGAACGAGAGTGTCCGATGACTCCTGAAGGCTTCTTTGACCTCGCAACGGTCTCCTAGTCCGTTGTGCAAGGAGATGAGCGATAAGGACAACATCACCATGAATCACGGATGGATCAAGTCGCTACTGATTGCTGTGCTCATCTTCTTGGCCGCAGGCGCAGGCTGGTGGGCAGGGCGGGTGACATTGCGTCCCGACAAGGTTACACCTACCCAGAGTCATGAAGTCGTGTGGGCGGATGTCATTGAGGCCTCAGTGGGACGGACTCTTCCCTACCCGACTACGGTACGACAGCCCTCTGTACCGGTGGCTTACAACGGAATCTCCGGGATAGTGACGCAGGTTGCAAAAGGTGAGGCGAACGTCGGAGATGTGTTGTATCAAGTCGGCGACGTACCAGTTCGGGCAGTACGCGCTAACCAACCCATGTGGCGGAATCTGTCGTTAAAGGTGAGTGGCAATGATGTACGTGCCCTGCAAGAGCTCCTGGCAAAGCTCGGATATTTTCATGAGCAAGCAACAGGAGAGTTCACCAGCGAGACTGAAGATGCCGTGAAAGCGTGGCAAAAAGCTGAGGGGCGGACACCCTCGGGCATAGTACAACAAGGTGAGCTCATTTCCTTTCCACGCCTACCAGTACAGGTAACCCCGGGTGAAGAAATCATCGTTGGGAAACCACTGACAGGTGGAGAAGAAGCCATTCGCGCACCGACCGGGCAGCGAGAGTTCTTGATTAAACTCACCGAAGACCAAGCACGGTTAGTACCTGGAGATGCGATAGTAGAAGTCACCTACGAAAAACACGTATGGAAAGCTGTAGTGGCGCAGACTCGCCAAGACGATTTGGCATCGTATGAACTAATCTTGGCGGGACTCGACGGCGGTGCAGTGTGCGGAAGCGAATGCGACGTACTACCCCTGGACCCCAGATTAACACTGCGTTCGAAAGTTATCGTGGTCCCACAGACCTCGGGTATGGCGGTGCCTACAGCCGCAGTGCGCACCGCCGGTGACGGTAAAAGCTATGTCGAAACAGCAGCTGGCAACGTCCCTGTAACTGTGCGCGGCTCAGGGCAAGGACTTGCGATTGTCGAGGGTGTAAAACTGGGTGACAGGGTGAAAGTGGGAGGAACCATCACCAACCAGGGTGAGGCATCTGGCGCTAACCAACCGACAGGTCCTGGCAAAGCTGCGCCGTCGGCGTCAGAGTCTGGCGGTTGACATGTTGGCGGTGGAGAATTTGTCATTCGCCTACCGTCGGGGCAATGAAGAGCTTTTTGAAGGTCTCAGTCACGAGTTCCGCGAGGGAGCGATGACTGCCGTTACAGGCCCATCGGGTAGAGGAAAGTCCACCCTCCTCTACATTCTCGGGCTGATGCTCACGCCCACTGCTGGCGCAGTACTACTCGACGGCGAGACCGTTTCAGCACAGTCGGACAGACAGCGAAGCGCAGTGCGGGCTTCGCGTATCGGGTTTGTGTTCCAAGACGCCGCTTTGGACGCTGCGCGCAGCGTCCTGGCTTCGGTCGTTGAACCAGCGCTGTATGGCGGAGAACAGTTGGCTAAGGCGCGGGTGCGAGCACAACAGTTGATGGAGCGCATGGGAGTTGCTCATCGTGCTCGGCACAAGCCGGGCGAGATTTCCGGCGGCCAAGCACAACGCGTCGCAGTATGTCGGGCATTGGTGACGAACCCACCTGTAATCCTCGCCGATGAGCCCACCGGAAACCTCGATCGTGTCAATGCTGCTGAGGTGCTTGACTCACTCACTGCAGCTGCCGAAGGTAAACGCACCGTCGTTATCGCTACGCATGATCCGTTTGTGCTCGAACATGCTGACGAGGTGTTGGCATTGTGAGGATGCGCGTGTTAGGACGGGAAGCCGTGGCCACGTCGTGGGCAAACAAAGTGCCTTCGGTACTGGTCCTCCTGTTGGTAGCGGTGATGGTAGCGGCGACACTTACGACAGTAGGGCGCACGGCGGCAGCAGAGCAGCAACTCGCACAGCGTCTCGACGATGCTGGATCACGAATACTGAGTATTACTGACAGCCGTGCACGTGGATTAATCCCTTCCTCAATTGTTGCTGAGGCAGGGGCGTTGTCGGTAACCGAACGGGCTGTTGGAACCACCACAGCAACTGATGTAGTTGCTGGACCAGTAGGTCGAGGAGCAAGCCGTGTTCCTGCTTGGGGCATCGTTGGGGATATCGAAGACGTCGTGACTCTTACGGCTGGTCGTAAACCTGAGCTCGGCGAGGCTCTTGTTTCAGCATCGGCGATGGAAGTTTTAGGATTTGACGCGCCATACGGTTGGACACTGGATGCTGCTGTAGGTAACGCAAGTGAATATCCAATCGTCGGGGAATTCACTCCAAAACCACCGTTTAAGCAGTACGGGGAAGGCGTTGTCTACCTTGCTGGTGACGTGAACTCATCAACCTTGCAAGTTCTCATTCACGAGTCTAGTCAAGCGGTGGCAGCGCAGCAGGCAGTTCTCGGGTTGATTGCGCCCACCGATATCACAGACTTACAGATCTCCTCCCCCATCGGCATCGCTGAGTTGCGTCATCAAGTTATGGGCGACCTTGGCAGCTTCGGGAAAGGATTACTGCTGGGGGTGCTTGCAGGTGGTGCATTGCTGGTTGCCATCGTTGTTTTAGCCGACGTTCTCGTTCGACGCAAGGATCTTGGCCGCAGACGGGCGTTGGGGGCGTCACGCGGTGTCATCGTTGCGCTTGTAACTATGCGCACGCTGTTTCCCGCTCTTGTTGGTGCTGCTATCGGAATAGCTTGCGGCAGTGGCGTTGCGTCTTGGATGGGCGCCGTACCTCCAGGTGACTTCGTCATCGCCGTCGCGGTGTTGGCAATACTGGTGGCGGTTGGTAGTGCCGTCCCACCAGCGGTGTTTGCTGCCACGAGAGACCCCGTTGCTGTATTGCGGACGCCTTGAATGATGCTTGCAGTATGCGTCGCACCAACCCTAATTAGACTCTTCACAGATGAGGCTGTAGAGCGGTAGGGATGCGCGGGTGGCGATGGAGATCGAGCTCTTTGGATGATGGAAGATCCCACACATTCATCGCCAAAGACCTCTACCTGGACAACGCTACCTTCGCCACGCCTGATCTGACCACGTTCTGCCGCCTCGGTGATCTCAGCCTGGCCGTCATGGGCCAGCATCTCAGCGCGGAGCAAGCCGTACTGCTGTACCGCCCGGTTAATCCCGGAGACGGGTGTCATCGCTGCTGCTGCCAAACTCAGGTGCGTGACAGCGTGGTCCGTGAACTGGCGCATGTGCCGTTCGGCTGGCGCCCCACCACCTTGCGGATCCGGCTGCGCCACTACCAGTGCACCGCCTGCGGGCCTGCCTGGTACCAGGACCTCACCCGCGCCGCCTCGCCTCGTTCGTGTCTGTCGCGAGCCGCGTTGCGGTGGACGTTAGAAGCACGGGTGGTCAATCATCTGTCCATGTCCCGTATCGCGGCCGCGCTCGGGGTGGCGTGGAACACCGCCAACGAATCTGTCCTGGCTGAAGGCCAAGGAATGCTCATCGACCATCCCCAGACCTGGCGAGACCGGGGCGATGGACGGGTTCACCGGCTTCAGGGCACCAGCGCCCAGAAAACTACTGAAAGCCGTCACAAGGATGGGATGTTATCCGGCTCGCGGAGGATGCTCTGGACGTTTGCCGTCGGCGGGCCCAGATCGCGCTCCACGGGTCTCGAGGTCGCAAGCGGCATCGGCTCTACCGAGCCCGCCGAACACTCCACACCCGCGCCAGCAACGGGCCCACCGAAGCGATCAACGGACGACTCGAACATCTCCACGGAACCGTCGTCCGATTCCGCACCCCACTCATTACGTCACCCAATCACTGCTCGAAGCCGACGGATTCAATCCAGCCCTACACCTTCGATTGTGAAGAGCCGGTTATCCTGTTGCTGCCTGTGGGCTTCCATCGACGCCACTGCTGTCACCGCCAATACCTAGTGGGTGCTGGTTTTGTTGCGCCCTGCCTCATCCACCTTCTGAAACAGGCGTGTCAGCTGCGGAATTGCGCCATTCTGCGTCAACGTTCGCCCAAGCAACTGGATGTCATCCGACGAGAGCCGCAACATGCGGTCTTCAGCGACGACCTGGCGGGCACGATCAACCGCAGCTCCGACCACAAACGATGTGAGGTCTTGCCCTTGCGCCTCAGCGGCTTCACGTAGCAGTGCAGCCGTCGACGGGGTGCAGCGAAGCTGCAACCGCTCCGACTTGGAGTTCATAGCGACACTCTCCTTCCTCAGGAGTCTGGGATCGCGTACGCCTACTGTACGTACAAACAAATCCCGGGTACTTCAGGTATAGGAAGGACTCGCCCGAATCTGCTTGGTGGGCAGGAAAAGACGCCCCTCCTTCTCATGGAACCTGATGAAGCCGTGTTTGCCGTAGAACGTCTCGGCTGCCTAGTCGATCGCATGCACCACGAGAACCTTGAACCCGACGAACTCGTTCGCCGCGAGCACGGTCCGCAGCGCATGAGCGAGCAACTGCTGCCCCACATCGCATCCCTGCCACTTCTGATCCACGGCCAGTCGAGCCAGAAGTACCGCAGGGATTAGGTAGTCCCTCTGCCCAACGCCATAGCGACGCGCCTCGTCGTCCGGTGCAATGCTCGCAGCACAAGTTGAGTAGTACCCCACCACTGGCCCGTCGGCGTCGACGATTCCGAGAAATGTTCGCGTGTTGTTGCGGCGCTGGTTCTGGCCTGCGTAGTGCGTGAGCCATTCATCGAGCGAGGGATGACCACACGAGAAGCCCGACGATTGCCGCACCAGCGCCCGATCATAAGGCACCACATTGACGACAACAGACCCCACAGCCATCAGACCTCGTCGAGGTGGATGCCCTCATAGGGCACGCCGGTGTCAATGGCCTACTGCATGGCGTCACATACGTCCATCTCACTCTCCCAGCGTCGATGCTCGCTCCGGTAACTTACCGGGACTGCGGGTTTACCAGTCGACCCGGCGCGGACCCCGTCGGGGTGTGGCTCGGGGCCCGCTCCGGTGCCGGCCCCGTCCCCCGCCCCGCCCGCCGCCCCCGCCGGGCAGGTGCAACCTGTGCGGCAACAGAGCGGAACAAGTGTCACCTGCCTAGCTGCGACGGGGAACCGTCGGGAAGCAAGTGACACATGATCCGGAACTGAGCCGCACAGGTTGCAGGTGCCTGCCGGGCGCGCAGTGTGGAGCGAGTACGACGTTTTCCACAGATATTGCCCCCGCATTTTCATCCGGGTGGCAGTATCTGTACTGTTGTCCTCGTGCTTCCTGAGAGTTTTTCAGGTGGCCTTGATGAATCGACGATGAAGGGAGCCCGGTGCGCAAGTTTCTGCTCGGCATTGCTGCTGCAGCCACAGCGTTGACCGCCGCTTTGGGCCTCACACAAGCGTCCGCGCTTCCCGTCGCACCGGAGCCGGCACCGCCGGTCGCCGGCATCCCCACCCCCTGCGCCGCGCAACACCCGTGGCCAGCCGACGCATCGATCTCGTCGATCCGCGAGCAGATGGAAAAGAACTTCCACCTCGAGCTAACGGGCGACTACTGGTCGAATGAGTACCGCCCGTCGATCAAAATCTTGTGGGAAACCCTCGACGGCGTGGCCTGCACCGATTACGTCGACACCCTGCTGAAGAAGAACGGCGGCAACGTCGGCATCAGCGCCTCGGACACCCGAAGCTGGGCGTGGGGCGACTGGTCGCTCACCAAACCCGGCTACGTCACGCTTGATTTCCAGAAGTTCAAGACGGCCCTGGAGAACGACGACGAGGGCCGCCTCGTGCGCCTCATCATCCATGAGCTCGGCCATTCCTGGAACTCCGACCGCGGCTCCGAGCCCCCGTACTGGCGCGAGTTCCAGCAGCTGCAGCGCTCGCAAGGCACATTCTCGAAATACGCCGGGTCGTCAGTGACCGAAACATTTGCCGACGCCGTCGGGTACTACGTCGGCCGGTGCGCGCTGAACAACCCGTACGACACCGGCAAATTCTCCGGCTATTACGAGTTCGTGAAAGACAACGTCTTCGACGGTAAAGAGTTCGGCCCCGCACCCGGCGAGAAGCCTAATTGCACCGTGCCGAAGCGCGGCGCCGAAGAACCTCGTCCCGGCAAACCCACCGACACGAAGGCCAAGTGGATCTCCGACCTCGCCGGTGAGTAGGCCCGAGGCCGCAGACTCACTGAGAATGCAACCAAGTTCCGCCAGAGCACACGTTGCTACACCCGGTCCATCCCTCACCAGTCGCGAGTTCGTCCAGGACCAGCGGTGACGGTTAGGGGCTAGAGGCAAGGGGGGCGCAGCCAGACGGTCACGTCAGGGCCCCATCCTGTTACAGTCGTAACCCCGTCTAAGCAGGGAATGGCTGTATAGGCACACCTGACGTAGGCCAGCTGAGTGAGATGAATAGCGTCGTAGTCGTTGCTGACGCTGGGCCAGTGAGGTTCATAGAGCTTATGGTGAGAAAACCAATGTGCTAGATCATGCTGGTAGCGATTCTGGTCGGCCTGAGCATCTTCGAAATGTGATGGATAGCGCTCTACAAGCTGCACCCAAGCTACAGGGCTGTCCACTTCATAGATGCGGGGCTCAAAGGAGGGGAAAACCGGTCTTGATTCCATACCGTCAAACCAGTCTGGGCCGGTCTGAATGTAAGAGTCTTCCATGCCGAAAGCTGCCACGCAGGGGGCTCCAAGCCAGGGACCTGTAGTGGTTTGAAGGCAAGCACCTTCGCGCATAGTTGGCAGGGTAGACCAACGTGCGTTCGTTGATGGCTGGATTATCAGAGCAGATTTGGGGGATTCGAGTAGAGGTGTGCCTAGCTGAATTTGCTGTGCTGGCGCATATGGCTGAGACCATAGTTCGATAATGGACGGGGGCAACGGAGGTATCGACTGGAGTTCGGCAGCGCAAGGCTCGAATGGATCGGCACCCATCCAAGGGAGGGAATCAACAATGGCCCCCAGGGAAATCTGCCATGAAAGTGCGTGATTCGGGGTGCAATGCTCTTGCACCAGGAGCTCCCCAATAGACCACTTTGGCGCGCTATGTGCCACAGTTGGCTCTCCACTCGTTGGTGTATTGTCGGGCATAGTATGTATGACCATTCGAAGCTTTGATGGTGGATGAAGTCTTGCCACGCCAGTTCGTTGACAAATGGTTATCGCACTTCTTGTCAACTGCCTTGTAGGTGAAGCCAGCTCTATAGGTAGTTGTTACAAGCTCCTTCTGGGTGAGGATGTGGTTCTTTGTGTATTCAGTCTTCCACCATCCAACGAACATGTATTTTTGAACTTCATTCTTGAGGGCAACACTCACCGGTTTCCTCGCGCACTTGACCGTCGGTTTATATCCAATATTGCTGGTTGACTTCCGCCAATGGACATTGGCAACCGTCAATCTGCATCCATCGGGATTCACTTCAACACCACCTGATGCACCTGATGCACGCACAGCCGTTGTGGTGATTGGCCGTTCAGGGAGGTAGTACTTGTCCATGACGGAGTCGTCTCCATCAGCGAGTGCACGAGCCTCGGCAGGGGTAACCTGTATCCAGCTCGTTTCTTGTTCTCCACTGTCAGCTAGGGCTGTAGGGACTCCCACCGGGGGGAGAAGATTGCTATCAAGATCGCTAGTACGCCAATCTTTCTGATGCGATTCATGAACTCGAGCGTAGGGCTCAGGAGCCATGCCGTGGGCAAATTTGCGAAACGTAACGTCTCAGTCTCGTAGGTGGCGCACGCATACACTCAAGAAATCCGGAGAAGTACACGTTCAAGACTAGTAGCACGCTTCGCACGCATGGCGCGCACGAGGAGGAGTGGCCGTCGAGCTGCTCGCAAAGGTGCTTCGGATGCTCGCCACAGCAGGACTGCTCCCCTAGCGTGCATTTCTCCGGACCCCACCCCGGCCGCCTCGTCGAAATTGCTCCTACCTATACTCGGGCTATGTCCGAGTCAGCGCCCGCCCCGGCAGTTCGGAGGACTCTGTCGTCCTTCGTACTGAAGCAGGTCATGGCTATCACCGGGTTCATTTTCGTGGCGTTCGTCGTCGTGCACATGATTGGCAACCTCAAGGTGTACGCCGGCCCCGAATCGTTCAACGCCTACGCGGCGTGGTTGCGTGAGGTCGGCTACCCGCTCATCCCGAAGGAAGGGGTGCTGTGGGCGTTTAGGGTGACGCTACTCGTCGCGCTCGTGCTGCACGTCTGGGCAGCCATCACCATCTGGGCGCGAGGCCGTCGCGCGAGGGGGAGCCACCGTCGGAAACGCATGCCTGGCCTCATGGCGACAAGCGCGCGCACGATGCTGCCCGGCGGCACCGTCATCTTGGTGTTTATCGTCGTGCACCTGCTGGACCTCACCATCGGCGCCGCCCTGCAATCCAGCACCTTCACTCCCCCCGACGGCAGCCAGTTCTACGCGTACGAGAACCTCGTCGCGAGCTTCCAGCGCCCGTGGATGGCCATCTTCTACAGCGTGTGCATGCTCATCATCGCCTTCCACGTCGAGCACGGCTGGCGCACCATCTTGCAAGACGTGGGCGTCACCGGCCGTCGCTTCCGCACGTTCTGGGTGGTGCTCGGCGGTCTGCTCGCGCTAGCCATCATCCTCGGTAACGCCACCATTCCTCTGCTGGTGCTCACAGGGGTGATCGCATGAAACTCCCGTTTACGTGTTCCCGACGAAGTGGGCGCCCCATCGCGTCCGCGCCAGCCACGAGCTCTCGGGGCAGCCTCGACGCACACGTGCCACCGGGCGACCCAATGACGGCGTGGGATCGTCGCCAGGCGGAATACAAGCTTGTCAATCCGGCAAACCGGAAGAAGATGACGGTGATCGTCGTCGGCACTGGGCTGGCTGGAACGGGTGTCGCCGCCGCGCTCGGCGAGCTCGGGTACAACGTCGAGTGCTTCACGTTCCACGACGCGCCACGCCGCGCGCACTCCGTCGCGGCCCAGGGTGGCATCAACGCCGCCAGGGCGAGGAAGGTGGACGGCGATTCGATCGCGCGGTTCGTGAAGGACACCGTCAAGGGCGGAGACTTCCGTGGGCGAGAGGCCGACGTCGTGCGGCTGGCTACGGAATCTGTCCGAGTCATCGACCACATGCAGGCCATCGGTGCACCGTTCGCGCGCGAGTACGGCGGGCAGCTCGCCACGCGCAGCTTCGGCGGCGTGCAGGTCTCGCGCACCTATTACACGCGCGGCCAGACCGGCCAGCAGCTGCAGATCGCCGGCGCGCAGGCGCTGCTCAGGCAGGTGGAACGCGGCACTGTGCGGCTGCATACGCGCACCGAGATGCTGGACCTCATCGTCGACGACGGCCGCGCCCAGGGCATCGTCACGCGCAACCTCGTGACGGGCGAGATCCAAGCGTGGACCGGCCACGCCGTCGTGCTGTGCACCGGCGGGTACGGCTCGGTCTACTTCCACTCGACGCTCGCCATGAACTCCAACGCCACGGCCACCTGGCGCGCGCACCGTCGGGGCGCATACTTCGCCAGCCCATCGTTCGTGCAGTTCCATCCGACTGCGCTGCCGGTGAGCTCGCATTGGCAGTCGAAGACGACGCTGATGAGTGAGTCGCTGCGCAACGACGGGCGCATCTGGGTGCCGAAGAAACCCGGCGACGACCGCCGCCCCGCCGACATCCCCGAAGCCGAGCGCGACTACTACCTCGAGCGCCGCTACCCGGCCTACGGCAACCTCACGCCGCGCGACATCGCGTCGCGTGCTGCCCGCACGGAGATCGAGGCCGGGCGCGGGGTCGGGCCGTTGAAGAACTCCGTGTACCTGGATTTCTCCGACGCCATCGCGCGGCTGGGCAAGGACGTCATCGCGGAGCGCTACGGCAACCTGTTCGACATGTACCACGACGCGACGGGCGAGAACCCGTACGTCGAACCCATGCGCATCGCGCCCGGCGCGCACTTCACCATGGGCGGGCTGTGGACCGACTACAACCAGATGACCTCCATCCCCGGCCTGTTCGTCGGCGGCGAGGCCGGCAACAACTACCACGGCGCCAACCGGCTGGGCGCGAACTCCCTGCTCAGCGCCTGCGTCGATGGCTGGTTCACCCTGCCGCTGGCTGTGCCCAACTACCTGGCGGATCTCGTCGGCAAGCCCAAGCTGGAACTCGGCGACGATGCCGTCGCGACAACGGTCAACGCGGTGCGGGAGCGCACGCACCGGCTCATGTCCAACGACGGGCACACGCGCCCGGCGACGTTTCACCGTCGGCTGGGTGACATCTTGTACACGCACTGCGGGGTGTCGCGATCGAAGGCGTCGCTGCAAGAGGGGCTCACGAAGGTGCGGGAGCTGCGCGACGAGTTCTGGGCCGACGTGCGCGTCGCCGGATCGTCGAGCACGCTCAACCAGGAGCTCGAGAAGGCCGGGCGAGTGGCCGACTTCCTGGAACTCGCCGAGCTGATGATCGTCGACGCACTGCACCGTACCGAGTCGTGCGGGGCGCACTTCCGCGAGGAATTCGCCACCGACGACGGTGAGGCCAAGCGCGACGATTCCCGCTGGTGCAACGTGTCGGCCTGGGAGACGCGCCCCGACGGCAAGCACGTCTGCCACGACGAGCCCCTTGCGTTCTCATTGGTGCCGCTACAGCAGAGGAACTACAAGTGAGAGTGGAACTGGAAATCTGGCGGCAGGACTCCCCCAAGGTGAAGGGGCGGGTCGAGACGCACGTCGTCGAGGATGCGACGCCCGAGATGAGCCTGCTGGAATTGCTGGACCGCCTCAACGATCAGCTGTTCGACGAGGGCAAGGAGCCCATCCAATTTGAGTCTGACTGCCGCGAGGGCGTGTGCGGCGCGTGCGGCGTGACCGTGAACGACGTGCCGCACGGACCCGTGCCGAACACCCCGTCGTGCCGCCAGCATCTGCGTGCCTTCGGCAACATCCGGAAGCTGCGGGTTGAGCCGCTGCGGAGCGGCGCGTTCCCCGTCGTGCGGGATTTGGTGGTGGACCGCTCGGCGCTCGATCGGGTGATCCGCGCGGGCGGGAACGTCGACGTCGCTGCCGGCACCGCGCCCGATGCCGACGCCGTGCGATTCGGGCACGGGGACGCTGAACTGGCGCTTGACTTCGCCGCTTGCATCGGCTGCGGCGCCTGCGTGGCCGCGTGCCCGAACGGGGCGGCGCATCTGTTCGCGGGTGCGAAGCTCGCGCACCTGGCGCTCATCCCGCAGGGCAAGGAGGAGCGAGGGCGACGCGCGCGCAGCGTCGGCGACGCCGTCGATGCCGAGTTCGGGCCGTGCTCCACCTACGGCGAATGCGTGAAGGTATGCCCCGCGGGAATTCCTCTGGAGGCCGTGGCGGCGCTGCACCGCGAGCGTCTGCGCGCCGGGGTGCGCGGGAAGAATAACTGATGATCGGCGGTTGTCGAGCCGCCGTGCCGGATCGTCGAGTAGGACACGCACCTCGGTTTCGATACGCCCGCTACGCGGGCTACTCACCACCGTGCCCCCAGAGCGTCGAGCGCGGCAAGGCGTCGTCGGCTCACCACGCGGGCTACCCAACCATCGCGCCCCCAGAGCGTCGAGTAGGGCCGAAGGCCCGTATCGAGACGCACCGACAGAAACACTTCAAAATCCGTACGCAGTTTGACCAACCCCCCAAAAATTGGGGCCTTCATCTCATCTGCGTACGGATTATGAAGTTCCGTCGACGTCTCACTACCCCTAGGCCGGTGAAGGAAGTGTCGTTCGAGGAGTGACCATGGAAGTTTCTGCGTACCAGATCGATTCGGCCGACGGCCGCTTCACCAAGACCACCATTACCCGACGCGAACCCGGGCCGACGGAGGTCTTCTTCGACGTGAAGTACGCTGGCATCTGCCACTCCGACATCCACACCGGACGCGGCGAATGGGGCAAGTGCCTATACCCGCTGGTGCCCGGCCACGAGATCGCTGGCATCGTCACCAAGGTGGGCAGCGACGTGACGAAGTTCAAGGTGGGCGACCGCGTCGGCGTCGGCTGCTTCGTCGACTCGTGCGGCGAGTGCGACGAGTGCCGCTCCGGCTGGGAGAATTTCTGCCTGCGCGGGGAGACCGTCGGTACGTACAACTCTATTGGTCGCGACGGGCTGCCCACCGCCGGTGGCTACTCGCGCGGCATCACCGTCGAGCAAGATTATGTGCTGCGCATTCCCGACGAAATCCCGCTAGAGAAGGCGGCGCCCATCCTGTGTGCTGGCATCACGACGTACTCGCCGCTGAAGCGTTGGGGCGCCGGGCCGGGCAAGAAGGTGGCGGTGATCGGCGTCGGCGGGCTTGGGCACATGGCGGTGCAGATCGCTGCCGCGCTGGGCGCCGAGGTGACCGGCATCGGCCGCACCCTGTCGAAGCGCGACGACGCCATGAAGATGGGCGCGACGGACTACGTCGCATCGTCCGATTCGGAGGCGATGAAGGCGCTCAGGAAGACCTTCGACATCATCATCACGACGGTGTCCGACGGGCTCGACCTCAACCTGCTGCTGTCGCTGTTAAAGAACCGCGGCGTGCTCGTCGACGTCGGCATGCCCGAACATCCCGCTGAGCTGCAGGTGAAGCGGCTGATCGGCGGCAACAAGGTGCTGACAGGCTCCAACATCGGCGGCATCCCCGAGACGCAAGAGGTGCTCGACTTCTGCGCTGAGCACAACATCGCCCCGTGGGTTGAGGTCATCGGCGGTGAAGACATCGACGACGCCTGGGACAAGGTGGTGAGCTCCCAGGTCCGCTACCGCTACGTCATCGACACCTCCACCTTCGACGACTGACGCCGGTTGCCGGCTGCGAAACTTCAAAATCCGTACGCAGATGAGGCTAAGGGCCTGATTTAGAGGGGTTCGGTCAAACTGCGTACGGATTTTGAAGTTCTCCGGACGGAAGGGCATGCCCCTCCTATAACCCCGTCACTGGCCACACCGGCACAGCGTCGGATTACCATTCCCGCCGGCGGGGCGCCGCAGTTGCGACGCGGTCGAATGCATCGGTTACGGCGCGGGCTACCCACACCCGGTTGCGGCTCCCCGTCGAGATCTTCGACAGCACCCCGGCGTCCTCCAGCGCTCGGATCGCCGTGCGAGCTGCTTCGTCGGAGACATCCAAAGTGCTCGCAACGTAACGGACGTCGACCGCCGGCTGGCCAAGCAGCGTGTCAAGGAGCCGTACCGCCGTCGATCCTGCCCGTCCCCGGTACTGATCGTGCAGCCGATTCTGTACTGCTGCGAGTTCCTCGAGCAGTCGTCGTCCCTGGTCTGCTCCCCGACGGGCGGCCTCGGCAAGGCAGCGAACGATGGGATCCAACTCGCCCGATTGGAAGCGGCGCAAGGCGTCTAGATACCGTTCGGTGTCGGCGAGGAGCCCGGCAGACAGAGGCACGGTCAAGTGCTGCACCAAGCCTGTCCGCTGCACGATGGCATGGATCAGTGCCCGCCCGACGCGACCATTACCGTCGGCGAACGGATGGATGGTCTCGAACTGGGCATGGGCCAGCGCAGCCTGCGCGAGGGGCGATGAAGTCGATTCCTTGGCGAAAGCGAGCAGGTCATCCACGAGCGGTTCGAGCTCATCAGGTTCAACCCCGACGTGGTCCGCACCGGCAGGACTCAGCGATGAAGTCCCGATCCACACCAGCTCGCGACGTAGTCCCGGGGATAGATCGCTGTGAGCCATGAGCGCACTGTGCAGTCGTTCCAACGTCGCAAGATCGAGGTGTTCGGCGAAGTCGGCTACGGTACGCATCGCTGCGACGTTGTCGGCCACGAGATTGGCATTCAGCTTGCGGGACGCTCCCAGGACAGCGACGGACAGCTGCGCCGCACCGACCGTGAGATGCTCGATCTGCGACGAGCTGCTCGCCTCGCTGCGGAGCAATACTCCCTGAATCGCGCCCAATTCCATGCCCCCGAAGCGCCTCCCCCAGTCTGCATCGAACGCGACGATCGTGCGCTCGGCATCCGCTGCGTCCAGCAACGCCTCAACGCTGACGCCAGTGTGGGCCGTGCTGCGGTCGATCGGGGCTACCGTCGACGCGAGGTATCGGCTTCCGTCGCTCCAGCGCCGTTCCTCCCGACGAACAGTCGGCCAATTCGTCGCCATTTGCCCCTCCAACCTTGGGTATACAACTCCATACCCAAGGATACGGGCACAACCTTGGGTATGGGATTCCTTACGCAAGGTTATTTTGCGGAACTCCCGCCGTTCACTGCGACGTCTCTCAGGGCTCCGCCCAAGCGGCCTCACAGGATTTTGTCAGTGCTGTCCGTTACTCTGGCGCCATGGATCACGACTACGTTGCAGCGCTGCGCGAGCGGCACGTCGCATGGCGCATCTTGCGCGCCGGCAACGCGCCCCTGATCCTGTCATTCCTCGGTGAGTACTTCGTCGACGCCAACCGTGGCGCATCCCCGGCGGCGGAACTCGTCGCCGCCCTGGACGACGTCCTCTACGAGCTGCGGCGCACGGGCGCTGACGCCGACGGCAACCCGCGCTACCCGAAGGAGCCACGAGACTATCTGGACGACTGGGCAAGCGAGGACGCCGGCTACCTTCGTCGCTTCTATCCTCTCGGTAGCGACGAGCTCCACTACGAGATCACCCCGGCCTTCGAAAAGGCATACTCCTTCCTCGCGTCCCTGCAGGAGCAGCAGTTCGTCGGCACCCAGTCGCGCCTCCAGACCGTCGTCGATCTGCTGCGCCAAATCGTCCACGGCACCGAGGATCGCCCCGACGAGCGAATCCGGGAGCTCACCCGCCGTCGCGATGAGATCGATGCGGAGATCGCCCGCGTGAAGGCTGGCGACATCACGGTCATGGATGCCACCGGCGTGCGTGAGCGATACCAGCAGCTCGCCACGACGTCGCGCGAGCTCCTCGCAGACTTCCGGCAGGTCGACGAGAACTTCCGCGCGCTCGACCGCTCCACTCGCGAACGCATTGCACAGTGGCGGGGGTCGAAGGGTGAATTGCTCGACGACCTCACTCGCGGCCGCCACGACATCGACAGCTCCGACCAGGGCCGAAGTTTCAACGCCTTCTACGAGTTCCTCCTCTCCTCACGCCGGCAGGAGGAGCTGTCGTCGCTGCTCGCGCGCCTGCAAGCGCTCGACGATGTCCCCGCCGATTCGCGAGTGTTCACTGTGCACCACGACTGGGCCGAGGCCGCCGAACGCACCCAGCGCACGGTGCGGCAGATCTCCGAACAGCTACGCCGTTTCCTCGACGACCGCGTCTGGTTCGAGAATCGCCGCGTGCTGGAGCTGACCCGCAGCATCCAGCAGCTCGCCTTGGAGGTCCGCGACGGTCCCCCTGGCCTGGGCATGGATCTCGATGTACCAGGCCTCGACATCACGTTGCCATTCGAGCGCCCCCTCTACCACCCGCCGGCCGAGGCAGCCGTTGACAGCCGGGTCGTCGTCGGCGACGAATTGCCCGACGATGAGGCGTTGTTCGAGCAGCACTACGTCGACCCCGCAAGGCTCATCACCAACTTGCGCGAGGCGCTGCCCAGGGGTTCGTCGGCGCTCCTGGAAGAGATCCTGCAGCAAGCCCCCTTGGAGCAGGGGGCGGCGGAACTCGTCGCCTACCTCGCGCTCGACGACGACGCGTTCGAGCTCGAGTTCCGAGACGAGGAAGCCCGCGTCGACTACACCGGCCCCGACGGTCAGGCCCGCACCATCACCATGCCCAGCACGGAAGTGAGGCGCCGATGAGCGAACACGATACGGCCACGGCAATCATCCGCCTCATGCAAGGGGTGGTCTACCGTGAATCCGACGAGCAGAGTTGGGCCGCGCTCAAAACAGAGCTGGGCGCGATTCGCGACCACTTCGCCACGATCGGCATCGACGTGGTCATCGACGATGTCGAGGGCTACGCCTATCTACGCACCCGCGAGGCTTCGGAGGGCGAGGCACCGCTGCCACGTCTCGTGCGACGTCGCAGCCTCACCTACAACGTCAGTTTGCTGCTGGTGCTGTTGCGGGGGCGGCTCATGGAGTTCGAAACCACCGGGGGCGAGGGCAAACTGGTGCTCACCACGGAACAGATCGTCGAGATGCTGCGGCTATTCCAGCGCGACACAAGCAACGAGGCGCGCATCGTCGATCAGGCCGAAACGACCATCAAGAAGGTCGAGGAACTGGGCTTTCTGAAGTTGCTGCGGGGGTCGCGCAACGAGTGGGAAGTGCGTCGAATATTGAAGGCGTACGTCGATGCGCAGGCGATGCACGGTTTCGAGGCGCAGTTGCGCGAGTACGCCACCGGCAGCCGTGCAGAAACGGGTGATGTTCATGACTGACGCGCTGTTCTCCGCGCTCGAAATTCCCGACGCAAACGCCCCTGGCTACCGCCTCCACCATCTCGAGGTGCTCAACTGGGGTACCTTCCACGAAAAGATCTGGCGCTTCGTCCCTGGCTGCGAAACATCGCTGCTCACGGGAGACATCGGCTCGGGCAAATCGACGATCGTCGACGGCATCACCACGCTGTTCATGCCCGCCCAGAAGATCGCATATAACAAGGCGGCCGGCGCCGAGGTTCGCGAGCGCACGCTGCGCAGTTACGTCGAAGGTCACTACCGCTCCGAACGCGGCGACGATGCGCACCGCTCCCGCACCCGGGGCTTGCGCGAGGGGCGCTCGTCGTATTCCGTGTTGTTGGCGGTGTTCATCAACTCCGGTTACGACGAACGCGTCACCATTGCGCAGGTGTTCCAGCAGCGCGAGTCCACGGGTCAGCCGTACCGATTCTTCGTCACCCACAGTGGCGAGCTGTCGATCGCCGACGACTTCAGCGACTTTGGCTCTGACCTCCGCGATCTCCGCAAACGCCTACGCGGCAAGGGAGTTTCCATCTTCGATGAGTTCCCGAAGTACGGCGCCTCCATGCGTCGGCTGCTGGGAATCCCGTCGGAGCAGGCGATAGAGCTGTTCCACCAGACGGTGTCCATGAAGTCTGTGGGCAATCTCAATGAGTTCGTGCGCGAGCACATGCTCGAGCCCTCGCCTGCCGACGAGCGCGTCCAGGCCGTCATCGGGCACTTCGACGACCTCACCCAGGCCTACGACGCCGTCGTGCGCGCCCGAGAACAGCTCGACGCGCTCGAACCGATCGCCCGCTCCGCGAAGAGCTACGACGACACCCTCGCCACCCGCACCGCGCTGGAGGTCGAGCGCGACTCCGTCGGGCCGTTCATCCTCGAGCTGCGACTCGGGCTTCTGGCACAGGAGATCACCGACGGCGAGACGCGCGTCGGGCAGCTCGAGCGGCAGGCAGGCGAGCTGGACGCGCGCCTGACAAGCCTCGACGACGAGCGCACAGAGCTGATTACCCAGCGTGCTCAAGCCGGCGGCGACCGTCTCGCAGAGCTGGAGCGCCTCGAACGGGAGGCTCGCGTCGAGGCAGACCGTCGCGCTGAGCGGCGCAAGAGTTTCGACGACGCCGTCGCGGCCACCGGCTCCTCGCCCACCACGAGCGCCGACGACTTCCTCCACCTCACGGCGGTGGCGGCCACCCAGGCAGGTGAACTCGACCTCGCCAAGCGCGCACTCAGCCACGAGACAGCAGAGAAGATTGCCGACGCGCGCGATGCGGCCAAGCGCGCGGCCACCATCGAGGCAGAGTTGGATAACCTCCGCACCAGGGAAAGTAACCTCCCCGCCGAGCAGGTGCAGTTGCGCGCATGGTTGTGTCAGGAGCTGGGGCTGACACCCACCGACGTACCGTTCGCAGGCGAGCTGATGGACGTCGCTCCCGAGCACACCGAGTGGCGCGGAGCTGCAGAGCGGGTGCTGCGCGGGTTCGCGCTCTCGATGCTCGTACCCTCCGAGCACTACGCGGCGGTGTCGCAGTGGGTCAACACCCACAAGCTCAGATTCGTCGACGGCGAGGGGCGTCGCCTGGGTGGACGGCTCGTCTACGAGAAAGTGACAGACCGCATCGTGCCGCTGCGTGACGAGACGCACGGCACGCTCGCCGAGGTGCTGACGCTGCACCCAGGGTCGTTCGAGGAGTATCTGCGCAACGAGTTACTGCGCCGCGCCAACCACCACCGTGCCCTCACACTCGACGAGTTCCGTTCCGCGGAACACCAGCGGGCCGTGACGCGTGAGGGTCAGGTGCGGTCGGGGGCACGGCACGAGAAGGATGATCGCCACCCGGTCGACGATCCCCGTCGCTTCGTGCTCGGGTGGGTCAACGAGGCCAAGGTCGCCGCGCTCAGTGCCGACCTCGACGCGGCACGGGCAGCAGCCGTCGACGACGATGCTGCCGCCAATGAGCTTCTGGCAAGGCAGGATGCCTTGGAACAGCAGGCTCGGGCGTGGCGCATACTCGCCCAGTTCACGCATTGGGAGGAACTGGACCACGACGAGGCCACGCGTCGAGCCAACCAGTACCGCGAGGATCATCGTCGGCTCCGTGAGAGTTCGGATCGACTGGCTGAGCTGCAAGCAGCGATAGATCGCGTCGAGAAACAGCGCGAGGGCCTCAGCGCGGAGAGTCACCGTGTGGCTGGCGAGCTTGCGATGGCGAGGGACGTCGTCGCCAGGGCTACGGCGCAGAAACAGCAGGATGAGGGGCAGCTGTCCGCCTTCGACGAGGCGCAGCTCGCGGCTGCTCGGGCGGCATATCCGTCGCTCGAGCGGAGGGTCGGGAAGCGGCGGGCGACATCGTCGGAAGCGTGTGACGGGATCGCCGGTGAGCTCAGTAACGAGCTGCACGCCGCGATTCATACGCGCTCGAAGGAGCTCAGCGGTCACGCCGCGCAGCTCATCTCTGCGATGCACTCGATGCTCGGACGGTGGCCCGAACTGCGTTCCGACATGGATCCGAGCGTCGAGGCAAGGGGTGATTTCCTCGTGCTGCAGCGCAACCTCGCGGAAGATGACTTGCCGCGCTTCGAAGGCGAGTTCAAGGAACTGCTCAACCAGCACACCATTCAGGAGCTTGCTGGCTTCAACAACTGGCTGCAGCGACAGGCCAGCGCAATCACCGATCGCATCGCGAAAATCAACGAAGCGCTCGGTGCCGTGCCCTACGGCGAGGGCACCTATCTGCGGCTCGACAAGGAACCCACCACGCATCAAGAGGTGGTGCAGTTCCGGGCTGACCTGCGCAATCTCACCGACGACGCGCTCGCACAAGAAGACGACACCTACTCCGAGCAGCGGTTCCGCGACGTGCGGCGCATCATCGAACGGTTCCGCGGACGTGAGGGACATGCCGACGCCGACCGCGCGTGGACTCGTCGGGTAACGGACGTGCGCAACTGGTTCGTGTTTTCCGCCTCCGAGCGATACACCGACGACGACCGCGAGCGGGAGCACTATTCGGATTCCGACGGGAAGTCGGGTGGCCAGAAGGAGAAGCTCGCGTACACCATTCTGGCGGCGTCGCTGGCCTACCAGTTCGGCCTTGAGTGGGGCGCCGACAAATCGAAGGCCTTCCAGTTCGCCGTCATCGACGAGGCCTTCGGGCGCGGTTCGGATGCGTCGACGAGGTACGCGCTCGAGCTGTTCGCCAAGCTGGGGTTGCAGCTGTTGATTGTCACGCCCCTGCAGAAGGTGCACATCATTGAGTCGTACGTGCAGGCCATCGGTTTCGTGGACAACGTCGACGGCGCCAACTCCCGCATCCAAACCCTCACTATCGACGAATACCGCTCCCGCAAGGCCAGGCGATGAACTGGACTGGTGCGGACGTCATCACTGCACGGGTGCGCCGTCGGTGGAGTTCGGGCGAGCTGCTGCGCACGTACGCAGCCGGCGAGCCTTTCCCGACGATCAGCGTCGCCCTTCGCGGGCCGAAGGCCGGGGAGATCGGCGACGACCTCGCCGCCGTCCGCGAGTGGGTGCGGGGCCTCGTCGACTCATCGGGGGACGGGCGTCGGTACCGTCTCGAGTGGGCGTCGATCGGCGGCCGGGCTGTGGGCCGCAACCAGATCCCGGTGCGGGCGCACGTCGAAACATGGGAGCAAGCGTGGGCGTTGCTGGGGGTGCGGCGCGACGTGCGGCGCTTCAACGAACTGCTCGTTCTGGCGGAGGCGGAGCAGGCGGCGCCGCTGCGCGCGTGGATCGCGGCGCGCCCGAAGAGGGCGCTGGAGCTTGCCGACGATGCCCCTCGCTTGATTGCGGCGTGGCGGTGGCTCGATGCTCACCGCGGGTCGGGCCGGTACCTGCGCGAGATCTCTGCGCCGGGGGTGGACACGAAGTTTGTCGAGCGGCACCGAGGGGTCCTCGCCGAGATGCTGGGCGTGCGCGGTGGCGCGGCAGAGTTCCTTGTCGGGCTGGGGTTGGCAGGGACGCCATCGATGGTCAGGCTGCGGCTGAGCCTTCCGCTGCCCGGTTTGGGTGCCGTGTCCGAGGTGGGGTTGCGCGTCGACGAGCTCGCGCAGCTCGACCTGCGTGTGAGCACCGTGCTCGTAGTGGAAAACCTCGTCACCTACCTCAGCGTTCCCGTGCCCAGCGGAGGTGCGGTGCTGTGGGGGCAGGGCTTCGACGTGGGGCGGCTCGCTCTGCTCCCGTGGCTGCGTGGGGCTCGCGTCCGGTATTGGGGCGACCTGGATGCCAAGGGGTTCGAGATCCTGAACCAGCTCCGGGCTGCATGTCCGCAGACGCAGTCGGTGCTCATGGACGAGGAGACGCTGCTGGCGCACCGCGACCGCTGGGTGAGCGAGCCGCGCCCACCCAAGGGTGCCGCGCTGACCCACCTTTCAACCGACGAGCAGCACCTCTACCGGGCCCTCGTCGAGGACCAATTCGGGCAGGGCGTGCGACTGGAGCAGGAGCGCATCGACTGGGCATGGGCGAGCGAGCGGTTGGCATCTGGCTGACGGGGAGTCGCGCCTTGCTCGTCGAGCAGCCATATCCCCGACCGTCGACGGCCTTGCTCCCGACCGTCGAGTAGCGGGCGAAACCCGTGTATCGAGACGCGCACCCGTGGTTTCGACACGCCCGCTACGCGGGCGGCTCAACCACCGGTCTTGCCCGCCCGCTGCCCCGATCGTCGAGTAGCGCCGAAGGCGCGTATCGAGACGCATCTTCACACTCACCAAAACTGCAAAACTCGCCAACAGTCGGTCCTCTCCCCGCTCAGCCAAGCGTGAGACATGCAGCTGTTGGCGAGTTTTGCAGTTTTGTCGCAACGTCTCGGTTGCCAAGCTCGATGATTGAGCCGCCACCACAGGTGGCGTGTCGAAATCATCCCTGTGGATAACTCCAGAAACCACGCTGAAGTGACCCATGTATCTGCTTCACTCAAAACCCTGGAGGAACAATCATGGTCAAACAACGACGTCTTGGCTACACCATCGCCACCACACTGCTGATTGCGACGGTCACCGCCTGCCAACCCGCGCAACCCGAAGCGCAAGAACAACCCACACCCGCAGCACCCACATCCATCCGACGCGTCCCCACCACCAGCCCAACCCCATCACCGACACCGTCGCCTTCCCCCACCGCCCACGAATCCTTCCCACCACCAGAACCAGGGGAAAGCAAAGAAATCCAAGCCGTACGCAAAGGCTGGGAAGAGCATGAGAAACAGTGGGACCGCTACGCGAAAGACTCCTCACTCCGTGAACTCACGCCCCTCACCCTCACCACTACCGGGCAACGTGAACTCGACGTCGTAGACACACTGAGAGCCTGGCGGGACGCAGGACGGATTCGTGTCGGGAATGTCAGCTTCCGCAACGTCCTCATCACAACACCTCAACGCAACTCCGACGGGATAAATGTAGCCACGCTCACTGTTTGCAAGGACTTCACTCATCAAAAGGTCATTGTTGAGAAGACGGGAAAAACCGCCGATCCCGGACAAGGACATCAGTGGGAACCCACCGTAGAAGTATCAATCATCATGCAGCAGCATCTCGACGGACGATGGGTCGTAGCCGATGCGCAAGGAAAGCCGAAACGATGCTGAGAAAAACCGTGGCTGCAGCATGCTTCGTTCTACTCACGGTCATTGCTGCCCCTGCAGAGGCCACAGTAACGTGCATTGAAGGTGAGTGTTCCATTGAGGAGCACGGTGAAGGCCATACCCGTCCTGTTGAGCCTGGGAAATCGGATGGTAAGCCGGCTGGGCCAGGGAAGAAACGTGTATGCGAAGCTGACGGTGTCACCGTCCCATGTAGTACGGACTTGGGAGTGTGGGTCTCCCATCGACAAATGTGGTGCACGCCCATCCATCCACAGCCACCGAAAACTGACCCCATCTGGGCAGGCCACACCGACGGTGTGATCAAACGCTGTACCCGCCCAGAAGGTATCCGCTTCCCCGACCAAGCAATGAGCCAACTCGGCTGGTTTCCCAGCAACGATGCACCCCCACCAGACCCTGAACAACTCGCCTGGAAAGCCCTCGCCACCATCCACCTCCAACCCATCACCCCAGGCACCACACCCACCACCCTCGAACAAAACCCCAACGCCCTCGGCGCCGTCGGCATGCCCCTATGGCTCTGGCCACGAAACCCCACCCCCAACCAACTCGGCCCCACCACCGCATCCGCCACCGACGCCGGCTACACCGTCATCATCACCGCCAAAGCCCAATCCATCACCTGGAACCTCGGCAACAACACCAAACCCATCACCTGCACCACCTGGAAACAACCCCACCACAACACACACCCCACAACCCCCGTCACCTGCGGCACACAAACCGGCTACCACCAACAAGGCACCTACACCATCACCGCCACCACCAACTGGACCATCGATTGGCAAGGCATCGGACAACAAGGAACCCTCCACCACACCACAACCACCAGCGAAACCCTCAAAATCGGCGAACTCCAAGCACTCAACACCAACCCCAAGAACCCATGATGAGAAGGCACGATGAACGAGGCGCCATCGCGGTGTGGGCGTCGGTGGCGTTCTTCGCATTCATGATTGCGATCGGTATCGGCGTCGATTTCTCCGGACACGCCCGCGCGGAACAAGAACTGCGCACCGTCGCACGTGAGGCAGCTCGCACGGGGGCGCAGGAGGCAAGCGTCGTCATCGACGATGCAAAACTCGACCCCACCCGCGCCGCCGCAGCTGCCAAACGCTACGTCCACGCGGCTGGCTACGAAGGTACGGCAACCGTGACAGGCGACAGGACCGTCGAGGTGCGACTGCGCGACACCTACTCCTGCAAGTTCCTGTCCATTATCGGCATTCACACTCTGCCGACGAAAGGAACGGGCCAGGCAATCATGCAGCCTGCCTACGAAGGACGCCCCGGGTAGCAACGAAAAAACTTCATAATCCGTACGCAGCTTGACCAAACATGCCGAAATCGGGGGGTTAGCTGAATCTGCGTACGGATTATGAAGTTTCAGTGCCGTTCACTACCCGCTCGCACCCACACACGAGCGCTGAAACTCAGGTATTCGTGAGGAACGCGACCGTCGGGAGGTCCGCAGGCGCCCAGTCGAGCTGGGTGAGCTCTTCCGTCGCCACCCATCGCGCCTCGCTGTGTTCGGTGAGCTGGGATTCGCCGTCGACGATGGTGCACCGATAGGTCGACAGCGCGACGAGGCCGTAGCTGTAGGCGTGTTCGGTATCGACGAGGTGCTCGCCCACGTCGACGATGCAGCCGAGCTCCTCTTGGATCTCTCGCACGAGCGCCTGGCTAGGGGTTTCTCCTGGTTCGAGCTTGCCTCCCGGGAACTCCCAGAGCCCATCGAGGGCACGTCCCGGCCCGCGGCGGGCAGCGAACACCAGCCCGTCGCGCATGATGACGGCTCCGACCACCTCGATGCGTTCCACGTCGACAACGTAACAGCATCCGCGATCACCGCGCGGCCAGTATCCTTTCCATGACAGTAAGGCAGGTGATGATGGCTCGACGTTGGCTGGTGCTCGGGGCTGGCCTATTGGCCTACATCGTCGCGATGCTGCATCGCTCTTCGCTAGGCGTGGCCGGTCTCGAAGCCGCCGAGTACTTCGGGGCCACGCCGTCGGTGGTCTCGACGTTCGTCGTGATGCAGGTGGCTGTCTACGCGCTGGCGCAGATCCCCGTCGGCACGCTGCTCGACCGCTTCGGGCCGCGCCTCATGATGACGACGGGCTCCGCGGTGATGGCGTGCGGGCAGCTGCTCCTCGCGACGGTTGACGTGCTGGGTTGGGCTTACGTCGCGCGGGTGCTCGTCGGGCTCGGGGATGCGTGTATCTACGTGTCGTTGTTGGCGCTGATTCCTAGATGGTTCCCACCGACGATGGCGCCGCTGCTCGCCCAGCTTGCTGGGATGACGTCGGTGTTTGGCCAGCTTGCGGCCGTCTACGGGCTCTTGCCGCTCATTCAGCATCAAGGTTGGCGATTCGGTCTTCTGGTGGCCACGGGTCTCGGAGCTGCGATGTCAGCGACGGTGTTCGCGCTCGTCCGAAACTCACCACACCATGAGCCATCAACCCCGACGAAACTGCGCGACGTCAACCGTAATCTCGCGGAGACAATCCGCCACCCAGGAACACAGCTGGGGTTCTTCGTCCACTTGACGTCTGGGTTCTCCATGAACGCGTTCGTACTGATGTGGGGGCTGCCGTACCTGCAGCAGGCTCAGGGGCTGAGTCAGGCGATGGCGTCGCTGATGTTCACGCTCATCACGGTGTCCGGCATCTTCATTGGCCCCCTGATCGGTGTGCTCACCGCTCGGCATCCGCTGCGACGATCGAACCTCGCGCTCACCATTATCTGGGCGTCATTATTCTGCTGGCTAGCGGTGTTGCTGTGGCCGGGCCAGGCGCCGCTGTGGCTGATCGTGCTGCTGGTGCTGTCACTGGCCGCCGGTGGGCCGGGCACCGCCGTCGGGTTCGACTATCCGCGCACACTGCTACCCCTGACGCGTATCGGGGTGGCGAGTGGCGTCGTCATCATGGGCGGTTTTCTGGGCGCGACGCTCACGATTCTGCTCATCGGTTGGGTGCTCGACACCATTTCCGGCGGCGCCAGCTCCTACACCTTCGAGCAGTGGCAGCAGGCCATGTGGGTGCAGATTCCGATGTTCGTCGTCGGGCTGCTCGGCATCTACATCACCCGCACGCGCCTCCGTCGCCA
>JAEZVO010000084.1 GCA_023443125.1 Actinomycetes bacterium
GTCCGCCGTGCGGCATGTTGCGGGGCTCCTCGGCATGAGCGCGGAGACGCTGCGGGTGTGGCATCGCCGCCGCGAGGTCAACGCCGGCGCGAAGCCCGGTGTCCCGAGCGATGTCGCTGAGGAGAACAAGCGCGCGCGCCGTGAGGTGGCCGAGCTTAGAAAGGCGAATGGGATCCTCAAGGCTGTGAGTGTGTTTTTCGCGAAGGAGCTCGACCGGCCCTGACCGAGATGATCCGCTTCATCGACGAGTATCGACAGCGGTTCGGGGCCGAGCTCATCTGCCGGACGCTGCGCCCGGCAGTGCAGGGATTCATCACCTCCCGCGGGTATCGCGCCGCGCAGACCCGCGTAGCCTCCGCCCGGCAGCTGCGCGACGAGCTGCTGGTGCCCGAGGCCGCCAGGCTGCATGCGCAGAACTACGGCGTCTACGGGCGGCGGAAGATGCATGCTCTCCTGAAACGGCAGGGGTGGGGCATTGGCTGCGACCAGACCGAGTGCCTCATGCGCCTCGCGGGAGTGCGTGGGGTTCGCAAGTCGAAGAAGGTGTTCACGACCAGGCCGGACAAGGCGCAGACCCTACCGCGGGACCTCGTCCAGCGGCGGTTGCGTGCGGACGCGCCGCGCCGACTCTGGGTTGCAGACATCACGTATGTGGCCACCTGGGCGGGCTTCGCATACGTCGCGTTCGTCACCGACGTCTATTCACGTCGGATCGTGGGCTGGAACGTCGCGGCGACGCTGCGCGCGGAGGCGCTGCCGCTGCAAGCGCTGGACATGGCCGCCTGGGGCACGGACGGCCCGCTGGACGGGCTGATCCATCACGCCGATCACGGCTCGAACTCCATGTCGATGCTCTACACCCACCGGGTCGTCGAGCTTGGCGCAACACCCTCGACGGGAACCGTCGCAGACTCGTATGACAACGCCCTCGCCGAGGCGGTCAACAACCTCTACAACACCGAGCTGCTCCGCCAGCGCGGCCCCTGGAGGACCGTCGAGCAGGTCGAGCTCGCGACGCTCGAATGGGTGTGGTGGTGGAACCACCAACGCCTGCACAGCGAACTCGGCATGCACACCCCGATCGAGATCGAGGACGCGTACTACGCCGACCTCGAATCAAGCCTCCCGGCGACCGCCGGACAGGGAAACCGATAGGAACGAAACCCAGGCCGATTCAACCAAGGAATCTGCCAACGACCAGACGGAAGCTGAATCGCCCCCGGCAACTCCCCCGCCGCAGCCCAACGGCGAACTGCCAAGGCAGAAGCGCCTGGAATCACAGCGGCAGCCTCCGGTGGAGTCAGGTACTGATCAGAAAGATCCATACCTGAAGTATCGCTACGAAGTTTCGATACGTCAAGTCTCTTTCCGTATGAAACATATTCCTTTGATTGTATTGCACGGGAACTGTCCTACAGCTACACTTTGGGAGTATGACGAAGGAACTTGAGGACGCGCGAGCGCAAGGCATTCTCGACAGCTACAGCGCGGACGAAGCACTAGGTATCACGGTGAACCAGATCATGTTTCGCCGCCGCATCACACGCAAAGCGCTGGGCGACGCCCTTGGCGTCACCCCGGCCGCAGCAGGCAGGAAGCTTCGTGGCGACATTGGTTGGTCGCTGCAAGACGTCATGCTGACTGCAGAATTCTTGGGAGTACCGGCCGCAGACCTTCTGCCGAAGAAGAAAGGGACTCCCGCCCAACCGAAGCTGGACGGGAGTCCCGATTTCGTAGCGGGGACAGGATTTGAACCTGTGACCTCTGGGTTATGAGCCCAGCGAGCTACCGAGCTGCTCCACCCCGCGGCGCTCGACCTACTATAGACCTCTGACGGCAAAGCACCAAATCGAGCTACGGTTGCACCTATGAACACGAACCCGACGACGTTTCTCGGCGAGGAAGAGCCTCCGCACCAGCAGTGGCACGAGCAAGGCCGTATCGACGGATGGCCAGGCGATGCCTCCTACAGGTGGCCCACCGCCAAGCTCCTTCAGCCGCAGCCGCTGCCGGAAGCTCCGTCGGACTTTCTCGCGTTCTGGCACGACGCATACGCGGAGGCGGAAGCGCTGGCCCCGTCGCTCAGGCTCGATTCGGAGCTCGACGTGCCACCGGCGCTGGCCACTACGCACCGCCTGCATCGCGGCTCTTTTACGTCCACCGACGGTGTGCGCGTCGGATGCTTCGTGCTGCTGCCCCTCAGCGGCGAACCGACGATGAACCTCACTTTCGGTCATGGGTATGGGGGCCGCGCGTACCCGGAACTCGACGAGGGCATCGTCGCTGACACCGATGCCGTCATCCTCCCCGTCACGCGGGGACTTCCTGAGCTGTCAATCACTCCCGGCATTCCGTCGGAGGCGTGGGGGCACGTGCTGCACGGCATCACCGACCCGTCGACGTATGTACTGCGCGGATGCGTCCAGGACCTCTGGCGGGCGAGCGCGGAACTCGACCACCTCGTCGGCACACGGCCCCGCACGTATCAAGGCGTGAGCTTCGGTGGCGGCACCGGTGCGCTAGCCCTCCTCGGTGGCATCTATGAGCGCGCCGCCTTGCACGTACCCACTTTCGGCAACCATCCGCTGCGCGTCACCCTCCCGTGCGTCGGCAGCGGTGGCGCCGTCGCCAACTACGTTCAACAACACCCCGAAGCGCTGGACGTGCTCCAGTACTTCGACGCCGCCACTGCCGCATCACACGTCACCACGCCCACCATGGTCGGCGCCGCGCTGTGGGACCCAGCCGTGCCGCCGCCCGGACAGTTCGCGGTATACCACGCGCTGGCTGGGCCGAAGGAGCTCGTCGTCACCAGCTGCGGCCACACCACCTATCCCGGTGAGCACGAAGAGGAGACCCAGCGCACGAGCATGTTCAAGACCTGGCTACATGCGCTTCGCTAAACTCCCGCCCATGTCGTCGTACCCCATCGAACTCACCACGCTGAGCAACGGTCTACGCGTCGCAGTCTCCCCCGCCAACACCCCAGGCGTCGCCCTGAACATGTGGTACGAC
>JAEZVO010000039.1 GCA_023443125.1 Actinomycetes bacterium
CAACGGCCGACTCGAGCACCTCCGCGGTATTGCCCTGGGCTTCCGGAACCTGACCCACTACATCGCCCGCAGTCTCCTCGAGGTCGGCGGATTCAAACCCCGACTACACCCTCGATTGTGAAGAGCCTGTTAGCTGCATCCGGCCGGCATTACTTCCACTTCGAGACATGCGTCGTGATGAAGTTGGGTTCCTCGAGCTGACCCCATGCGAGCCGTGTATCTGAGCACATGACGGACGAGTAAGCGTGTGGTGCTTTCATCGCGCTGAGAGTGCTCGTCGCAGTGTCAAAGATGAACACCTTGTCTCCTTCACTACCCATGGACGTGGGGGTGAAGGCCACTTTCCCGGAGCACACAGCCAGCTCCCCGACTTCTGTGTCGAGTGGGATAGGGATGCGAGCGATCGGTGCACCGTTTGCGCGAACGATGATGATGTCATCTTGGATGAGTGCAGCCACCACGTCTCCGCCGGACGCCAACTCGGACACGCCCACACCTTCTTCGTCCTCTGCGTTGGCGGCGGAGTAACGAATCACGTTGGTGACGTGGCCGGATGTGTCAATGCGCACCACGCCTACCTCGTCAAAGTTTGCCTCGTTGTGTGAATCAGGGGTGTTGTTCTCAAGCTGAACCGCGACGACGCCGCCATCGATAGGAGAGACGTAGTAGCCGGGAGCAAGCATCTCCTTGGGCTCTCCTCCCGCTGGATCGGCTGCCAAGACCCGGACGCCGAATGTCCCATCTGGTCGCTGCGTGGCCGTCCACCACCACACCAACCCAGCCGAAAGCTTGGGAACCGGATCTCCCCCCAACAGCGGTACTTCGGATGCGCCGGAAGACAGCTGATCCTCCGCAGCCGCGACGAGTCGTGGCGTGCCACCAGCCAATCGTTGCGAGAAGAGGCGCCAGTTAGATTGGCTCAAATCGGTAGAGCTCGTCTCCATCCATACAGCCCAGTCGTCGTTGATATCGCCAGCGTACGTTTGCCGAGCCAAGCCATCACTGCGTATATGTGCTGTGCTGTCGAACAGCTTGGAGGATTGATTGTCGTAGAGAAGGCCGACCCGTCCGCTCTTCACTATCTCCTCAGAATTTCTGTTCTCGCTCGGATCAAAGCTCACTAACGCGGCATTGGACGCGAGGGCGAGCACGATGTGGTCGGGGTGCCCTTCGGGAGCCCGACCCAGTGTGACGACTTCCGACAACGTTATCGGGCTTGCAGACGACAGATCCACGGTGGGAAACGACATCGGCTCGCCATGTGCATCTTGGATGGCGAATTCTTTTTTGCCCTTCCTGCTGTTTCCAGTTGCTTCGGAAGAATCTCCTGAAGGGGTCGTACTCGCGGAAGGCGTTGTCTTCTCTAGCTCGGGGTTCGTTCGCGTGGGCTCATTGCTCTGGTTATTTGGGGTTGTGCACCCTGAAATTACTGCTCCCGTCAGTAGGAGAGCAGAAGCGATTCTGAAGAAATATTGCGTGCGCATCATCATGCAACTATCCCATTCGCATCGAGAAATTTGTAGAATGTGGTTGCCTGTGCGGCGAAAGACTTCGCGGATTTTTTGAAGATGGTCGGTGATGCGGGGTCATAAAAGTGAAGTATATTTCCATAATCATTGTACCCATACCCGACAATCCAATGCCCAATCTTTTTGTTTCTCGGATGGTTGTTATAGTGAGGTCCATTGGGTGCTTCATACGTATCTAAGGCTATCGGCAGGTTGAGTCGTCCGATGTCGTGGAGAAAAGAACCTTTTAGGACGGCTAAGCTAGGGCTCTGGATATTCTGGTACTCTTTAGTTCCAATGAGTTTATTGAGCGTGGGAGCCATTAGCCTGCTTCTCCAATAGGTGGCTTTATTCGAATCGGTTCTAAGATGGCGGCTGGAAGCCAAGGTCTTTTGGCTGATCTTCTTTCCCTTGTAGTTGACAATCATAGATGCCGTTGCTGGCCCGCAGTAGTAGTAATTCATTTGGGTCTGATGAGTAACTGCGAGAGACTTTCTTGGGGGTGACTGGATAATCCCGCCGCTCGAGGTGTGTTTTTTGCCTTTCGCGGTCATCCGGGATTTCTGGATTCTAGGGAATGCCTCGTTCTGGATGACCCTGGCGAGTTCTGCGTCGATCATTGATCGTTCATTTTGTGAGAGGGTGGGGACTCGGCTGAGTTCATCCAGGGATGCTTGGATGTGGCGCAGTGTTTCTGGGCTCTGGGGAATGCGTGCATCGGGTGGAGTGAAGTCGACGCTGTTCTCGTCGCGGTGGCTGTCGACGTTGGGAAGTGCTGTATTGGGGGCTGGTCCCTGAGAAGCAGGAGGGGGGGAGGGGCCAGTGGCTCGGTAACGTCACCGTAGGCCGGAGTCGTGGATAGAGCAGCCAAACTGGTCAGCAAAAGTAGCGTCTGGGCGAGTCGAAAGTGTGAGGGCAGAGCTCGGTAGCGTTGCAACATGAGTGTTCCTTACGTCAGCGTCATCGATGAACCTTCTTCATGCAGTATAGGACTTCTCCAGAATCTCAATGTGGCTGGCTGGAGTTAGGATTGTTGTGGGAGCGTTGCTACATTCCCTTGGCTGGCCCGTCTTCCGAAGTGTGAGCGGCAAGCCGCGCGGCGATGATGCTGGACGTGATGATCTGCGCCTGGTGGTAGATCATGAGTGGCACGACGAGCATGCCCACGATGGATGCGGGGAACAATACGGAGGCAATCGGTACACCGGTCACGAGTGACTTCTTTGTGCCACAGAACATGACGGCGATCTGATCCTCGTGGGGGAACCCCAGCCAGCCGGCGACGTGCCACGTCAACCACAGCATCAGTGCCAGCAGGGGGAGCGTGAACGCCAACGTCACGAGCAAGTCAGACCAGCTGAGCCGGCGCCACATGCCACTGGCGAACATCTCAGAAAACGCGCCGTAGACGATGAGCACGATCACCGCTTGGTCGAGAAGCTTCAGACGGTCTTTGTCGCGTGCCATGAACGTAGCCGTGAAGACGCGGGAGAGCTGGCCCAAGAAGAACGGCAGCAGCAGCTGGACGAACACGTCGAGGGCAATCTGCCACGACAGCCCACCGCTGGCTGATGGGAAGAGCAGCATCACCAGCGCGGGCGTGAGCACCACACCCAGCACGTTCGACGCCGTCGCCGACATCATGGCCGCCGGCACGTTGCCGCCGGCCAGCGAGGTCATGTTGATCGACGACTGTACCGTCGACGGCGCCAGGCACAGGAACACGAGCCCGATCCGAACGGGGTCGGACACGAAACCATCGGGCATGAGCAGCATCGGGGCGCCGAGCAGGGGGAACAGCACGAACGTGAACGCCAAAATGGTGACGTGGAGGCGCCAGTGTTTGATGCCCGCCACCGTTTCGGCGGTGCTGAGGCGCGCGCCGTAGCCGAAGAACAGCACGAACACGGCCACCTTGGTGGCGAAGTTGTAGATCTCCGCTGGCCGCCCGGAGATGGGTACGACGATCGACAGCGCCAGCGCGCCAAGGATGACGAGCGTCATCCGGTCGATCTTGAACTTCACCGGGGATCGAGGTTATTCGGCGGCGTCTTCGTCGGCCATGCCGGGGGGCACGGCTGCAGTGAGCTTCGGGCTCACCGGCCAGTCGGCGGGGTAGCGCCAGTCGAGCTCGGCCACCTCTTTATCGAGCTTGCGACGCGCGCGCGACGAGATGCGATCGCCGTAGACGGTGCCATTGAGGTGATCGGTCTCGTGCTGCAGGCAGCGAGCAAGCAGCCCGGTGCCTACGACCTCAACGTCGTTGCCCGACGCATCCTGGCCGCGGCAGATGGCGTAGTCCGGGCGGGATACCGTCGCGTATCCACCCGGGTACGAGAGGCAGCCCTCCTCTGATGAATCCAGCACGCGCTCCTTCCCATCGGGCAGGGTGACCACCGGGTTACACACCACCCCACGCTGGATGTTCATGTCCGCATCCGGGCACTCGTAGACGAACACCGAGAGGTCGAGGCCCACCTGCGTTGCGGCCAGACCGACGCCTTCGGCAGCGACCATCGTGGCGAACATGTCCCTCACCAGCTGCTGGAGCTCCTCATCAAACTGCTCCACAGGGCGCGTTTGTTGATGCATCACGGGCGTGCCCCAGCGGGTGATGGGGAGCACGGTGCCACCGGTGGTGAGGTCCGTCATTGTCAATCCTTGCCTTCGACGTTTTGCTCCGCCCATTATGCCGTCTCCCGACGTAGTCTCGAACCCATGGCCGCATGGGAAGCCCTGATCGAGGAGTACAGCGAACACCTCGCTACCGACCGTGGGCTCTCGCCGCACACCGTACGGGCCTATGGCGCTGACCTCCGCCTGCTCGCAGCCCACACCGACGATCCGCACGCCGTCACGTTGACCACGCTCAGAACCTGGTTGGCTGACATGGCCGACGACGGCACAGCCGCCTCGTCGATCCAGCGTCGTGTGGCGTGCGTCCGCGGCTTCTTCGCCTGGGCGGCTAGAGAAGGATTCATCGACGCCGACCCTGCGCTCAGGCTGGTGGCGCCGAAGCGCTCACGTCGGCTGCCGAAGGTGCTGTCGCACGGGGAAATCGACGACGTCATGGCGAGCGCTACCACGCGCCTGGAGGAAAGCGACGACCCACTCGCCGCCCGCGACCGAGCCATCGTCGAACTGCTGTACTCGAGTGGCCTGCGCATCTCGGAACTCACCAGCATCAAGATTCGCGACGTGGACGCCGAGCACCGCACGGTGCGCGTGATGGGCAAGGGCGCCAAGGAACGCTCAGTGCCGATGGGAGCTCCGGCCGCCAGCGCCGTCGCAACATGGCTGGAACGTCGCGACGAGGTGGCGACCCCGCGAAGCCCCGACACGCTCTTTCTCGGCGCACGCGGGGGAGCGCTCGACCCGCGGGTAGCCAGACGCGTCGTGCACCAAGCGACGGCCGCCGCCGGCCCAGGCGCAGAGATTGGCCCTCACGGGCTGCGGCACGCCATGGCGACGCACCTGCTCGACGGAGGCGCCGACCTGCGCAGCGTGCAAGAGATGTTGGGGCACGCGTCGGTGGCGACCACGCAGATCTACACCCACGTCACCTCCGAACGCCTCCGCGAGGCGTATCGTCAGGCCCACCCGCGCGCCTGACCAGCCGCGCCAGCTCACCGCAATAACGTCAGCGGATCGACGAGCGCCCCACCCTTCCACGCCATCCAGTGCAGATGGCACCCGGTCGAGTACCCGGTGGTGCCCACCACACCTACCTGTGCGCCCACGTCGAGGTGCTGGCCGACCTGCACATCGAAACGCGGCAGGTGGGCATAGGCCGTGACGAGACCGTTGTCGTGGCGCACGTGGACTCGCAGCCCGTATCCCCTGCTGGTGTCGCGTTTGATGACCTCGCCCGCCCAAGGCACATGAATGGGCGTGCCACATGCAGCGCCGAAATCGACCCCGTCGTGCAATTTGTAGATGCCTGTGACCGGGTGCACGCGCATGCCGAATTTCGACGTGACCGGCCCCCGCACAGGCGCCTGCCCAGGCGCGACCGGCCCGACACCCACCGTCGCGGCGGGCAGCGCTGCCGGCACCACGGGTATCGTGCCCATGGGTGCCAGCCGTACTCGACGAAGCGTGAGGTAGGGGAGCGGGTCGTGGTAGTCGGTGCCATCGGTGAGCCCCCAATGCAGGCAGGCGGGCGTGCAGTGCCCAGGCTGCAACGTGCCGATCTCCTGGCCCGACGTCACCACCTCGCCCTTGCGTACGCTGCCTGTGACCGGCGTGTACGTGGTGCGCAGTCCGTTGCCGTGATCGATGGACACCGACGGGCGCCCCGCCACGACGCCGGCGAAGTGCACGCGTCCTTGCGCGGCGGCGCGCACGGGCGTGCCCGGTTTGGACATGATGTCGACGCCGCGGTGGCCAGGGCCGTACCGGTGGGCAGGTGCGTTAAAACCCCGCACGACAGGTCCGTCGACGGGCATCGTGAGCTCGAGGCCCGAGGCATGGGCTGGGGCAGCGCTCCACACCACGAGCAAGAGGGTGATGAGCAGTAGTTTCTTCATACCCTTTGTTATGGCAGCGACACGCCCGAAACTTGCACGCGATTCGAAATCTGTGGATAACTCCTGGGCGCCATTGGGTGCGCCACTGGGAGGAGACCAACCCGCTAGTCACGCGCGTTGGCCTTCGGTGTCGAAATCAGTAGCTGCTCAGCAACGCCAATGGGTATTGGGTGAGTGTGAAAATACTCAAGGTTTTGGGTTATAGTTCGTTGCGTTCCTGCTGTAACGACAAGGTGGCGACAGCCACGCTCCTTTGACCAGACCCAAGCTCAATGAAGACATCATGAAACAACATCGACTCGTCCGAGGGGGGCGCACATGGCTGGTTCTGCTGCTTGCGGCCATCCTTGTGTTCGTTCCCAACATGCACGGAACCGCGACGCCCAGCCCGGGCACGAAAGCGTACGAATTTATCGGCGCCTGGGTGGACAAGCCTGACTCCGCAATCAGTGGAAAGACGGTGATTGGGGCGGAATGGAAGTTCGACGTCAATGACAGCGCCGCCGCCCCGTCCAATAATCCCGTGCAGGAGAACACCCTCGTAGTTGCACTAAAGAATGCGGTATTCGCGGAGCTGCCTTCAACGTGTCTCGCTGAAGAGAACGGGTCGGAACTGACCCCCAAGTCCGGACTCTCTCCAGACAACAAGACTCTCACCTGCAACCTTGGTACCCGTGTGGAGGGCACCGCTGAGCTTGTGTTCACCGGCGTGCTGGCCCAAGGCCCCGCTGAGTCTTTCATCGATGCGAAGGGCACGTTCCGTGGGCTCGAAGTGGAGCTTCCACGCATCCCCATCACGAACGAGTTCACTATGGACGCAAAGTTCGATAGAGGAGCCCCAACCTCGGTGACTGGCAATCCCACGCAGGAGCAGTGGGTTTCATTCCCGTTCTCGCTGAGCCACTCCGCAGACTCGCCCGCAGGGCCGGAGAGCGTTACCTACGACCTTGACGTTTCGTCGAAAGTCGGGCAGGAGCTGCTCTTACGTAAGCCGGCATGTGTGCCCATCGATCGTGTGCAGTCCGGTTATCCGTTCTCCAGCCCCGGGAATGACGCAAGCAAGACCGCGCCGATGCCCACGTGCGAGCTCACACGTATCGAGCACAACAAGTTCCGTCTCACGCTGTCGAACCTCACGTATAACGGTACGTACCCAACAATGGATTCCAACGGCCAGCCGCTGCCGCTCGGCAAGAACGTGATCGCCGCCGGTGAAATGAAATTCAAGACAAACTACAAGCGTGGAGGCGCAGACACCATCCAACTCAAAGCCTCGACGCCAACCTATACTGCAACAGACGGCCAGACCTCCGTTGATGATCCCAGCAATAACACCAACGCGGCGCCCATGGTCCGGGGTAGTTGGACAGGCGGCTGGGTGGTTGCTGCCCAGCATCCCCATGCATACCCGGGGATTCCATGGACCGACACGTCACGAGCACCCGCTGGCGCAACAGTGATGTCGATGGGAGGGCTCCATGCGCCGCACTCGTACCAGATCAATCACAATTGGATGTGTAAGGTGTTCGACACCGATCACGTCGACTTCGTCACGGCGCGGGTGGCTGTGAAGGGTTCCGCCCAGCCCAATGTGTACTACGACGATTCATTCAGCGGCGACATCTGGTACTACACAGGAGAGTTCGTTGATCCAGCTACTGGAAAGCAGGTGGACCCCAACGAGTTCCCGTGTGGAGGGAAGACTGACCCCAATGACCCTGCAGCAGGTAATCCCCAGGGTTGGTCGACGACACCGCCGGCTGATCTTTCGAAAGTGAAGGCCGTCAAAGCAGAGATCACACAGGAGCAGGCGCCCGAGAGCTCAGTCGGTTCAAACTACTTCGTCCTCGTGGTGGAGCAGAAGATTAAGCCCGCGACTCCCGTCGGCACTCCTATCTGGACTTGGACCAGCGTGCTCCAAGAAGGTAACGACGATTGGGCGTGGGATACGCCAGCGCTTAAAGCCTTCGGGCACTCCCGAGACATCCAGCACAAGAAGGCATACGAAACAGCCACACCTGATCTCAAGTATCCTTTCTCTGGCCCCGGACGCGACGTGCTTCGCGTTGTTGGATCGGAGCCTCTGGTTGAGAAGAGCGTTGCACAGAACGTGTACGCCCCAGGGCAGACCGTCGACTACACCGTCAAGTATGGACTCGAGACGGTCATGGCCACTCCAGCCCCAGACAGCGTAAAAGTTGTAGACACCCTGCCCGTCGGAATGACGTACGTGACCGGTAGCGCTCCGAGTGAGCCCGAAGTCACTGAGAAGGACGGCCATCAAGTGCTCACCTGGACGTTCGACAATGTCATGCCGAACGACGAGATGGGGGAGCTGAAGTTCCAAGCGAAACTTCCTGACGATGCAAAGCCAGGCAACACACACATCAACCGTGTCACTGCCACGAGCCAGGAGATCCAGCGTAAAGACTTCGCCGAGTTCACCGTCCCGAACTCCGGTTACACCACGCTACTCAAGGAATCCCATCATCCTTCGGTGCAGCTGACCGATGGGGCCGCTGAAAACGGCTGGACGCTGACCCTCACCTCGCACGACCCGAACGTGTCGTCAGTCACTGACATCATCGACATCCTCCCGTACAACGGCGATGGACGTGGCACCAACTTTAGTGGCGATCTGACCCTTCGCGAGGTTGTTGCCCCGGAAGGCGCCAAGGTGTACTACACGATGCTCGATCCCTCGAAGATCGATGAGGACCCAGGAGCACAATCCAATGGCGGTACTGGAACGCCGTCGGATGTGTGGAGCCCCGAATTCACGGCAAATGCCACGGCAGTGCGTATTATCATCAAAGAGCCTTTGACGTATGGCTCGGCCCAGCGCTCTGAGATCAATGTGGCGGTAAGTGGGGCCCAAAGCGGAGACGAGTACGTCAATACGGCTGTCGGTCGGGCATCGAGCCCACAAATGCGGATGCGAACCTCTGCGCCATTCACCGTGACCTCGCCAGAGGAGCCGTCGCCGGAGCCGACGCCTGATCCGTCGCCGGAGCCCACGCCTGATCCGACGCCGAAGCCCACGCCTGACCCGTCGCCGGAGCCGTCGCCGAAGCCCACGCCTGATCCGTCGCCGGAGCCGTCGCCGAAGCCCACGCCTGGCGATCCCGGCCGCACTCCGGACAAGCCGAAGCCTGGTCTGCCGAGAACTGGGTGCTGACTAGAAGGTGCTCCGCCAGCGGACCAGCTGGCGGAGCACCTCGCAGTTTGTTACTCCCAACCATCTGCTTCAGTTGGGGGCTAGCCGAGGTTCCGCTAGAATCACACACGCACCCGCACACGTGGGTGACTTCGCATGCGCTGTGGGCTTGCCCCGGTTGCTCAGTGGTCCCGTCCAGACGGGTTGGGCGCCGAGCGCATCAGGATTAACCACCGTGGGCATTGCCCACCCGATATGAGGTTGTGCGCACTGCGCCAACCGCGAAAGGAACGGCCATGGCCGTCGTAACCACGAGGCAGCTGCTGGAAAACGGCGTTCACTTCGGGCACCAGACCCGTCGCTGGAACCCCAAGATGAAGCGCTTCATCTTCACCGAGCGCAACGGCATCTACATCATCGACCTGCAGCTCTCCCTGACCTACATTGACAAGGCATTCAACTTCGTCAAGTCCACCGTCGCGCGCGGCGGGCAGATCCTGTTCGTCGGCACCAAGAAGCAGGCCCAGGGCAGCATCGCCGAGCAGGCCACCCGCGTCGGCATGCCCTACGTGAACCAGCGTTGGCTGGGCGGCATGCTCACGAACTTCGACACCGTCTCCAAGCGTGTGCAGCGCCTCAAGGAACTCGAGGCCATGGACTTCACCGATGTGGCCGCCTCCGGACTCACGAAGAAGGAACTGCTCGGCCTCGAGCGCGAGAAGGACAAGCTGTCGAAGACCCTCGGCGGCATCCGCGACATGGGCAAGACCCCGCAGGCCGTTTGGGTGGTTGACACCAAGAAGGAGCACCTCGCCGTCGACGAGGCGCGCAAGCTGAACATCCCGATCGTCGGCATCCTCGACACCAACTGCGACCCCGACGAGGTTGACTACGCGGTGCCGGGCAACGACGACGCCATCCGCTCCGTCGCGTTGCTCACCCGCATCATCGCCGACGCCGTGGCCGAGGGCCTGATCGAGCGTTCGCAGGGCAAGACCGGTGAAGATTCCGAGGCCGAGCCCATGCCCGACTGGGAGCGCGAGCTGTTGGGTGCCGAAGACGAGGCCAAGCCTGCTGAGAAGCAGGACGAGGCGGAAACCGCCGACGCACCCGTCGCTGAAGAATCTGCCGAGATCGTCGAGGCGGCTGCCCCCGAGGCCGCTGCTGCGCAGGAACTGGCCGAGGAACCTGCCAAGGCCGACGACGCCAAGTCTGAGACCGAGACCAAGTAACCAACCGACTCCACCAACGAGCAAGAACGGATTACGCAATGGCAATTACCGCCGCTGACGTGAAGAAGCTCCGCGACGCCACTGGCGCGGGCATGATGGACGCCAAGAAGGCCCTCACCGAGGCCGACGGCGATTTCGAGCAGGCCGTGGAGAACCTCCGTGTGCACGGCCTGGCCAAGATGGCAAAGCGCGCAGACCGCGAGGCCACCAACGGTATCGTCGCGGGCAAGGACGGCGTGCTCATCCAGCTCGCCGCTGAGACCGACTTCGTCGCCAAGAACGCCGAGTTCGTCGAACTGGCCGACAAGATCGTCGAAACCGTCGCCGAATCCGGCGCGGCCGACGTCGACGCCACGAACGCCACCAAGTTCGACGACGGCACCGTCGAAGACGCTGTGAAGGCGCTCGGCGCGAAGACGGGCGAAAACCTGTCGCTCGCGAACGTCGCGAACTTCCAGGGCACCACGCACCTGTACCTCCACCGTCGCGCATCCGACCTGCCCCCGCAGGTTGGCGTGCTCGTCGAGTACGAGGGTGGCGACGATGCGATGGCTCACCAGGTGGCTATGCAGATCGCCGCCATGATGCCGTCGTACGTGTCTCGCGACGAGGTTCCGGAGGAGACGGTCGCCAACGAGCGTCGCATCGCCGAAGCCACCGCCGTCGAAGAGGGTAAGCCTGAGAAGGCGATCCCGCGGATCATCGAGGGCCGCCTCAACGGCTACTTCAAGGAAGTGTGCCTCGTTGACCAGCCCGCGGTGTGGGAAGACAAGCAGACCGTCGGCAACGTGCTCGACGCTGCTGGCATGAAGGTGCTGCGCTTCGTTCGCTTCGCCATCCAGGGCTGAGCCGAGGCGTTCTCCTCGCGAAACAGAGAAACACAGTAAAGTGGCGTGCGCCGCGTGGGATTCCCC
>JAEZVO010000059.1 GCA_023443125.1 Actinomycetes bacterium
AAGTCAGAAACCGAACGCGTCGAGGCCTTCCCCGAATGGCTGCACCACTACAATCACCACAGAGGCCACACCTCACTCAAGGGCCAACCGCCAGCCGCGCGTGTGCCCAACCTCTCCGGGCAGAACACCTAGCCAACGTGCAAGGAGCGTTGGCTGCCGGGCGTCGCGTGGTCATCACCGGCGGCTTTGATGCCCAGGAATATCTGCGCGCGGTCGCCGCAGAATCCGTGACGCGGCTCACCGGCGTGCCACCCATGTTCGCGCTGCTCGTGCTGCAGCGTGCCCTCATCGAGGAGCTCGACCTCAGCTCGGTACGAGAGGTGTACATGGGTTCCTCGCCTGCATCCAACTCGCTGTTTGCCCAACTACGCGAGGCATTCCCTGGCGCTGCCATCATCTTCGGCTATGGCACGACGGAGTCTGGCCCGGTTGCGTTCACTCGGCATCCGCAACTTCCCACCCCCGATGGCTCCGTTGGCGTCGCGAATCCCGCCGTCGATGTGCGCCTGGTAGATCGGCAGGGGAGGGAAACCAGCCAGGGCGAGCTCGAGATCCGAACTGGGGCGCTGTTCACGGAGTACTTCCGCCGCCTCGACGTTACTTCGCCCTTCACTCCGGACGGCTACTACCGCGCGGGCGACGAGTTTCGTCGCGACGAGCACGGCTTCTACTTCTTCACTGGCCGGGCGGACGACATGTTCACCTCCGGCGGTGAGAACGTGTATCCGCGTGCGGTGGAAGCAGCGCTCGAAGCGCACGAAGCCGTCGCGGAAGCCGTCGTGGTTCCGGTGCCTGACGAGGTGAAAGGCAGCAAGCCCGTCGCATTTGTTGTCGCGGCGCCGGGACACGTCGTCGACGAGGCCGCATTGAAGGCTTGGTCGCTCACCAAGCTCGAACCCTACGCGCATCCGCGCCAGGTGTTCACGCTGGACGCGATGCCGCTGTCGCAGACCAATAAGGTCGATCGCGGCCTGCTCGCGCAGCGCGCCCGCGAGGAGGTGAGCAAGCCATGACCGCCGTCGCAATATCTCGTCGTCCGGCGCTTCGAAGCCTCCGCCTGTGGCTGCCCGTTGCCACCGTGGTCGCGCTCGTCGGCCTGTGGGAGCTGGTGGTGCGTGTCGACTTGGTGTCACGCCGCTACTCGCCACCGCCGACGGTCGTCGTCGCCGAGCTCGCACGGATGCTCGGAGAGGCCGACCTGTGGATCGCCCTCGGCAATACCCTGACCGGGTGGGGGATCAGCCTGCTGATCTCCGTGATGGCAGGCACCGCACTGGGCCTGCTTCTCGGACGCGTTGCCGCGTTGTCGGCGCTGTTCAGCCTGGTCATCGAGTTCTTGCGCCCGATTCCATCGATTGCCATGATCCCGCTCGCCATCCTCATTCTGGGCACGGCTCGCCCCACCGAGGTATTCCTCGCCACCTACGCCGGGTTCTTCCAGATGCTCGTCGCCGCCATCGGCGCCGCCGGGGTAGTGGATCCGGTCGGCGTGCAGACGGCCCGCAGCTTCGGACTCTCACCATGGCAGCAAGTGCGGCACGTGCTGGTTCTCTCCATGCTGCCGCGCTTGGTGACCGGCATCCGCATCGCGAGCTCCACGGTGCTGATTTTCTGCATCACCGCTGAACTCGTCGCCGGGGTACCTGGGCTGGGCGCGCAGCTGGGTGCGGCCAGAAGCGTCGGGAACACCGCCCGCATGTACGCCTACGTCGTGGTGATTGGCCTCGTCGGCTATCTGCTCGCCGAGGCGCTGAAAGCGATCGAGAAGAAAGCGCTGTTCTGGGATCCGGCGGTGAGGAGCGCACAGCGATGAAATCCATCAACCGTAGTGTCCTTGCCGTGCTCGGCGCCGTCATCGCGCTCGCCGTGTGGTTCCTGGCCACGGATAACGCCGACTCCATCTACTTCCCTCCGCTCACCGAGGTGTTAGGGAGCGTGTGGGAATACTGGTTCACCCGCGCCGGCCAGAAGCACCTCTTCTCGAGCCTCGTGAACCTCTTCGCAGGACTCGGCATCGGGATCGTGCTCGGGTTCCTGCTCGGCATCGTCATCGGGCAGCAGCGCCTGGTACGCATTGCGCTGACACCCGCACTCGAATTCGTCCGCGCAATTCCCGCCACGGCGCTGATCCCCTTCGCGATGGTGATCTTCGGGTTGGGGCCCAGCATGAAAATCTTCATCATCGCGCTGGGCACGTTCTTCCCGGTCCTGCTGAACGTCATCGACGGTGTACGCGAGCTCCCAGAACAGTCACGCGACACCGCCCGCAGCTTCGGCATCCGCGGGTGGCAGTACCAACGTCGAATCGTGATTCCGGCCGTCATTCCTCGGCTCGTGGCAGGCATCCAGATCGCCATCCCACTGTCGTTGGTGTTGGTGGTCACCAGCGAGATGACCGGCACGAACATCGGCATCGGTTTCGTGTTGATCGGGGCACAACAATCCTTCAACCAGGTGTCGGTGTGGGGCGCGATCGTGCTCCTCGGCATCCTCGGCATCCTACTGAGCGGCGCATTCACCCTGGTCCAGCGCCGCATCCTCGCCTGGGACCGGGCACGCAACGCAATAGGAGACCAGTGATATGGCGCTGCTTGAAATCCGCAACCTCTCGAAGACCTACCCCTCCAGAAACCGACGAGGCACGGCGACGCCGGTGCTCGACGGCATGGAGTTCTCCGTCGCGGAGGGAGAGTTCTTCACCATCGTCGGACCCTCCGGCGCGGGAAAGACGACGCTGCTGCGCTGTATCCGTGGCTGACGGTGGCGAAGAACGTCGCCCTACCGCTGGAGGCCGCGGGAGAATCGTCGACGGAGATAGCGCGTCGGGTGGACCAGGCGCTCACCCAAGTAGGCCTTGCCGGCGAAGACGACAAGTACCCCTGGCAGCTGTCCGGCGGCATGCAACAACGCGTTGCCATCGCGCGGGCGCTGGCCTACGAAGCGGAGCTCCTCGTCCTCGACGAGCCGTTCGCTGCCGTCGACGCCCAGACTCGCGCCGACTTGGAAGATCTGCTGCTGCGCGTGCGCGACGAGACGGGCGCGACATTCCTATTCGTCACCCACGACGTCGACGAGGCGGTGTACCTGTCCGACCGAGTTGCCGTCGTCTCGAAGTCACCCAGCCGAGTAGAGAAGATCGTCACCATCGACCTGCCGCGTGAACGCTCGCAGCTCGATACGAAGGCCATTCCCAGATTTGGAGAACTCCGTGCGGAGATCTTCGCGACGATCCGCCACCTGGTCGTCGAACCCCAACCAGAACCCGAATACATCATCTGATCGGAGTAACCATGCACAAGATTCGTCACGTCGTCACGGCTGCGCTCTCGGCGGCCCTCCTGATGGCTACCGGTTGCTCCGGCGGCCCGGAAGCGAAGAAGGATGCTGACGGCAACGTCGAGCTCACTATTCAGCACATCACCACCTCCGACTCCGTGCCGCTCTACCTGGGCATCGAGCAGGGCTTTTTCGCCGACGAGGGGCTGAACGTAAAGGTGGAGATCGCAAAGCGGCTCCGCCATCATCCCGAGCGTCATCAACGGCGAATCGCCCATCGGCTACGCCAACGTGATTTCAGACCTCGCCGCGATCGATGAGGGACTCGACGTCCGGTTCGTCGTCAACTGCTGCGGCACCGGAACTGACGTGAAGCAGGACACGTCGAACATCTTCGTGCTCGAGGATTCCAAGATCCAAGGACCGGAAGATCTTCCGGGCAAGCGCATCGCCGTGAACTCGCTGAAGAACCTCGGCGATGTCACGATCCCCGTCGCGCTGCAGAAGAAGGGGATTGATCCGAAGGGTATCGAGTGGGTTCCCATGATCTTCTCCGACATGGAGGCAGCGCTGGAACGCGGCGACGTGGATGCGATTTGGCAAGTCGACCCATTCCGCACTATCACTCTGGATGCCGGATACCGGCCAATTCTCTCGAACTTCGTCGAGGCAATCCCGGACACCACGGTCGGTTACTACATCACCAGCGGGAAATTCGCTGAGGCGAACCCCGAGGTGCTGCAGAAATTCCAACGGGCGATGAGCAAAGTAAACGAGTACGCCACCGAGCATCCCGACGAGTTCCGCAAGCTCGCCGTGGAGAAGATCAAACTCGACCCCGCGGTGGCCGACAAGATCAACATCGCCGTCTTCAAGCCCGGCCTCGACGTCGAATCGCTGAAGACGATGGGCGCACATGCCAAGGAGTTCGGCATCATCAAGGAGGAGCCCAACTACGACGAGCACGTGATCCAGCCCAAAGGCTGATCGCGGCGGTTAGCGGCCGAAGAGATGGCCCTGGATCGACGCGATGAGAGCATCCAGCGACTGTGGCAGCTGCTGCAGGTGCCAATCGTCGGGGGCGTGGAACCAGCTGATCGCATCCGAATCTGGAGTGGTATCGCGATCGGCGGCCACCATCGCGTTGACCCAGCGCTCCTTGCCACCCAGCACCACCGCATACGGCAGGAACTTGGAGATCTCTCGAAGCTCTTTGCCCGGTGGCATGACTTCGGTGCTCTGCTGGGCGAGCACGGCTGAGAACCCGTGCAGCCCGGTCAGGAGCGCCGCGCCCTTGGCTGAGCGACGGGGCATCTCGCCGGCGATGAAGAGCGCACCCACCCCGACGGCGACCACAGCGAGCCCGACGAGCCCCCATGTGGTGAGCCAAGCGAGCAGCCCAGTGGCGATCAGGCCCACGATGAGCAACGCGGCGCCGATGGTGCGCGAATCGGTGTGCGACGCGTCGGGGCGCTTGACAAACCAACCGCTCTCCACGACGTCGTCGTAGAGCGCATGCTGCAAGTCAGATACGCACGGGCCGACGGCCTGCTGAATCTGAGAGACGAGCACGGGAGACCCGTCGGTGGGAGCAACCGCATCCAGCAAGATGCGCTCGTACTTACGCAGGCTGCTCGTGTCATCGTTGAGGCGCGTGAACGTCCAATCCATGCCGCCGGGCACCTGGAGCTGTTCGATGCGGAGGAAGCCACGCACGGCGAGATCGAGGATGGTCGCGGTGACATCGATGGGATCAACGGATTCGTCCGCGACGGTGCCAATCTGGCCCGGCCGGATGTTCTCGCGCAACCGGAACTCGCTGACTCCCTCAGCCACCGGATGGAACTCGCCGATGACCGTCGGTGCGGCGGTGGCAACCTCGTCGCGGCCTACACGGCGGTGCCACTGCCACAGTGCGACGGCGCCCACGAGCAGCACGCCGAGAGACACCAAGCCGGTGACGAAGTTGAGGGAGAACGCGCGGTCGAGTGTCCAGCGGGTGTGCACTGTTGCTGTGGATGCCACCTGGCTTGCGGGCTGACTACCCGAGATCTGGATGGTCTGCCCCGGCTCAATCGGCCCGTCCTCGAAGCTGATCGGCACCGGCTTGTCGCGATCGATGTTCCAGGAGAAGCAGTTGTGCGGGGTGCTCGGATCGCCCGCAGCGCACTCAAAATCCGGTGGGATAGCGAGCAACGCCACGCTGCCTGTCACGTTCTGAACGCTCATGTTCAGCCCGCCGACCACCGGCCAGGAGAAATGACGCACATCCTCTTGGCCGGCGGGCGTCGACGTGGTTCCTGAGACGGTGTACGCAATCGTGATGGGCTTGCCTCCCGACTTGCTCGGATCCACCTTCACAGTGACAGCGCCGGAGTTCTCGTCGACGGTGTGCTCGAGCTGACTGCCTTCTGCAGTGACAGTGATGCCTGAGACGTTGTAGAGGAACGTCCTCAAGTCGCCGAGGGGAGAGTGCTTGGGGATGCGCATCTGCAAGTCGTTGCCCAAGGCGTCGCCGGTGAGCGTACTTGTCACAGTGAGGGTGCCGTCGGCTTTCAACTCGGCGGTCACATCGAGTGCATCGACGCTGTTATCAGCACGTGCGGGTGTGCCCAGTGTTACGAGGGTGAAAAGGCCCAGAGAGATGCTGAGCAGCAGGCGATAGATCTTCGACACGGTCACTCTTTCGTCGGGACCCGCACACTATTGCACACGGGCGTGTCATACGCACCGGCGCCTGCGTAGGCGAGGGGGTGGCCCTCTCGTGGGTTACGGTTGAACGGTGACTATGCCCCCCAATGCTCCCCGTAACGGGTTCGGTGCGTCGCCGTTCCGCACCCCTCCCGGGCGCCAGGCGCCGTCGTGGGCCAATCCCTACGCCCGCCAAGCCAGTCAACCAGTCCAGCCGTGGGGTGCGCCGTCGAATGCTCCACAGTGGGGTGCGCCGTCGCAGGGGCGGCCCGGGCCGCAGATGCAGCCGTCTCCCCAGCAGCAGTTTGGGCAACCTCAGCCGTTCCAGGCAGGGGGATTTGATCCGCGCTATCGCCCCGGCCCGAATCCCGGCGGGCCTCCCTTCGCGCCCGGTCAGTATCCTCCGGCCTACCCTTGGCCGCAGCCCAAGAAGAAGTCCGGAAGCCTCTGGTGGCTGGCGTTGCCGGTCGTCGTGCTCGGCTTGATGATGGGGTATCTCGTTCTGACTCAGTCCTCGAAGGGGCCAGGCAACACCGGGGGCGGTGGAACTCCGGGTAACGACAACGAGGTTGTCTACGTCAACGAGGAGTACCAGGTTCCTGGCGCGGGGCAAGGGCCGTCCGAGGTGGTGGATCCGTACAACGATCCCAGCTTGCTCGATAGCAATGAGTTCTACCAGCAAAAGGTGCCAGAACCAGTGCGCTGTGAAGCACCCGACGTATCTGACATCCGCGATACTGACGAGCTGGAGCAACGGCTCCAAGCCCTGTCTGAATGTCTCACCCGCACCTTTGGCCCGCCGCTCGAAGCCGCAGGGTATGAGCCGTATCAGCCGCGCGTTAAGGTCTACGAAGGTAACGGTGGCAACAGCCCGTGTGGTGAGCTGGAGCCCCGGAATGCATTCTTCTGCGGAGCGAACCAGGGCATCTACTTCTCCGCCGATCTGGCGGATGTCATCGGCGACGATCAGACGGTCTGGGACTTCGTGATGGCGCACGAGTATGGGCACAACGTGCAGGGTCGCAACGGCATCCTGGTGCAGCGGCATTATTCGATGCGCGATGCCAAGAGCAAGCCCGAAGCCTTCGAGCTGAACCGTCGTCTCGAGGTGCAGGCCGATTGCCTCGCCGCGTCGTTCATACAGTCGACCACTGTCTCGCTGGGGTATGACTCAGGCGATTACCGCTCCGTCGTGAAGGCTGCGGAGTTCGTGGGCGATCCGCCGGATGCCGAGGAACCGCTCCACGGAGTGAGCGCGTCGCGAGGGCTCTGGACAGAGCGAGGGCTGAAGGCATCGACGTACCAAGAGTGCAATACCTTCGTCGCGCCTTCTAGCGAAGTGAAGTAGCGCCGACGACCTTCGTCGCCCAGGCGGGCCGCCGGCGCCGCGCGAATCCGAGCGGTTGTTACGCGACGAGTGACTTCTTGTAGATGGCGTAGTACTCGGCCGGCTCGGTGGAATCGTCCACCTGGGGCACCTCGGGATCGTCGACGATCAAATGCTCACCGATGGGGGAGTAGCCGAGCGATACATACAGGGGGATCGCCTTTTCGTTATTCGGATCGACGGCGAGGAACACGGCCTCGTGCCCGAGGTTACGTGCTTCCTCTTCAAGCCACTGAGACAGCGCTCGACCGGCGCCGCGGCGACGCGCCTGCGGGTACACCCACATATTCCGCAGCTCAGGTGCCCACTGGTAGTCCTCGGTGATGTCCAGCAGCGCAGTGCCGAGCGGCTCGTCATCGTCGAATGCGGCAGCGAAGAGCAGGGTTCCCTCGGCGGCAGCCTCGAAGTGAACATCGACGAGGTTGAGGTCTGGGCGCGCCTGATGTTCGCGTAGCGCGGGAAGGTCGCGTTCCTCAACAAGCCGTACGACGATAGGCATGGCCTCTCCTCACAATTGCTCAAACGATATGGTGTGAGCCTACCCGCCAAGGGCGCAGTTGGGGGAAGGCGCGTCCAAGTGGTAGCATCTCGGGGTTGCCGTTTGAGCGGCCACGGCCCAGGAAGAGCTCCGACAGCACCCGCGACCGGAGCGCCGTGCAGCGAGCTGGAAGGAGCACCATCATGGACGCTGCGGAAAAGAAGAAGATTATCGAAGAGTACGCCACCAAGCCTGGTGACACCGGCTCGCCCGACGTGCAGATCGCGCTGCTCAGCAAGCGCATCTCGCACCTCACCGAGCACCTCAAGACCCACAAGGGCGACCACCACTCCCGTCGTGGCCTGATGCTTATGGTTGGTCAGCGTCGTCGCCTGCTCAACTACGTCGCAAAGCAGGACATCGAGCACTACCGTGAGCTCATCGCACGTCTCGGTCTGCGTCGCTGAGTCTTCATAGGCGGGTCGCTTCGAGCGAGCCGAAATAAGTAATGTGGGATTCCACCGTTTTTGGTGGAATCCCACATTCTTTCTTGGGGTGGGGCGCCGCGTGGCTGCAAGGGAAACGTCGGGCGGGTATGTCGTCGGGGCTGCTCGGCCGTCGAATGCGGGGCATTTCACGTCGCGTCCGCTAGCATGGACGATGACAACCGCATAGATAGTCTCATCGCCACCCAACCGGAGTGGCTCTGGTCCTCGGTAGTGGCCTTCGGGTGTGATTCCCCGCGGGCCTCGATCGAAGACCGGGTGCTCCACGGCGGTTCGTCATGTTTGGGCGGCACTAGGCGAAAGGACCCCTGCACCCATGGCAGGACTTGAATACACCGAAGCCGTGATTGACAACGGCTCGTACGGCAAACACGTCGTGCGCTTCGAATCGGGCCAGCTCGCGCAGCAGGCCGACGGCTCCGCAGCCGTCTACATCGACGACGACACCATGCTGCTCGCATCCACGTGCGCGCAGAAGACGCCGCGTGACGCAATCGATTTCTTCCCGCTCACCGTCGACATCGAAGAGCGCATGTACGCGGCCGGCAAGATCCCCGGCTCTTTCTTCCGACGCGAAGGGCGCCCCGGCGAGGCCGCCATCCTGGCCGCTCGCCTCATTGACCGCCCGCTGCGCCCCGCATTCGTCAAGGGCCTGCGCAATGAGGTGCAGGTGATCGTCACGGTTATGGCGCTGAACCCCGACGTGTACTACGACGTCGTCGCCATCAACGCCGCATCCATGGCCACCCAGCTGGCTGGTCTGCCGTTCTCCGGCCCCATCGGCGGTGTGCGCGTCGCACTCATCGACGACACGTGGGTGTGTTTCCCCACGGTCGAGCAGGTGCAGAAGTCGACCTTCCAGATGGTGGTTGCCGGGCGCGTCCTCGACGACGGCGACGTCGCCATCATGATGGTGGAAGCCGGCGGCACCGACGCCACTTGGGAGCTTGTGCGCGGTGGCAAGACCGCCCCGACTGAGGAGGTCGTCGGTCAGGGCCTCGAGGCCGCAAAGCCGTTCATCAAGACGCTGTGCGATGCCCAGGCTGAGCTCGCTGCCAAGCTGCCGAAGGAAACCTACGACTTCCCGGTCTTCCTCGACTACCAAGACGACGTATACGCCGCTGTCGAGGAGCTCGCGAAGGACCGCATCGCTGAGGCGATGACCATTCCTGGCAAGCAGGATCGCGACGACGCCACCCACGCCATCCGCCAGGATGTGCAGGACCAGCTCGCTGAGAAGTTTGAAGATCGCGAGAACGAGATCGCCGCTGCGCTGAAGGCGATTACGAAGAAGATCGTTCGTCACCGCACGCTCACCGAAGGCGTGCGTATCGACGGGCGCGGCGTCACCGATATTCGTGCGCTGTCCGCCGAGGTGGCCGTCGTGCCGCGCGTGCACGGCTCGGCGCTGTTCCAGCGTGGCGAGACGCAGATCCTCGGTGTGTCGACGCTGAACATGCTGGACATGGAGCAGAAGATCGACACGCTCTCGCCCGAGCACACCAAGCGCTACATGCACAACTACAATTTCCCGCCGTACTCCACGGGTGAGACGGGGCGCGTCGGCTCGCCGAAGCGTCGCGAGGTCGGCCACGGAGCGCTCGCCGAGCGTGCGCTCGTGCCGGTGCTGCCCACGCGCGAGGAATTCCCCTACGCTATCCGCCAGGTCTCCGAGGCGCTGGGCTCGAACGGCTCCACTTCGATGGGCTCGGTGTGTGCGTCGACGATGTCGCTGCTCAACGCCGGTGTGCCGCTGCGCGCCGCCGTCGCGGGTATCGCCATGGGCCTCATGAGCGAGGAACTCGACGGCGAGACGCACTACGTCGCGCTCACCGACATCCTTGGTGCGGAAGATGCCCTGGGTGACATGGACTTCAAGGTGGCCGGCACCCGCGACTTCGTCACCGCGCTCCAGCTGGACACCAAGCTCAACGGCATTCCCGCCAGCGAGCTGCAGAAGGCGCTGCTGCAGGCCCGCGACGCGCGTCACACGCTGCTCGACGTGATGGGCGAGGCCATCGATGTACCGGACGAGATGAGCCCCTACGCGCCGCGTATCGTCGCGATCAAGGTGCCCGTCGACAAGATCGGTGAGGTCATCGGCCCCAAGGGCAAGATGATCAACCAGATCCAGGACGAGACTGGCGCCAACATCTCGATCGAAGACGACGGCACCGTGTACGTGGGTGCTGAGGACGGCGCAGCCGCCGACGCAGCCATCGCCCAGATCAACGCCATCGCCAACCCGCACATGCCGGAGAAGGGCGAGCGGTTCCTCGGTACCGTCGTGAAGACCACCACCTTCGGTGCGTTCGTGTCGTTGCTGCCTGGCAAGGACGGCCTGCTGCACATCTCGAAGCTGCGCGCGCTCGCCGGTGGCAAGCGTGTCGAGAATGTCGACGATGTGGTGAGCGTGGGCCAGAAGCTCCAGGTGGAGATCTCCGACATCGATGATCGTGGCAAGCTCTCGCTCGTCCCCGTCATCGAGGAAGACGAGAAGCAGGAGGACAGCTCCGAGGAGGAGTGAGTTCCGTTCACCCAAGTGATCACGGCCGGCCATTGCTCATTGGGCAAGGCCGGCCGTGGCACGTTCGTGGGCGGACGCATCCTTGGTGCGGACCCTGCTGGTAGAACTGAAGTAGTACGAAGCGATGGATTCGCCCGAACCATGCAGGAGGTAACCAGCATGAACGCAACCAAGGTTGGCGTCTTTGGCGTCAGCGGCAAGATGGGTAGCCAGGTGGTGACAGCCGTCAAGGAAGCCGAAGGCATGGTGTTCACGGGCGGCTCCGATCTTGAGGCACCCCGAGAAGACATCAACGATGCCCAGGTGGTCGTCGACTTCACCCATCCCGATGCGGTGATGGACAACATTGAATGGGCACTTGAACGCGGCCTGGACATGGTGATCGGCACCACAGGCTTCGACGAGGACAGGCTGCAGCGTGTGCGCACATTGTGCGACGAGCACCCCGACGTGGGCGTCCTCATCGCGTCGAACTTCTCCATCGGGGCGAATTTGTTGATGCGGTTCTCGGAACTCGCGGCGAAGTACTACCCGTCGGTGGAGATTGTGGAGCTGCACCATCCCAACAAGGCCGACGCCCCGTCGGGCACGGCGACGACGACCGCGCAGCGGATCGCTGCGGTGCGCGAGGAAGAGCGCATGGACGCGGTGCCGGACGCCACGGTGCACGATGAGCTGGGCGCTCGGGGTGCGCAGGTCGAGGGCATCCACGTGCACTCGGTGCGTCTGCAGGGGCTCGTTGCGCACCAGGAGGTGCTCTTCGGTGGGGCCGGTGAGAATCTCACCATCCGCCACGACTCCTTCGACCGAGCCTCGTTTATGCCCGGCGTGATTGCCGCGATCGAGCACGTGCGCACCCACAAGGGCCTCACCCTCGGGCTCTCTGAGGTGTTGGGAATCTGAATCTGTCTCGGTTCTGCTCCGCTCATCGAGTAGGTCCGCGCCTGCTCTTCTCCGATCGTCGAGTAGGTCCGCGCCTGCTCTTCTCCGATCGTCGAGTAGGCCCGAAGGGCCGATGGTCTTATGGTTTGTCAAGCCATGTTTGGAGGTCGTGTTTGAGGGTTGGGTAGAGGTTTCTGCAGATGTGGCGTTTGAGTGCGCGGATGGCTTCTGGCTTGG
>JAEZVO010000060.1 GCA_023443125.1 Actinomycetes bacterium
AAGTCAGAAACCGAACGCGTCGAGGCCTTCCCCGAATGGCTGCACCACTACAATCACCACAGAGGCCACACCTCACTCAAGGGCCAACCGCCAGCCGCGCGTGTGCCCAACCTCTCCGGGCAGAACAATTAGACGTCGGTTTTCTCGACCCTGAAGCTTGTCCATCTCATCGATGTGGCTAGGATGAAGCTGTACGCCAAGGCGCAAAGCGCTGCCCGGGATTCCGCCCGGCGGGGTGAGCGCAAGTGAACTGAAGGGTATCCATTCATATGACCGTTAAGGTTGCTATCAACGGCTTCGGCCGCATCGGCCGTAACTACTACCGTGCACTCAAGGCCTCTGGTGCCGACATCGACGTGGTGGCCGTCAACGACCTCACCGACAACAAGACCCTCGCGCACCTGCTGAAGTACGACTCGATCCTCGGCAAGTTCGACGGCGAGATCACCTTCGACGACCAGTCCATCACTGCGGGCGGCGACACGTTCAAGGTCTTCGAAGAAAAGGATCCGGCCCAGCTTCCTTGGGGCGACCTCGGCGTCGACATCGTCGTGGAATCCACCGGCCGCTTCACTGAGGCCTCCGCCGCCAAGGCTCACATCACCGCTGGCGCGAAGAAGGTCATCATCTCGGCTCCCGCCAAGAACGAAGACATCACCATCGTGATGGGTGTCAACGACGGCGACCTGACGGCCGACCACACCGTCATCTCGAACGCTTCCTGCACCACCAACTGCCTGGCGCCGATGGCGAAGGTGCTGAACGACGAGTTCGGCATCGAAAAGGGTCTCATGACCACCATCCACGCTTACACCGCAGACCAGAACCTGCAGGATGGCCCCCACAAGGACCTCCGTCGCGCCCGCGCCGCTGCTCTGAACATCGTCCCCACCAAGACCGGTGCAGCTGCTGCTGTGGCTCTCGTGCTCCCCGAGCTCAAGGGCAAGTTCGACGGCTACGCCCTGCGCGTTCCCACCCCGACCGGCTCCGCCACCGACCTCACCTTCGAGGCCGGCCGCGAGGTTACCGTCGAGGAAATCAACGCCGCCATCAAGAAGGCTGCCGAGGGTCCGCTCAAGGGCATCCTTTCCTACACTGAAGATCCGATCGTTTCGAAGGACATCGAGACCGACCCGCACTCCTGCATCTTCGACGCTGGCCTCACCAAGGTCATCGGCAACCAGGTGAAGGTCGTGGGCTGGTACGACAACGAGTGGGGCTACTCCAACCGTCTGGTTGACCTGACCGCGCTCGTCGGCTCGAAGCTCTGATCCTTCAGCCGCCTATTCACTGACTGGTGTTGGCCCCGTACTCCCTGTGAGGGGTGCGGGGCCTTCATCTTCATCCCCGTTGTTCTTCCGATCTGAAAGGAACCAAATCCCGTGAAGACCATCGATGAACTCGATGTCGCAGGCAAGCGGGTGCTCATCCGCTGTGACTTCAACGTGCCGCTCGACGGCGATGTCATCACCGACGACGGCCGCATCCGCGCCGCGCTGCCCACGCTGACCAAGCTGGTGGAGGCCGGCGCCCGCGTCGTGATCATGGCGCACCTCGGCCGCCCGAAGGGCCAAGTCAATCCCAAGTACTCGCTCGCTCCTGTCGCGAAGCGGCTCGGCGAACTGCTCGGCAAGGACGTGAAGCTGGCCGAAGACGTCGTCGGCGAGTCTGCCAAGGCCGTGGTCGGCGCTCTGGGCGATGGCGACGTCGCTCTCCTCGAGAACGTGCGCTACGAGCCCGGCGAAGAGTCGAAGGACGAGAACGAGCGCAAGGCGCTCGCTGAGCAGTACGCGGCATTCGGCGACGTGTTCGTCTCCGACGGCTTTGGTGTTGTGCACCGCAAGCAGGCTTCCGTCTACGACGTGGCCAAGCTGCTCCCGAACGCTGCCGGCTACCTCGTCGGTAGGGAAGTCGAGGTGCTGCGTGGTGTCACCGAGCGTCCGGAGCGCCCGTTCGTCGTCGTGCTGGGCGGCGCCAAGGTGGCCGACAAGCTCGCCGTGATCGACAACCTGCTGAAGGTTGCTGACACCGTCATCGTGGGCGGCGGCATGGCATACACCTTCCTCAAGGCCCAGGGCAAGGAAATCGGCAACTCCCTGGTAGACGAGTCCAATCTCGACACCTGCGCTGGCTACATCCAGCAGGCCAAGGACGCCGGGAAGCAGCTGCTGCTGCCCGTCGATTCCCGAGTTGCAGAGGGCATGGACTTCGACGCCCGCACCGTCACTGGCGAGGTGAGCGTCGTCTCGGCGGATGCCATCCCTGCCGGCCAGATGGGCCTGGACATCGGCCCCGACACCGAGAGGCTGTTCGCAGACGCCATCAAGGGTGCCAAGACCGTGTTCTGGAACGGCCCCATGGGCGTGTTCGAGATCGAGACGCTGTCGCACGGCACCGCCGCGGTCGCCAAGGCGCTCGCCGAGTCCGACGCGTTCAGCGTGATCGGTGGCGGCGACTCCGCCGCTGCGGTTCGCGCACTCGGGCACGCCGATGATGAGTTCGGCCACATTTCCACCGGCGGTGGCGCCTCCCTCGAATTCCTCGAGGGGAAGGAACTCCCCGGTATTGCAGTACTAGAAGAGGAGAAGTGATCATGGCTCGTACCCCCATCATCGCTGGCAACTGGAAAATGAACATGAACCACGTCGAAGCGACTGGACTCGTCCAGAAGCTCGCGTGGACGCTCGCCGACAAGGAATTTGACCCGAAGACGGTGGACGCCGTCGTCATTCCTCCGTTCACCGATCTGCGCACCGTGCAGACCCTCATCGACGGCGACCGCATGCCGCTCCAGCTCGGCGCGCAGGATGTCTCGGCGCAGGATTCCGGTGCCTACACTGGTGAAGTCAGCGCAGACATGCTGGCCAAGCTGCAGGTGCGTTACGTCGTCGTCGGGCACTCCGAGCGTCGTCAGTACCACGGCGAAACCGACGAGCTCGTCGGTGCGAAGGCGAAGAAGGTCATCGCCCAGGGCATGACGCCCATCATCTGCGTGGGTGAGGGCCTGGATGTGCGCAAGGAAGGCAAGCACGTCGAGTACACCGTCGCTCAGGTTCGTGGCGCCCTCGACGGGCTGACTGCCGAGCAGGTCGCTGGCATCGTCATCGCCTACGAGCCCGTGTGGGCCATCGGCACCGGCGAGGTTGCGACCCCCGAGGACGCGCAGGAGGTGTGCGGCGCTATCCGCAACGAGGTCCGCAGCGCATTCGGCGATGAGGCTGCCGACAAGGTGCGTATCCAGTACGGCGGCTCGGTGAAGTCCGGCAGCATCCGCTCCATCATGGATCAGCCCGACGTCGACGGTGCCCTCGTCGGTGGCGCGAGCTTGAAGGCGGAGGAATTCGCGGCAATTATCCGGTTCCAGGATCTCGCTGTCTGATTCCTACAGCACATGTTGGTCGGCCGTCCAGGGCGTTGGGCGGCCGACCTTCGTCATACCAGGAGCTGATTCGGCATTCACTCACGCGTCAGTTACACTGGCCTGCGTGATTGTGCCTCTTCTCTCCACGCCGGTGACTATCCTCTCCGTGATTCTCATCGTGCTGAGCATCCTTCTGGCAGCGTCCATCCTCCTCCACAAAGGCCGTGGCGGTGGTATGTCTGACCTGTTCGGTGGCGGCATGTCCACGTCGATGGGTGGCGTCTCGCGCGCCGAGCGTCGACTGGACCTCATCACGCTGATCGTCGGGCTGATTTGGCTGCTCACCATCATCGCGCTGCTGCTGGTGTATCGAGCCGAAGCGCTCTGAAGATCTATCTAACTGTTCCCAACGACAACTGAAGGAGAAGAGCTGTGGCAGGTGGCAATGCCATCCGTGGAAGCCGTGTGGGCGCTGGCCCCATGGGCGAGGCAGAGCGAGGAGACGCCGTCGCTCGGCACCGGGTCTCCTATTTCTGCGCGAGTGGGCACGAGACGCGCCCCGCATTCGCAATTGACGCTCAGATCCCGGAGGAATGGGACTGCCCCCGCTGCGGACTTCCGGCGAACAAGGACGAGGACAACCCGCCTCCGCCACCAAAGATCGTGCCGTACAAGACGCACCTGGCTTACGTAAAGGAGCGCCGTTCTGAAGAGGACGCGGAGGCGATCCTCGCGGAAGCGATCACCACGCTGCGCGCCCGTCGGGCTGCCGGCGAAATCATTTACTGACTTCCCAGTTCATACCGGCAGCTGCCGGGCTAGGGCCGCGGTTACAACTCGCAGCGGTACTGGCCCGGCAGTTTGCTTGCGGCTGCATCATCGACGAACCACAACGTGGAATGCTCGCCGCGAGCATGGGCTGCAGGGAGCGTTTGGTCGCCGTCGAGCACACGAGCCACGGCATCGGCCTTGGCGTCGCCGGTCACGATGAACCACATCGAGTCGGTGTTGTTCAGAGCATTGAACGTGAGGGTGATGCGCTCCGGGGGAGGCTTCGGCGCATCTTCCACACCGATGACGAGTCGAGTCGTCGGCTTGAAGCTCGGATGCTTGGGGAAGATTGATGCGGTGTGCCCGTCGGGGCCCATGCCGAGCAGGACGAGATCGAATCGGGTGTGGCCGAGCTCTGTCTCGTACACGTCAGCGCTTTCGCGGGAATCCTTGCGCCCATCTTTGGCCGCCATCATGTGGATGTTCGCGGAATGGATGGGCAGGGTTCGGGCGAGACGTTCGAGGGCCTGTAGTGAATTGCGGTCTGGATCGGTGGCCGCGACGAACCGCTCGTCGCCCCACCACAAGTGGAGCTTCTTGTAGTCGATGTCCACGTCGACGATGAGCTCAGCCACGCGCTCATAGACGGCGTTTGCCGCGGTCCCGCCCGCGAGACAGATGTCGATGCGGTCTTGCGTGGCGTCTTTCTTCGTTAGAAGTGCGACGAGGCGCTCCGCAACGATGTCGGTGATGTCGTCGGCATGTGGTGCGCGAACCAGGCGCTGGTGCATCAGTGCTCTCCTTCTTGCGACAGCAGATGGGCGACGGTGTCCTCGAACACCTGGTCGGGGTCGAGACGTTGTAGCTCCTCGGTGAGGAGGTCCGTGAGCGGGCGCCGACGCAGCGCGACCTTCCGGGGCGGTTGCCCAGGCACGGTGTATTCCGCCGTCGTGTTGCCGGGGCGACGGATAGAGATATCGCCTGCGTCGGTGTTCAGGACGACCTCGATCACGCCGATGCCGTCGCCGTCGATGCGCTCCACCTCGATGCCTAGCTTGTTGCTCAGCCAGGTGGCGAGGAGCGTGGCGGGGGCGTTGTCATGCGCGGATACCACCCGTGCGCTGCGCACGGGGGACGCCACTTGGTCGACGGCGGCGACGAGCAGCGCGCGCCACCTGGTGAGTCGTGTCCAGGTGAGGTCGGTGTCACCGGCGGTGTGATGCCGGGCCCGGTTTCTGAGGGCTGCCTGTGGGTCGGCGCAGCCGGCGGCGTCCGTGATGCGCCGATCTGCGAGCTGGCCGATGGGATCTTGGGCCAGGTCGTCGGGCCCTTCATGGGGCCACCACACGACGGTGGGGGAGTCGGGAAGCAGCAGGGGCAGCAGCATCACGTTGGCTCGCTCGCGCAGCCCGCCGCGCAGGGTGAGGGTGATCAGGTCGCCCGGGAGCCCGTCGCCTACCTCGACGGTGGCATCCATCGACGGGCCTCCGTCGCTGTTGGCGTCGGTGACGACGATCACCCTCGACGGATGCGCGTAGGCGGAGGCTTTCGCGGCATGGATGGCGTCGTCGAAGTGCGCGTCGTCGGTGGCGATAATGAGGGTCAGCACGAGGCCGCTCGCGCCCGCGCCGCGGTGCGCCTTCGTGAGTGCGGCGGAGATTTCTCTCGACGTGGTGTCTGGCAGTTCGATAATCATGACGTTGCTCCTACGGGCGTCGCCAGGCGCGACCATCGCCGGCGAGCATGTCGTGGGCGGATGAGGGGCCCCAGGTGCCGGGCTCGTACTGTTCGGGTTGATCGTCGAGCGAGGCCCAGTACTCGAGCACCGGGTCGAGGATGCGCCAGCTGAGCTCCACCTCTTCCTGCTGCGGGAACAACGGTGGCTCGCCGAGCAGCACGTCGAGAATGAGGCGCTCGTAGGCTTCCGGGGAGGATTCGGTGAAGGAGCCGCCGTAGCCGAAGTCCATCGACACCTCGCGGATCTCCATCTGCGTGCCGGGTACCTTGGCGCCAAAACGGAGGGTGACGCCCTCGTCGGGCTGGATCCGCAGCACCAGCGCATTGGTGCCGAGCTTCGCAGTATCGGTGCTCGCGAATGGCAGGTGTGGGGGCTGCTTGAAGTTCAGCGCCACCTCCGTCACTCGGCGCGGCATGCGCTTGCCGGTGCGGAGGTAGAAGGGCACGCCGGCCCAGCGTCGGTTGTCGATATCGACGCGAATTGCGGCGAATGTTTCGGTGTTGGAACTGGGGTCGACGCCCTCTTCCTCGGTGTAGCCGGCCACTTCCTTGCCGCCCTGCCAGCCGCCGGCATACTGCCCGCGCGCGGTGTGCTTGGCGTAGTCCTTAGGGACGCTCGCTGCGGCTAGCACCTTCTTCTTTTCCGTGCGCAGCTGGGCGGCGTCGAAGTTCGTCGGGTCTTCCATCGCGGCGAGCGCGAGCAGCTGGAGAAGGTGGTTTTGCATTACGTCGCGGGCGATGCCGATGCCGTCGAAGTAGCCCGCACGGCCGCCGATGCCGATGTCTTCGGCCATCGTGATCTCGACATGGCTCACGTAGTGGTTGTTCCACACAGGTTCGAAGAGCTGATTCGCGAACCGCAACGCCAGGATGTTTTGCACGGTTTCCTTACCCAGGTAGTGGTCGATGCGGAACACATCCTGGGGGGCGAACAGGTCTGAGACGACGGCGTCGAGTTCCTTCGCCGACTCGAGGTCATGCCCGAAGGGCTTCTCGATCACGACGCGATGCCAGCTCTCGTCGCTCTGCTCTACCAGGCCGTGCGAGCGCAGCTGCTGCATCACGGGCTCGAAGCCCGACGGTGGGATGGAGAGATAGAAGACGTGGTTGCCACCGGTGCCGCGCTCGGTGTCGAGCTCAGTGAGGGTGTCCCGCAGGCGCTCGAAGGCGTCGTCGGAATCAAAGGTGCCGCTCACGAACCGGATGCCCTCGAGCAGCTGCTCCCATACCTCCTCGCGGAACTCGGTGCGGGCATGCTCTTTGACGGCGTCGTGCACCACCTGCGCGAAATCTTGGTCTTCCCACTCGCGACGAGCGAAGCCCACCAAACCGAAGCCCGGCGGGAGCAGGCCTCGGTTGGCCAGGTCGTACACCGCCGGCATGAGCTTCTTGCGGGACAGATCGCCGGTGACGCCGAAGATTACGAGCACGCACGGCTCGGCGATGCGGGGGAGTCTGCGGTCGTCGGAATCCCTCAACGGGTTGACGAACGGGAGGGAAGTGGAAGTCACATTCCCCAGCCTAACGGTTCTTCGCAACTAGGATGTTCGCTATTTCAGCTGTAGACTCCCTCGGGAATTGTGAGGGAGGTCAGGTGACGGCTACGACGGCACACGCATCGCGTGCGAGCGCGCGGGATGTGGTGAAGGCCTACGTCGCGCTGACGAAACCCCGCATCATCGAGCTGCTACTCGTCACTACCTTGCCTGCCATGTTCCTTGCACAGGGTGGGTTGCCGCCGCTGTGGCCCGCCGTCGCCACCTTGTTTGGTGGGTGGATGGCTGCGGCCAGCGCCAACACATTCAACTGTGTGCTCGATCGCGACATCGACGAGACCATGCGTCGCACCAGGCGCCGGCCCATGCCTCGGCATCAGGTGGGGGTGCGCCCTGCAACCATCTTTGGCGTACTACTGGCTGTTGTGTCGTCGCTCATTTTGGGCCTCGGTGCGAACTGGCTCTCCGCCGGGCTCGCGCTCTTGGCGAACGCGCTATACGTGTTCGTCTACACCATCTGGTTGAAGCGCCGCACGTGGCAGAACATCATCTGGGGTGGCATTGCGGGCTGCTTCCCGCCGCTGATCGGCTGGACCGCGGTTACGAACTCGGTGAGCTGGCCACCGATCATCATGTTCGCCGTGGTGTTCTTCTGGACCCCGCCACACACGTGGGCACTGTCGTTTCGGTACAAGGACGACTACGCGGCAGCGGGCGTGCCGATGCTTCCCGTCGTTCGTACGGCTCCGCAGGTGGCCAGACAGATTCTCGTCTACACCCTGCTGACGGTGGGCGCGTCGCTGCTGCTGTGGCCGGTGGCTCCGACGGGGCCGCTCTACGCCGTCGTGGCGATACTCTCTGGCGCGGTCATCACCTGGGAAGCCGTACAGCTGCTGAGAAGAGCCAACCGCGGGCTCGAGGGCGCGCAGCTGAAGGCCATGCGCCTGTTCCACTGGTCGAACAGCTACCTGGCGATTGTGTTCCTCGCCATCGCAATCGATCCGCTGATCTTTGCACGCTGAGGCGCGTAGGCTCGACGCATGGATCTCTTTGTGCGGGAGCCGGAATACCTTGATGTGCTCGCCGATGGCACGGTCAAGCAACTCAACCCCTTTACCGGTACCGAGGTGTGGACGGTGCCCGGCCGCGGCAATCGCCCGCTTGGCGTGCAGGTGGCGGACCCCCAGCCGCTCAGCCCCGACGAACACGGCCGCCACTGCGCCTTTTGTGAGCTACGCTACTGGGAGACGCCGCCGGAGAAGTCGCGCGTCGTGCGAAGAGGCGATGATTGGGAGCAGCTCGACGGCGTTCCCGCCAGCCAGCTCCTCGACGAGGTGGCGGAGTTTCGTCGGGTTCCGAACCTGTTCGAGATTTTGAGCTACGACTACTGGCATCTCAACTACGGCTACGAGCTGCCAGGCGACGTCGCTGCCCGCCGCCAGGCATACCTGGCGGAGCCCGAGGGATTGCGGCATGTGGTGAGCGTGGTGGAAGCAAAGCTGCGCGCCAGCGGGAATACGCCCGAGAACATCGCTCGGATGGAGCTCGGCGACAAGCTGGAGGCGGCATCCGGCTTTTTCGGGGGAGAGCATGACGTGATCATCGCCCGCCGGCACTTCGTCGACGGTGCCGCCGACAGCTCTCAGCTGGCGTCGTCGGGCACACTCACGCAGGAGGAGCACCGTCGGTTTCTGCGGTTCACGGTGGACTCGATGGAACAGCTCTACGCTGCGAATCGATATGCGCGGTACGTGTCCGTGTTCCAGAATTGGCTGAAGCCGGCTGGCGCGTCTTTCGACCACCTGCACAAGCAACTGGTGGCGATCGACGAGCGTGGGACGCAGCAGGAGCTGACGCTGGCGAAGCTGCGGCGCAACCCCAACATCTTCAACGATGCGGCCGCGAACTATGCGAGCAGAAACAACTTGATGATCGCCGAGAACGACCACGCCATCGCGTTCGCCGGGTTTGGTCATCGGTATCCGACCATCGAGGTGTACTCCCGATCTGAGGAGTCGGACCCGTGGCGGCACTCGTCGCAGGAAATCGACGGCGTCTCCGACGTGCTGCACGCGATGCATGCCGCGACCGGCGCCGACGTCGCGTGCAATGAAGAGTGGCACCATCGCCCCATCGACGTGCGCGAGCCGATGCCGTGGCGCATCATGCTGAAGTGGCGGGTCTCGACGCTAGCGGGCTTCGAGGGCGCGACGAAGATCTACCTCAACACCATCGACCCGATGACGCTGCGCGACAAGGTGGTCTCCCAGCTGCACGCGTTGCGCGACCAGGGACGGATCGCCGCCAGCCTGCGCATCGCCACCGAATGCGGCTGCCAGCCCAACCCCCTGCGCTACTGCCGCTGATCTGCCCCGGTGGTCGAGTAGCTGCTCCGCGCCGGTGGATGAGCGGTCGCCTCTTGCCGGTGGTTGAGCGGTCGCTCCGCGCCGGTGGTTGAGTAGCGAGCGAAGCTCGCGTATCGAAACCCCGGCGGCTGCGTCTCGATATGGCGGCTGTGCCGCCTACTCGACGATCGGGGGAGAGTGCCCACCACCGGTGGTTGAGTAGCCGCCGTAGGCGGCGTATCGAAACCCCGCCCGGTACTACGCCAGCGTCAAGCCCAGGCGGTCGAGGAGCGGCTGCAGCTCTGGGTCGCGCCCGCGGAACGTCCGGTAGGTCTGCACCGGGTCGACACCGCCTGCGGGGCCGAGCAACGTCGCACGGAAGTGGTCGCCGTTTGCTCGGGTGCCGCCGCCTTGCTCCTCGAACCAGGCCACCGCGTCCGCGTCGAGTACCTCGGCCCAGGTGTAGCCGTAGTAGCTGGCTGCGTACCCGCCGCCCCAGATGTGCGCGAAGTACTGCGTGCGGTAGCGCGGCGGGCAGATGTCGTCGGCCAGCCCGTAGCGCTCAAGCGCGGACTGCTCGAAGGCGGCCACCTCGTCGGCGGAGGAGGGGAGCTCGTCGAGCGGCGTGGAATGCCACACGTAGTCGAGCACCGCGGCGATGAGTGCCTCGGCCTTGGCGTAACCCAGCCCAAATTCGCTGGCGGCCTGCAGCTTCTCCAGCCACTCGGCGGGTAGCACCCGGCCCGGCTGCCAGGCCCAGTGCTCATTGACCTGGCTGGGGAATTCGACGAAGTCGCGCGGCACGCTCGTACCGGAGCGCGACGGGTATTTGGCCTTGCCGAACAGCCCGTGCAGTGCGTGACCGAACTCGTGGAACATGGTGATGACCTCGTCCCACGTGACGGTTGGCACGGTCTTGCGGTAGTTGCAGTTGTTGGTGACGATGGGCAGCTCGTCGGAGAGCGTCGACACCTCGTTGATGCCGGTCATCCAGGCGCCACCGTTCTTCGTCGGGCGCGCCCAGAGGTCCATGAGGAACAGCCCGACGGGGGAGCCGTCGGCGTTGGACACTTCGTACACCTGCGCGTCCTCGACGTGTCCGCGCAGATCATTGCGCAGCTTGAACGTGATGCCGTACAGCTCGGTGGCCGCCGCGTAGCACGCCTCGGTGACCTTCTCGACGGTGAGGTACTCGTCGAGTTCCGACTCGTCGAACGCAAACCGCTCCTTGCGCAGCTGCGCCTCGACGTACTGCCAGTCTGCTGCCGTGAAGGTGGCGCCCGGATTGAGCTCGGCGTACTTCTTCGCGAGTTCGGCTGCTTCCTCGCGTGTCTTCGCCAGCGCCGCCTGTGCCAGAGGGATGAGCATCTCCTCGATGGCCTGCGTCGTCTTCGCCGTACCCATCGACGCGACGAGCGCCGCGTGCGACGGGTACCCCAACAACGTGGCGCGCTCGGCGCGCACGCGAGCGAGCTCTACGAGGGTCTCGCGCGTATCGAACTCACCCAGCCCGCGTGTAAGGGACGCGTCGAGGACGCGGCGTCGCAAGTCGGCGTTGGCGAGTTTGGCGGTGAGTGGCTGCTGCGTGGTGTTCACCAGCTGAAGGCGGAGGCCCTCGTCGGTGCGCAGGGCATCCACATCGGCGGGGGAGAGGCCCTCCAACTCGTCTTCTTCGACGGCAAACCCTGCGACATTGCGTGCCTCGCGGTTGAGGCGCTCGAACGTCGTGGACAGCTCTGCGATGCGTCCGTTCAGCTCGCGCAGACGCGCCTGCTCCTCCTCGCCCAGCGCGACCCCGGCCCGCTCGAAGTCCTTCAGCAGCTCGGCCAGATGGTAGCGATCCTGCTCGTCGGCCTCAGCCTCACCTGCGTCGATGCGGGTCTGCAGTGCCTGCAGACGATCGTAGATGCCCTTGTCGAGGTAGATTTCGTCGTCGTGGGCAGACAGCTTGCTCGCGTATTCCTCGGCGATCGCGTCCAGTTCGTCGGTGGTGTCAGCAGACTTCACCGAGTAGAACATCGAGAGCACCAGATTGAGCGGTCGACGCGCGTCCTCCCACACATCGAGCACATTCTCGCGCGTGGCTGGGGCGTCGTCGCTGCGCAGCGACGCGAGCGTCTGCGTCTGGTGGGCCATGCCCTGGTTGATCTCGTCGCGGTAGCGCTCAGCCGAGTAGCTGGCGAAGTCAGGCAATGCCATCGGTGGCCTTTCGTCTCGTAGTGCTTCGGCCACCCACTCTATTGCGTGAGGCTCAAGCAGCGGCGACCCTAGCGGCCTTGGTGCCGAACAACAGCCAGGCTGAGGCTGCGGCAAAGACGGTGAGACCGGCCATGTGCATCCACACCACGGTTGCAGGGATGCCCAGGAAGTACTGCAGGTAGCCGATGGCGCCCTGCAGCGCGACGGCGGCGAGGAACATCGTCGCCAGGCGGGTCGCCTCGCGGTTGGCTGCGCGCTTGCACACTACGACGCAGGCGACGGCCAGGATAGCCACCACCCATGCTGAGAGCGCGTGGATGCGCGCGATCTGCTCGATGTTCAGTCCGTTGCGCGGCGCGTTGGCGTCGCCGGCATGGGGGCCGGCGCCCGTCGTGAGCGTCCCAGTGACCACGCTCACCATGGCCGCACAGAAGGTGCCGACGATGAGTGCCCGGGTGCCGGCCGATGTCGCTGCTGGCACGGCTTCACGCCCCAACAACACACCCCACGTGCATAGCACGATGAGCGGAATGGATGCCGTGAGGTGGAAGCCGACGATGAACGGATTCAGCCCAACTTTCACGGTGATGCCGCCGATGATGGCCTGCGCGACGATGCCCCATCCGACGGCGAACGTCACCCACCACAGCTTGGTGCCGCGCCCGCGCACCCACCAGGCCGCGATCCACGCGCCAAGAGCGACGAAACACAGCACACCGGTGAGCGTGCGGTTGCCGAACTCGATGAGCCCGTGGATGCCCAGCTCAGGGTGCGGGGTGAGTCGGTCTGGCGTGCAGTAGGGCCAGTCGGAGCAGCCGAGCCCCGAGCCCGTCAGACGCACGATGCCGCCCGTGACCACGATGCCCATGTTGCAGATCAGCGACGCCCACAACCACGCCATCAGCGCGCGCTGCGTGCCGACGAGCTTCTTCAAGAGGTCCAACGAAATACCTTTCTGGCCAGCGCCGCAGCCGCTGTAGCCCACACGGCCGCCACGCCGAGCGGCAACCAGAGCACTGTACCCGTTCCCCCCGCACGCAGCGACTCTCCGACGGCAGTGGTGGGGAGTGCCGTGAGGATCGGTTGTGCCCAACCGGGGAACGCCGTCACGGGAATCACGATGCCGAGCGGGAGCCCAATCAGGAACAACAAGTTGGCCAGGGCCAGCGTCGTTTCCGGGCGAAGTGAACCCGCGATGGCCAACCCGAGCGCGATGAACGCCGCCATACCGACGACGCACGTCACCGTCGTGACGAGCCATGCCCCAGGGGCGACCGCGGGGCGCCACCCCATCAGCAGCCCAAGCGCGCCGAGCGCAGCCACCTGTCCCAAGGTGATCATCGCGATGGACAGCGCCTTGCCGAGCAGGACGCCGTCCTTGCCGAGCGGGGTCGCGGTGAGGCGCTCGAGCACGTTGTAGCGTCGCTCAAATCCGGTGGCGATGGCGAGCGTCGTGAGCCCCGACGACCACAGCACCATGCCCAGCACCGACGGGGCCAGACGTTGGTAATCGACGCCAAACCGCGCGCCCCACACCTTGCCGGCAACCAGGATGGCTACGGGAAATACGATGGCGAGGATGAGTTGCTCGCCATTGCTCAGGATGAGCCCGGCCTCCATCTTGGCGTGCTGCCACACCTGCGCCCTGCGAGGTGCTGCAGCGGGTGCGGGAGTGAAGTCGAGGTTCATGCTTCCTCCTCGGTGCACTGCAGAAATGCGTTCTCGAGGGTTCTGTACTGGGCCGCGAGCTGTGCGACGGTGCCGCTCGCCCGAGCGCGCCCACGGTGCATGATGGTGACGGTATCGGAGAGCTCCTCGGCCTCGGCCATGTTGTGGGTGGTGAGCACGACAGCGACACCGGCGTCGCGCACCGAACGGATGAGCTGCCACGTTTGATGGCGAGCCCGAGGATCCAGCCCCGAGGTGGGCTCGTCGAGGAACACCAGTGAGGGGCGTCCGACGAGCGCTCCCGCCAGGTTCACAGCCTGCTGCTGTCCGCCGGAGAGTCTGCGGTACGCGGTGGTGGCGAACTCGTCGATGTGTAGGAGCTGCATGAGCTCATCGACCGGCTGCGGGTGCGCGTACAGGCTGGCGAGGTAGCGCAGCAGTTTCGACGGGGTCACCGCCGCCCATGCGCCGGTGGCCTGCGGCATCAACCCGACGGTGGCTCGAGCCTCGGCAGAACCTGGCGCGTGGCCGAAGATCTTCAGCGAACCCTCGTCAGGAGTGAGGAGCGCGGTGCAGCAGCGGATGAACGTGGTCTTGCCAGCGCCGTTGGGGCCGAGTAGTGCGGTGACCGCGCCCGGAGACGCTGTGAGGCTCAGGCCATCCAATGCAGGTTTTGTGCCAAACGAGAGCCGCAGATCACGGGCTTCCAGAGCGAGGGACATGGTGTCAGCGTAGGCCATCGCAGCAGACAGGCCGAAGCTCGAATAACAACCGTGGCGCTGATCGTGAAGTTGCGCAGCACGGGCTTCTAATGTGATCGTTTAGTTGTCTTCGAAGTCCTTCCGCTGGGTCAGTGATTCAGAATTATGCAATGGTGTCCTGGTTCAAGACATCGGAATAGCGTGTCTCACGACATCGGTATATCGCTCGGGTATGTCGACGCGTCGTTTGGTGGTTATGGCTGTTGTGGCGGGGCTCTTCGCAGTCCGGGGTTGCTCGCAAGTATGGGGTGTCTCAAGGCTGGGTGAGTCGGCTGAGGTCAAGTCCCTTTGGGTGGTGTTGTTTAGGCGGCGGTGAGGGTTGTGGGTTCGGGGTTTTAGCGTAGGTGGTTGGTGAGGCGTCGCATGGAGATGTCGGAGAGGTAGCGGCGTTGTCCGTATTGCCATTCTTCGTGTTGTTCGAGCAAGACGGCGCCGACGAGACGGGTGACGGAATCACGGTTGGGGAAGACCTGGACGACGTCAGCGCGGCGTTTGATCTCGGCGTTGACGCGTTCGATCGGGTTGTTCGACCATATCTTCTTCCAGTGCTCGGTCGGGAAGGTGGCGAACGCGGTGAGATCAGATTCGGTGTCGCGTAGCATGACCGCGACGGTGGGGAACGAGCGTTCCAGGCAGGCTGTGACGTGGTGGTAGGCCTCACGGACGGTTTCGGGGCTGGTCTGGGCGAAGATCGTGGAGACCAGCGCGTTGACGGGTTTGGAGTTCGTCGAGCCCAGGTGGTGGGTGATGTTGCGGGCGAGGTGGACCCGGCAGCGTTGCCAGCCGGCGCCGGGTCGGACGGCCTTGACTGCGGGTTTCGGCCCGGTGTGGGCGTTGCTGATGACCAGTGCCACCCCTTCGTGTCGGGTGGGGCTGGTGGGGTTCAGGCCGCGTTGGCGCAGGCTGCGGAGGAACTTGGTCCAGAAGTCGGTCGATTCGCTGTCTGCGACGGTCATGCCCAGGATCTCGCGGCGTCCGAGGGTAGAGACTCCGACCGCGACCACGATCGTTTGGGAGACGACATGGCCCTGCTGGCGGACGTCGGGTAGGTGGCATCGAGGTAGAGGTAGGGGAACCAGGTGTGGTCCAAGGATCGGGTCATGAACGTGTTCATGACCTCGTCGATGTCGCCGCAGATCCGTGAGACCGATGATTTGGAGATGCCGGTCTCGTTGCCCAAGGCTTTGACCAACTCGTCGACTTTGCGGGTGGAGACCCCCTCGATCCAGGCGGTGCAGATCACCGAGTAGAGGGCCTTGTCGACACGGCGGCGGGGGTGGAGCAGGGACGGGAAGAACGATCCCTCACGGAGTTTGGGGATCGCGAGGTCGAGTTGTTCTGCCGGGGTCGCGAGGGTTTTGGAGCGGGTGCCGTTACGGCCGGTGACGCGGTGTTCGGTGCGTTCGTAGGGTCCGGCGCCGATCTTGGTGGTGGCCTCGGCGTCGATCAGGTCTTGCAAGCCGGCTTGGAGGAGTCGCCGGAACAGTTCTTCGTGTGCGAGGGAGGGATCGGCGAGGAGTTCCTGCTACAGGCTCGACAAGGCAGACTGGTGGTGGGTCATCGTGGGGTCCTTCATATGGTTCTTGGCGGAATCCGATCCCACGATGACTCACCCCAGAGCCTTCAGCATCCCGGCCGGGTCGCCACGGGAATGCCACCACGCTATGGGACTCACCCCTCGCTTCAGTGCACTCTCACCGAGCGGCTGCAGCGGCAACGGTTGTTACTATGTTGGCGAGCTGCCTGCTTGGCTATGGTTCTACATGCTGCAAGCTTGCGTAGATCTCTGTGAAGTAACAAAACGGATCTTGCGTAGTTGCAGTGCTTGATGTCATTATTCCGTTAATGCGGGCGGATGCGTGAGTCGCCGCAGGCCTTGTTGGGTCTCAAAGTTGAGCGAGGTTTGTGGTGATTATGAAGCGTGCATTGGTGCTGCTGATAGCCATTTCGTTGACGGTGGGCGTTGGAGTAGTCGGCCCGGCGTGGGCTGCTCCGACTGATGATGGAGATGTGCGGGGATCAGCCACTTCGGCCGTTCCTCTGGTGCGACCTGATTGGGTGTCCGCAGTGGTGACTGCTCGGGCGCAAGGGGCGCGGGTGGAGGTGCTGTCTGAACGGACTGAGTCGTCGCGGGTTTTTGCGCGTCCTGATGGTGCCGTTGAGGAGGAAGTCTCTGCTGGTCCTGTGCGATATAGGGATGCTAATGCGGCTGAGGGCTGGCGAGACATCGATACGTCGCTGAGAGTTTCTGGCGCGGGGGTTGTTCCGGTCTCCATGCCTGTTGATGTGGTGTTATCGGGTGGGCCGTCAACGTCTGATTTGGTGGTGTTTGATGCTGAGGGTGCTGGTGAGGTCGCGGTTGCTTTGCAGGGCGTGGTGCTTCCGAAGCCGGTGTTGGAGAGGTCGACGGCGCGCTATCCCGATGTGTTTCCGGGTGTGGATGTGTCTGTGGAGGTCCGGTCGGGTGGGTTTGAGCTGTTGTGGGTTGTCAAAAACGCTGCGGCTGCAAGACGGTTGGTGACTCGTTTTGGGGGTTCGGATGGACTAGAGCTTCCATTCGTGGTGCGTTCTCGAGGCTCGGTGGCTGCCGAGCGCGATGGTGGAGTCAAGCTTTCGAAGAATGGGAAGCCCATCGGAAGATTCGCGCCACCTTCGATGTGGGACTCGCATGCAGCCATTCCGGGCGAAAAGGGTGCCGAACGGCGTGTTGGATTTGGAATAGATAACACGAGACCCCAAGCGCGACGCGCAGCGTCCAGCCAAGCCGTTGAAGTTCGGGCGGATACGCAGTGGCTGCTGGATCCTGCGCGGGAGTTTCCTATCTCAATCGATCCAACCTATGCCGTGGCTACTGGTGGGCCTGTCTTCGACACGTTTGTACAGCAGGGGTTTACCACGGATCAGTCGCGGTCGGCAGAACTGAAAGTAGGTAATAACGGTCAGGGCCAAGTGGCTCGGAGTTTCCTGAACTTTAGTGCTGGGCTATTTAAGGGTCGCGATGTCGTGAGTGCGAACTTGTCACTGTATGAGTCTTGGTCGTGGAGTTGTTCCTCGAGCGCGTTTTCGTCGTATGACTCTGGGTTAGCGACGACTGCGACTCGTTGGACGAAACAGCCTTCGATTGGCGCTCGACGTGCACGGGTGGCCGCAGCTAAGGGGTATTCATCTTCATGTCCTGCGGGGCGGGTTGTGCTCGATATGACGGCTCAAGCGAAAGCTTGGTCGAGAACTACTCAATCGCAAGTAGGCATGATGTTGCGTGCCGATACAGAAGACCGCCCTTGGGGATGGAAGCGTTTCCACTCGTCGGAGGGTGTGCACAAACCGCTCTTGAAAGTCGTGTATAACCGCGCACCAAACACTCCGGGGGTCCCGGTAGTCGATGGGCTGGTTTCCGCTAAGGTTGCCGATGGGTCGACGAAGTTGTTTTTGGGGAATCCGAAACCGCGGTTGAGAGTGCCGGTGGCGGATCCGGACAAGAACTCGGTGAAGGTGCAGTTCGCGTACTTCTATACTGCGACAGATCAGCCGGTGGTTCTGTGCGAGGCTGGGGCAGTGGCATCGGGTGGTACTGCGTCGTGCACATCGCGGGTGGCCATTCCGGATAACAAGAATACGTGGATCAGGGCCCGAAGTTTTGACGGTCGCGTCTGGTCAGGGTGGGGGCCTGGGAAGGAAATTCGACCTGCGTTCATTGCGCCATATGCCCCGAAGATCGCGTGCCCGGCCTCGGCGAACAAGACGTGGGTCGAGCGCGTACGCTCGGCGGAGACGTGCACCCTCACTGCCCGACATACGTCGTGGTCATCGTCGCCGACGAAGGTGACGTGGCGAGTCAACGGCGGAGCGTGGCAGGAGAAAACATTCAATCAGATTTCGGCTGACACCAAAGCAGCGGATGTGCGGGTCGGCGGTGTTCCCGGTGGGCATCAGATTGAGGCGTATGTGACGTCGCCGACTGGGAAGAAATCTGCGATATCGACGTACAGTTTTGGGTATGGAGCGCCGTCGCTGGTAACCCCAACGGCAGCGGTGACGACGCACGGTGGGGTGAAGGTCGAGGGTGTGGGCGCCCCGGCGCAGAGTGGGTTGCAGGTGCAGGGCGCGATCCAGTGGCGGGTGAAGGGAAGCACAATTTGGTATGACTCGTCGGCGAAGGTGACGGCGGGTCCGGCCAAGACGATGGTGTCGGGCCTACTAGACACATCACAGATCCTTGAGGCCCATCCGGAGTTGAGTAAGCGCGCGAGCGTGGTGTTGGAGACGCGTGTGAAGTTCACGTATGGGCTGTCCACGCTGGTGACGTCGTCGCGGGAGATCGTTCGTGTGCCGCATGCGTTTGGTGCTGGGTTCCCGGTCGATGACGTGGCTGGCGGCCAGGTGGCCCTGTGGACTGGCGAGCTGCAAGTCAGCACCACAGATGGAGAGCTGTCAACACCGACGGGTGAGTTGTCGGTGTCTCGGACACATTCGACGTTCGCCGGCGAGATGTCTCCGGCACAAGGAGTGTTCGGGCCAGGTTGGGTTGCGTCACTAGATGGCGGCCCAACAGGTGTGTCCGAGATGGAGCTGATCGACAATACGTTGTTTGATGGCACGTTGGTGCTGGCCAGCGCGGACGGACAAGTGTTGCCGTTCGGGGCACCCAATGACGGCTCTGTACGCACAGGGTCAACTTTGGCCGTGGGAGAGTATGCACCGATCGGCGCTGAAGCAGAAGCCAGCACATTGCGCATGCAGGTCTCCGGCAATGGTGCGGCGACGAAAGTCACGGTCATTGACGAGGACGGCGTTCACACTAGGTTCATAACCCGCACTGCCCCCACCGCGGCTGGAGAAGCGAAGTTCATCACGGATGCCGTGTGGGATTCGGTCACGGGTGAGACGACCTCGTATCGCTACGACGGTCAAGGCCGAGTTACTGACATCATTGCCCCGAAACCGGACGGTGTGACGACAGAGTGTGTTCCAGGAAAGCCGGTGGCTGGGTGTCGCATACTGCGGTTGTCTTACGCGACGGCTACCGGTAATGGTGACTACCAGGGCCGTCTGAAGAGCATCACTGCGCAGGCGGGTACGGATGTCAAGGAATTGTCGCGGTATCGCTATGACTCGTCTGGGAGGCTAGTTGCCCAAACAGATATGGTCACTGGTTTGACGACGACTTACACCTGGGACGGCGCGAGCCAACGGCTAGCGTCGGTTACGGATCCAGGGTTGGCGACCGTGTCGTACCACTACAGCGCAGGGAAACTGGTCAAGATGACACGACCGGTCCCGGCCAGCGCTGGGGGCGGTACCGCGCAATTGGCGGCGATCGTGGCCGATCAGTCTCTCGATGCGGTGCCTGGCCTCGACCTCACCCAGTTCGATGCCTATGGGCTTCCCCGACGAGCCACGAAGATGTTCGCGGTGTTCGGCCCCGATCAGGTCATCGATGGTGCCCCGACAGCACAGGCGTGGCAGCGTGCGGATGTGTGGCTGACCGACGATATGGGCTACACGATTCACGAGGGATCCTTCGGCGGTGGAGCGTGGCAGTTGACCGCGAACGTCTACGACGAGTCGGACAACGTGACGAGCTCGTGGGATGCACGCGCCACCGCTGCGATCCGCTCCGGCGATATCACCAACATCAGTGCGGCAGCCACAACCACTGTGTTCAATCAAACCGCCATCGCTGGCGCTGACGGAATGGTGTTGGTGCCCGCCCGGACGCGTGTGGAGCATGTGTACACGCCTGCGGCGATGATCCGTACCAAGGGCTCGGATGTGGCAGAGATGCTGCGCAAGCATGTCGCCACCACCTACGACGAAGGGGCTCCAACTCCTGGGCTGTCGTTGCCGACCAAGATCCAGGTGACTGCTGAGCGTCCCGACGGGACAGTGGTGGAGACGCTCAGCACAACCTTTACGGGTTATGACAAGCTGGAGGCCTCGGACTCAAAGTCTGGTTGGGATCTAAGAACAGCGACCTCGGTTACGCTCGATATGAACAGCAATGGGGTGCCGGACAGTGCAGATATTCGGCGCGAGACCCGTTACGACGCCCAAGGGCGAGTGATCGAACAGCGCCAACCCGGGGCGGGCTCGACCGATCCTGGCACTCGCCGCACCGTCTACTGGACCGCCGGCACCAACCCGACCGACCCCTCCTGCGGCCGGCAATCGGCATGGGCAGGGTATGTGTGCAGCGAAGGCCCCGCCTCACAGCCAGAAGGCACCCCACTGCCGGTGACCTACCACCGCGACTACCAATGGCACGGTGCAGCCGCCACCCAGCAGGACATCTCCGGAGCAGTGACACGGACCACGACCACCACCTTCGATGGGAAGATGCGCCCCGCGACCGTCTCGACCACCGTCACCGGACTGCCAGACTCGACCCCGATCCCGGCGGTGACGACCACCTACGACGACACCACCGGACTCATCACCGGAACCCAGTCAACGGCCGGCTCGACGGCGATGACCTACGATTCCTGGGGCAGGCAGCTCACCTACACTACTTCGGGCAGTGGTACGACTACGACGACCTACAACCATCTCGGTGACATCGCCAAGGTTGTGACCCCCCAGACCGAGACCACGTTCACCTATGACGGCACCGACGCCAACGGGCAGATGGAGCATCGCGGGCTGCTGACCAAGACGACCGTCCGCCAGGGCACCCAGACATGGAGCGCTGCTGCCGCCTACGACGCTCAAGGCCAGCTGTTGGTCGAGAAACTGCCCGGCGAGATTGAGCGTCACCATGTCTACGATCTCACCGGGGAACTCATCTCCCAGCACTACGACGGCCCCGTCACCAACCCTGACACCGGCACCAGGAGTGTTCAGTCGTGGTTGGCGTGGAGTTTGGAGGTCAACGTGGTTGGGCAGATTGTGCATGAGTGGAATCCTGATGGTGCTGCGTTCACGGGCGCGGTTGCGGGCGCCCAGGCTGTGGCTGCGGATTTGACGTATTCGTATGATGCGGCTGGACGGCTGATGAAGGTGGTGGACCAGTCTGATGAGGCTGACGGCACCGGTTGCAGGCTGCGTACTTATCGGTTCGATGCGCGAGGTAATCGGCTCGCTGACACTACCGCAGCCGCCACCACCGGGGCGCTCTGCCCCACCACACCCGGGGTGGGGACCAGCCGCAGCTACGATGCGGCGGACCGACCGATCGCTGCTGGCGACGGCACCGTCTACACCTATGACGCGCTTGGTCGGCAAATCCTGATCCCGGCTGCGGACGCGCCGCATCCGGAGTCGGGCGATGTGCGGGTGTCGTATTACGACGATGACACCGCGAAAGCGATCACCCAGGCGGGGGTGAGTTTGTCATACACCCTGGATGTCGCTGGACGTCGCACGGTGCAGACCACACGCCGCACCCTCGAGGCGGCTGTGACGGAGTCGGTGACGAATCATTATGTGGATGATTCGGATGATCCTGGGTGGGTGACCACGGTCACCGCCGACATGGTGTCGACGACGGTGTACGCGGACCTGACTAGTGGCGGGTTGTCGTTGTCGATCACGACTTCTGGTGAGTCCACGGTTGGGGAGCTGGCGCTTGCGAGTCCCCGCGGGGATGTGTCCGCCACCATCACCCTCCCGGCGGATGGGGAGATGGTGCAGGGGCTTGATCGATGGACCCGCTACACCGAATACGGCAAACCAGTTGCCGCACCCTTCACAGGCGCGGGTGGTGTTGCAGCCAACGGCTATGGGTGGCTGGGTGCGAAACAGCGTTCTACCACCGAAACAGGCATCCTCCTCATGGGAGCCCGTCTCTACAACCCGGTCACTGGTTTGTTCACCAGCCTCGACCCCGTCTACGGCGGCAACGACACCCCGTATGCCTACCCCAACGACCCCATCAACAAACAGGATCTGTCAGGCAAGGCGTGGTGGTCCACTGCCTTGAGTGTCGTATCCGGTGTTGCGTGCATCGTCGGCGGGCCAATCGCGTGTGGGGTAGCAAGCGCGGCGTCAGTCGTAGCGAGCTACATCGATCGACGACGGCAGGGACAGAGCTGGAAAAGAGCCGCCGCGTTTGCTGTAGGTGAAGGCCTTGCTGCCAAATTCCTTCGGCCGCTGCGCATGATCAAGATCAAACCGCGCCGAATGGCAAAGGGTGTCGCTCCTCGGGCGACGCCTAGGCGGGCCTCGAGAGCTAAACCACTGTCTAGGTGGCAGAAGTCCGGTCCATGGAACCGGGGCAGTTCCTATTCCAGAGCCCTCAGAGCACATCCAGTGCGGGCAACGTTCCGGGCGGGGTACTCTGGTGGCTATTCCATTGGCTACAGCCTGTATGGATCTCGTCCTCGGAAACGGCGGTAAGGCATGGCGACGCTGCAGTGGTCTCTGGAGATTGACCGCAACGGCATTTTGCGATTGGACCCGCTGATCGATGGCGAGCCCTTGAGCAGTCGCTTCAACAGTGGCTCTGAGCCTCGGGTGGTGGGGCTGGTGCTGGGTTGGCGTGACTTGTCAGGATTCGTCGCTCTCGAAGGTGCCGAGAGGCTTCCGCTGGGTTCGTGTGAGTGCGCGTCTCCTGAAGTCAGGGTGCTCGCGACGGTTGCTCGTATGGGGGATGTCGTGCGGTGGACGGATATTTCTGATGTCAGCTCTGGGACCACGATTGATGATGTGGAATTTGATCGGAGCGATTACGTACAAGCCTTTGCGGAGCTGGCGACGCTGGCGCCTTCGTTCCGTCGCAGGTATCGCCGTCGCATTTGGTCGCTTGGGCGAGATGACGGCTTGCCCGGGAACCCGTCCTTGGTGGAGGGGCTCATTTGGGTGGCGATGGTGCCAGTCTTCATCTTTGCTGCGCATGCAAGTGATACCGGGGATGAACTCGGGGCCGACTTCGCACTGTGGTATCTGTTGCTCTCTGCCGTGGTGTTGTGCGTGTGGTGGTTCGTGAGGACGCGGTTGACTCAGCGAAAGTACGGGGGAGAAGTTTGGGTCGACGGGCCGCTAGGGGTTCCTCCTTGCCCTTGGCATTCTGGGGTCAGGTATCTGAGTGAGTACTGCGCCAGGAATGAATCTCTCACCCCATGGGCTGAGTTCGATCAAAGCGGCAGGTGAGAGCCATGCTCTGGGAGTGGGATATGCGAGAGGAAGCATGGGCCTTTCTCGCGGCGGAGGAGGTATACCATGGGTGCTTCGCTAGTTTCTGATTTTGCTTTGCAGACTGATCTGTGGCGCGATAAGTGGTTCTCCGATGCCGTTGTGTGCTTGGTGGAGGGGGCCGCAGACGACGCTGGGATTTTGGCTTCGGTAATGGATGTGAGTCGCCCACGAAACGCCTGGAGAGAGTATTGGAGTGCAATTGCCCTGCTCACGAGCGATGCGGTGATGCATGGACGTGCAGCGCGCGCGATCGATACTCGCCCTCGGGACGTCTCGCCGGCAGCGTTGTGGGTGCACGTTGCACTCAGAGATGACGACGCGGACGCGTGGGAGCGGGCGCGACTCGCGGCTCCACGGGGCGCATTGGACAAGCTGCTGGATGATTGGCCGTACGATTTTGAGCCGGGCCTTCCATATCGTCGTCGTTGCGCATCATTTGGGATGCCAGTTGGTGTTGCGGATCGGTTCGACTGGGATGCGGAGTTGAGCGGTCTTATGGTTGCGGATGTCGCTGGTCAGCGGGCAGGGGTGCGCCGAATGCTGAAGGCCACGCCAGGCGGGTATCACGAAGTCTGGCAAGGCATCTACTGGATGCTGGGCCCAGAGGCGTTGGGGGAAGATTTGGTGCCGTGGGTAGTTCGTCGTGGATGGGGCTGGCGATGGTGGAGTGACAATCTGGCCGTGTCTGAGGCGTTTCGTGGGGCGGTTGGTGACGAGCTCACTGGCCCTGCTCGGATCTGGGGTCGAGTGTTTCGGTCTGCTCCGACTGACCACGACCGCTGGTGGTTTTGGCGTGAATGCGTTGAGCCCATGGCTCCGTGGAGCCCACTACCTGAGGACAGCGGAACTCCATCTCGTGAGTTGGCTACCCGTTGGGCCTCATTGGCGCGGAGCTGGTCGGAAGCGTTTGCCCTGGGCCGTTTCCGGACATATCTTCGGCGGTCGGCAGATGAGTGGGAATCAGCAGCGCGAATGGAGTGATGGCGACTTGAATCTCACCGGGGGGATTTGCTCGTCAGCACAGTGAGTGTTCGAGCGTGTTCATGCTCGTGTCGACAGGATGCGTGTCTGGGGTTGATGCGCCGACCAGCTCAGTGACTGCGAACATCGCTGGCCAAGCCCCGGTGTGGTGCGGTTGGGCCTCGTGGTACATCGGCACAGCACGGGTCTTCGGCTCAGCTGGGTAGCGCTCATGGGTGTCTGTGAGGACTGGGCTGTGGCCCATGGATACGACGGCGTCACGCTGCGCACCCACCGCAACGTGCCGTGGAAGGCCCTTACTACAAGCGGTTCGGATCGCACGAGCAATCGGAAAGGGGAGCTGGAGCCCGAACTGCGTGGACTGCGACTCCAGGAGCACGAGCTCCAGCCGCGATTGGGGATGATGAAGCGGCTGTCCACGTCGCCCTAACATGCCGCTGTGGGCTACTACTGCGGGTTTCGGTGCCTCAAGAGCATCTGGAGGTGCACCTGCGTATCAGTCCGGGTCCTGCACGAGGAACCGGCGGACGCCAGGCTCCTCGTGTGGACCAAGGCGGTACCACAAGTGGCCAGTTCACCTCGCGAAGCTGCCTGAGTTGATCGGCAACATTGGGCACGGAGATCTTGAGCACCTTTCGAGTAGCAGGCATGTTTGGCGACCCCAACCTCCAGATGGAGGCCGCATTAGTCAGAAGCGCACTGCAGCAACGCGGCTGGGCTCTCGGTGCCGACGGCCGACTGGCTCCGTGAGGCGATATCGATCTCGAGGTTGGAGGTCGGCACGAGCAAAATGATCAGGTGAATCGCTTGCGTCGAAACACCGAAGATGCCGGCCTGCTCCCGGGGACAGCCAAGGAGCCGCTCGAATCCGCGGTGTTTATTGGGAGCGGGGGCTGTTGATCGTCCGAGCGCCACTGCAGTGTCCAGTCCAGCGTGTACGGTTCGTCGAGCCCGGACGGATCCCTTGTCGTCCGCGTCGAGGTGCGCTTCCACTGCACCAGACCGTGTGCTTCTTCACTTGCGCAGACTCCTTGACCTGTCTGGATGCACACCTTCCGGGTAAGGGAGTCCTCACTTGAGTCTGGGCGCATAATTGGCAAGGATAGTGTTTGTAATTTCGCAGGAGGAGGTGTGATGGACGCGCCCACGAGGGAGAGAGTTGTGCACCTGATCTTGCACAACGGGCCGCAGACTGCGAAGCAGCTTGCGGAAGCGCTGTCGCTCACGCCTGCCGCAGTGCGACGTCACCTCGCCGTGTTGTTGGAAGACGGCACCCTCACCTCGAGAGAAGAGCGGGTTTACGGTCCGCGCGGGCGGGGGCGCCCGTCGCAGGTGTTTGTGCTCACCGACGCCGGCCGAGCCGAATTCCAGCACGAGTACGACAAGCTCGCGCTTATGGCCCTTCGCAGGCTTGGCGCTACCGAGATCGAGGGCCTCGCGCAGGAACGTGTCGCGGTGATTGAGCAGCGGTTCAGCGCGTCGCGCGAGGCACAGCCAGATCGACCCGCCGTCGACCTCCTCGTCGAAGCGCTCGCAGCCGAGAACTACGCTGCCGGTGTGCGTCCGGTCCGTTCCGGCGACCAGATCGTGCAGTTCCACTGCCCGGTGGCCGAAGTTGCCGCCGAGTACCCCATCTTGTGCGAAATCGAGACGGAACTCTTCGGCAGGCTGCTCGACTCCCACGTTCAGCGCCTCGCCACCATCGCCCACGGCGACGGGGTGTGCACCACGCATGTCCCCGCACCCATTCCTACCCCCATCCCCAAGAGAAAGTGAACCCATGACCCAGACCGCACCTCAGCAGGCGCCGGGCACCGGTGCCACGCAGGACGAGCACCTGGCGGCGCTCGGTAACTACCAGTGGGGTTGGCATGACTCCGACGAGGCAGGCGCCGCGGCGCAGCGCGGCCTGAACGAAGCCGTCGTCAACAACATCTCCGACATGAAGGACGAGCCGCAGTGGATGCGTGACTTCCGTCTCAAGTCGCTCAAGCTGTTCGACAAGAAGCCCATGCCCAAGTGGGGAGCAGACCTCTCCGGCATCGACTTCGACAACATCAAGTACTTCGTGCGTTCGACGGAGAAGCAGGCCCAGACCTGGGACGACCTGCCAGAAGACATCAAGGAGACCTACGACAAGCTCGGCATTCCGGAAGCGGAGAAGGCGCGCCTCGTCGCAGGCGTGGCGGCGCAGTACGAATCCGAGGTGGTCTACCACAAGATCAACGAGGAGCTGGAGCGTCAGGGGGTCATCTTTCTCGACACCGACACCGCGCTCAAGGAGCACGAGGAGCTCTTCAAGGAGTACTTCGGCACCGTCATTCCGGCAGGCGACAACAAGTTCGCGTCGCTGAACTCGGCCGTGTGGTCGGGCGGCTCCTTCATCTACGTGCCGAAGGGCGTGCACGTCACTATCCCGCTGCAGGCCTACTTCCGCATCAATACGGAGAACATGGGCCAGTTCGAGCGCACGCTCATCATCGTCGACGAGGACGCCTACGTCCACTACGTCGAGGGCTGCACCGCACCGATCTACAAGTCGGATTCGCTGCACTCCGCCGTCGTCGAGATCGTCGTGAAGAAGGGCGCCCGCTGCCGCTACACGACCATCCAGAACTGGTCGAACAACGTCTACAACCTCGTCACCAAGCGCGCCACCTGTGAGGAAGGCGCGACGATGGAGTGGATCGACGGCAACATCGGCTCCAAGGTCACCATGAAGTACCCGGCTGTGTACCTCATGGGCCCCCACGCCAAGGGTGAGACGCTCTCCATCGCGTTCGCCGGCGAGGGCCAGTACCAAGACACGGGCTCCAAGATGGTGCACTGCGCGCCTCACACGTCGAGTTCCATCGTGTCGAAGTCGGTTGCCCGCAGCGGTGGTCGTGCAGCGTACCGGGGCCTCGTCCAGGTGCAGCCGGGCGCGACGCACTCGTCGTCGGGCGTGATGTGCGATGCGCTGCTCGTCGACACCGTCTCCCGCTCGGACACCTACCCCTACGTGGATATCCGCGAGGAAGACGTGTCGATGGCCCACGAAGCCACCGTGTCGAAGGTGTCGGAAGACCAGCTCTTCTACCTGATGAGTCGCGGCATGACGGAGCTGGAGGCCACGGCCATGATCGTGCGCGGCTTCGTCGAGCCCATCGCCCGCGAACTCCCCATGGAATACGCGCTCGAACTGAACCGACTCATTGAACTGCAGATGGAAGGCGCGGTCGGCTGACCGCACCCATCCTCCAATCGGCGCAACGTAAGGAACAACATTGACCATGACGAAGCCCAACGTGGCTGGCGCGCTCGAGCGCGTCGAATCCCATCTGCACCCCATCCCTTCGTGGAATCTCGACGATCACCCGCAGCCCACCGGGCGCGAGGAGATCTGGCGATTCTCACCCATGCGACGCATCAAGACGCTGCTCGACGAGCAGGCCGAGGCTGCCACGTTGGAGTGGGAATCCGACGTTCCCGAAGGCGTCACCATCACCGAGCTCACTGCGGAGGAGGCCCGCAACCTGGCTGCTGAGGCGCCCGTCGACAGGGTGGCCGCCATCGCAGCCGAGAAGGCCGTTCGTCGCACGCTGATTGAGGTGGCCGAGAATGCGCAGCTCAGCCAGCGGGTCACCATCACGTGCCGCGGCGACGGTTCGCAGGCTCGCGAGCACGTCGTCGTGAAGGTGGGGCCCAATGCGCAGGCCACCATCGTCTTGCACTTCGTTGGCAACGGAACCTTTGCCGAGAAGTCCGACTTCATCATCGGTGACGGCGCGAACGTGAACATCGTGACGGTCCAAGACTGGAGCGAAGGCGCCGTACACGGCGGCCAGCGCTCGGTGCTCGTCGGGCGCGACGCGCACGTGAAGACGATGAGCGCATCGCTCGGCGGCGACGTGGTGCGCCTGCAGGAGAACATGCGCTTCGACGGGCCTGGCGGCGAGGTGGAAAGCTACGGGCTGTACTTCGTCGACGGTGGGCAGCACGTCCAGCATCGCCTGTTCGTGGATCACAACGAGCCGCGCACCAAGTCGAACGTCGATTACCGCGGTGCGCTGCAGGGCGAGGGCGCGAACTCGGTCTGGATTGGTGACGTACTGATCCGCAAGGTGGCCGAGGGGATCGAGACGTATGAATCCAACAAGAACTTGCTGCTTACCGAGGGCTGCCAGGCAGATTCGGTGCCGAACCTGGAGATTGAGACCGGCGAAATCGAAGGCGCCGGACACTCGTCCACCACCGGGCGGTTCGACGACCTCCAGCTGTTCTACCTGATGAGCCGCGGCATTCCGGAGCGCGAGGCGCGTCGACTCATCGTGCACGGCTTCTTCTACGACATTATCCGCCGCTTTGGTGTGCCGGACATCGAGGAGCTCATGCTGGCGCGCGTCGAGCAAGAGCTCGAAGCCGTCGAAGGAGCCACAGCGTGAGCTGGGTGAGCGTCGCATCCATAGACGAGCTCTCCGACGACGTGCCGCTCGCCGTCGAGGTAGAGGCCGGCGACGGGCCGCTCGAGCTGGCCATTGTCAGCCACGACGGTAAGTTGTACGCGCTCGAAAACGAGTGCACGCACGGGAAAGTGGCGCTTTCCGACGGCGACGTGGTGGGCTGCACCATCGAGTGCTACCTCCACGGCGGCGCATTCGACCTCGCCACCGGCGAAGCCATCCAGCTCCCCGCCACCGAGCCGGTGCGCGTGTTCCCAGTCCGGCAAGAGGGTAACGACGTGCAAGTCGACCCCACCACCCCCATCACTGACCTTCCATAGAACCCACAGGAGTACCTGCTATGTCCACTCTCGTCATCTCCGACCTTCACGCCGACGTCCTCACCGAGGAAGGCCCGAAGGAAATCCTGAAGGGCGTGAACCTCACCATCAATCCCGGTGAAATTCACGCGATCATGGGCCCCAACGGCTCGGGCAAATCGACGCTGGCCTACGCCATCGCGGGCCACCCCAAGTACGAAATCACCTCCGGCTCCGTCACCCTCGACGGGGTGGAGCTGAGCGAGCTCTCCGTCGACGAGCGCGCCAAGGCCGGCCTCTACCTGGCCATGCAGTACCCCGTCGAAGTGCCTGGCGTGTCCGTCTCGAACTTCCTGCGCACCGCGAAGACCGCACTCGACGGCGAAGCGCCGAAGGTGCGCACCTGGGTGAAGGACGTCGAAGAAGGGCTCGGTCGCCTCAACCTGGACAAGTCGTTCGCGGCGCGCTCCGTCAACGAAGGCTTCTCCGGCGGTGAGAAGAAGCGCCACGAGATCGCGCAGCTCGAGCTGCTCAACCCGAAGGCCGCCATCCTCGACGAGACCGACTCCGGCCTCGACATCGACGCGCTGAAGGTGGTCTCCGAAGGTGTGAACCGCTACGCCGCTTCTGGCGAGAAGCCGGTGCTGCTCATCACGCACTACACCCGCATCCTGCGCTACATCGAGCCCGCCTACGTGCACGTCTTCGTCGACGGGCACATCGTCGAATCCGGTGGCAGGGAGCTCGCCGACAAGCTGGAAGCCGAAGGCTACGAGTCCTACATCAAGCAGGTGGCGCAGGCTTGATGCTGGACATCGAGAAGGTCCGGGCGCAGTTCCCCATTCTGCGCAAGCGGGTGGGGGACTGGCCGCTCACCTACTTGGACTCGGCCAACACATCGCAGAAGCCGCAGTGCGTTATCGACGCTATCGAGGAGCATTACCTCCAGCACAACGCCAACGTGGCGCGCGCCATGCACCTGCTGGGGGCGGAGGCGACCGAGGCATATGAAGGTGCGCGGGCGAAAATCGCGCAGTTCATTGGCGCGGCCCGGCCTGAAGAAGTGGTGTTCACGAAGAACGCATCCGAGGCCCTGAATTTGGCCGCCAACAGCTTGGGCGCGTCGCTGCAGCCCGGCGACGAGGTGGTTACCTCGGTGATGGAACACCACTCCAACATCGTGCCGTGGCAGCTGCTGTGCGAACGCACGGGCGCGACGCTGCGCTGGTTCGACGTCACCGACGAGGGGCGCCTCGACGTCGAGAAGGCCAAGGCGGAAGGGCTCATCAACGAACGCACCAAGATCGTGACGCTCACGTCGGTGTCCAACGTGCTGGGCACACGCAACCCCGTCGCCGAGGTCGCGCAGATGGCGCACGCCGTCGGTGCCACGATGGTGGTCGACGCGTCGCAGGCTGTGCCGCATCAGCGAACCGACGTGGCGCAGCTGGGCGCTGACCTCGTCGCATTCACCGGCCACAAGATGTGCGGGCCCACCGGCATCGGTGTGCTCTGGGGGCGTCATGGGCTGCTCGAAACCTTGCCGCCGTTCCTGGGCGGAGGCGAGATGATCGAGATCGTGGAGATGGAGCGCTCCACGTTCGCGGCCCCGCCGTATCGGTTCGAGGCGGGCACACCGCCCATCGTGCAGGCCGTGGGGCTCGCCGCAGCTATCGACTTCCTCGAAAGCATCGGCATGGAAGCGATCGAGGCACACGAGCACGAGATCACTGAGTACGCGCTGGCGAAGCTCACCTCTATCGACGGCTTCACACTGCTGGGGCCCGCCGAGGCGGTGGACCGCGGCTCGGCCATCTCGTTCAACATCGACGGGGTACACCCGCACGACGTGATGCAGCTGCTCGACAGCCGCGGGGTGGCCATCCGGGGTGGGCACCACTGCGCGCGCCCGCTGCATAAGCGGCTGGGCTTCCAATCGTCGACGCGCGCGAGCGCCTACCTGTACACCACCAAGGAAGAGATCGATACGCTGGCTGACGCGCTCGTCTACACCCGCGACTACTTCGCGCCCAAGTTGGGAGGTTCCCGTGAACGTTGATGAGCTGTACCAGACCATCATTTTGGATCACTACCGCGAGAAGCATCACTCGGGGCTGCGCGACCCGCACGACGTCGAAGTGCACCACGTAAATCCGTCATGTGGAGACGAGCTCACCCTGCGAGTGCACCTCGACGGCGACACCGTCGACGATGTCTCGTACGCGGCGGAGGGGTGCTCGATCTCGCAGGCCTCGACGTCGATCATGACCGACCTCGTCATCGGCAACACCGCACAGCACGCGATGGAGCTGTACGACGAGTTCGTCGAGGTGATGGAATCGAAGGGGGAGCGGGTCCCCGACGAAGACCGATTCGAAGACGCCATAGCGTTCGCCGGCGTCGCGAAATTCCCCGCACGAGTCAAATGCGCACTGTTGGGGTGGGCCGCGGTACGCGACGCCATCCTTCAGGCCCAAGCGAAGGAGCAGTGATGACCGAACCTCGCCCAAGCGACCTCGTCAAGGACGAGCTGCCCGACGTGAACCAGCCGTCGACGAAGCCCACGGTGGAAGACATCGAAGAGGCCATGCGTGACGTCGTTGACCCAGAACTGATGGTGAACATCGTCGACCTGGGGCTCCTGTACGGGGTCACCATCGACGACGAATCCAACGTCACACTCGACATGACGCTCACCTCGCCGACGTGCCCGCTCACCGACAAGATCGAGTACGACACGAAGTACGTGCTCGACGGGCTCGCCAACTCGGTGACCATCAACTGGGTGTGGCTGCCGCCGTGGACGCTCGAGATGATCAGCGACGATGGCCGCGAGCAGCTGCGTGCCATCGGCTTCAGCATCTGAGCCTGCCTAGCTGGCGGGGTGCCCGTCGCGAGACACCACACAGTGTGAGATTTGTTGCGCTTTTCCGTAACAGATCTCACACTGTGTTGTTCATTCCGGCCTATACCCGACGTTGCCCGTCGCGCTGCCAAGACGCGTACACTAGCCAACCGTGCTGCGGGCAAACGATGTAGAAGTGCGGGCGGGAGCGAGGCTGTTGCTCTCGCCGGTGTCGTTTCAGATCATTCCCGGCGACCGGATTGGGCTCGTCGGGCGTAACGGCGCAGGCAAAACCACGCTGACGAAAATCCTGTCCGGCGAAGCCCTTCCTGCCGCTGGCAAGGTGACGCGCTCCGGCACGCTCGGCTATCTGCCGCAGGATCCGCGCTCGGGTGACCCGGAGCAGATCGCCCGCGACCGCATCCTCGGTGCCCGCGGGCTCGACCACGCGGCCAAGCGGATGCAGGAAGCCGAGGCGGCGATGGCCAATGGCACCGCCAGCGAACGCGAAGCCGCCATGGCCGCGTACGCCAAAGCGGAGAACGCCTTCGTCGCGGCCGGCGGATACGCCGCGGAATCGGAGGCCGCGAGGATCGCGTCGAACCTCGGCCTGCCCGACCGCGTGCTCACGCAGCCGCTCAAGACGCTGTCAGGCGGTCAGCGCCGACGCATCGAGCTGGCGCGCATTTTGTTCTCCAACGCCGACACCCTGCTGCTCGACGAGCCCACCAACCACCTCGACGCCGACTCCATCCACTGGCTGCGCAACTATCTCCAGACCTTCCCGGGCGGGCTGCTGGTCATCAGCCACGACGTTGAACTGCTGGGCGACGTGGTGAACAAGGTATTCCACCTCGACGCCAACCGCTCGGAGCTGGATATCTACTCGATGGACTGGAAGCGCTACCTACTCCAGCGCGAGACCGACGAGAAACGTCGCCGCCGGGAGCTTGCCAACGCGGAGCGCAAAGCGAGCCAGCTCATGGCGCAGGCCGACAAGATGCGTGCCAAAGCGACGAAGGCCGTCGCCGCGCAGAACATGGCCAAGCGGGCGGAGAAGCTACTCGCCGGGGTCGAAGGCGAGCGGGCGCAAGACCAGGTGGCGCACATTCGCTTCCCTGACCCGGCGCCGTCGGGCAAGACCCCCCTCATGGGCGAAGGCCTGAGCAAGCACTACGGTTCGCTGGAGGTGTTCACCGCAGTCGACCTCGCTATCGACCGCGGCTCGAAGGTGGTCATCTTGGGCCTCAACGGCGCGGGTAAAACGACGATGCTGCGGCTGCTCGCCGGCATCGAGGAACCCACCGCGGGCGAGGTGCGCTACGGGCACGGCGCCAAACTCGGCTACTACGCGCAGGAGCACGAAACCCTCGACGTCGAGCGCTCGGTGCTCGACAATATGCGCTCCTCGTCGCCCAGCCTGAACGACACCGAGGTGCGCAGCGTGCTCGGCTCATTCCTGTTTTCCGGGGACGACGTCGACAAGCCCGCGAAAGTACTGTCGGGCGGTGAGAAAACCAGGTTGGCGCTCGCCATGCTCGTCGTCTCCGCCGCGAACGTGCTGCTCCTTGACGAGCCGACGAACAACCTAGACCCGGCGTCGCGTGCCGAGGTACTGAACGCCATCCGCACCTACTCCGGCGCCGTGGTGCTCGTCACGCATGACCCCGGCGCAGTCGAGGCGCTCGAGCCCGATCGCGTGCTCGTGCTGCCCGACGGCGTCGAAGACCTCTGGAGCGACGACTACGCCGAACTCGTCGACTTGGCCTAGCCGCGCTTCCACCCCGACGATCACCCGCAAGCCGGCGAACCCGGGCGCCTGGTGCGGCGATGCTACGTGGGGAGCGATACCATGAAGCAATGCACCGCCTTCGCAACGCGCTCCTCGGCTCGGCACTGCTGCTGGCCGGCGCCGCCGTTCCCGCGCAGGCATCGGCGCACGTCGTCGAAAACTGCTACGGCGATCTCATCGCAACAATCCCGCTGGTCGATCGCGACGGCCTACACGCCACCACGGATTCGGGCGTGCTGCGCGCAGAGGTGTACCACTCTGAAGTATCCGGGGGCACGACGTGCGTGCTCAGCCTCGGCGGGTCTAACTCCATACCCCGCATCGCCATGATCGTGGCCCAAGACGGTGCCGCAGTCATCGACCACGGCGAGTATCAGTACCACGCCGCCGTGGCCGCGACGCGCACGAAGGGCACATGCCTGCTCATCTACGCGGCCGCCGAAATGCGCACCTTCGGCCCGGAAGCCCCAGCTTCGACGGGCGACACCTACACGCTGCCCGCCGGCAAGCGCAGCGTCTGCGTGTGACGTCGCTCAGCCCGCAGCATCCAGCCGGCTGATGGTCACCGACCAGGGAGCCATCGTCGCACCCCGAGCCCCAATGACAGGTGTGGGGTTGCCCGTCGCCTTGGGGCGCCGGCGCTGCTTCCCGCCCAGGTTGAGCTCGATCAACCAGCTTGACTCATCGTCGCGGCGCACGAAGCAGAAGACGTCCTTGCGATGGTGCATCACCTCGAGCCGCCCAGTTGCCAGCGCCGAATGCTCCCGACGAAGCTGCAGCAAGGTGCGATACCAGTGCCATACCGATCCGGGGTCGGCCTGCTGCGCCTCTGCCGAGAATCCTGGTTCCCGCTCGAGCCCGGGCAGCCATGCCTCGTGGTCGATCTGGCGTTCCGTCCAGAGCATCGGCGTGCGGGCGTGGTCGCGTGAACCCGCGATGATCTGTGCCCACGCTTCAGTATCGCTGAGGCCCTCGCCCTTGAGCGCCGCGTAACGGTTCGTCGATTCCACGTCCCGCAAATCCGACGGCCCGGTGAACGGCTCGTTCACCTTGCCGAGCTCCTGGCCCTGGAAGATAAATGGAGTGCCACGCATGGTGAGCTGCATCGCCGCGATGAGTTTCGCCACCTTGCGTCGAAGCACGGGGTCGTGTGCTGCGTCGGGGCAGACCTTGCTGACCATGCGCGGGTTATCGTGATTCTCGACGAAAAGCGCCACCCAGTCGCCCTCACCTAGCTGCGCGTTGTAGTGGCTCCAGAACCGCGCCAGGTAGTTGAGGTCGTAAGTGTAGGAATCCCAACGCAGGCGCCCCGGAGTCTCCAGCCCGTCGAAGTTGAAGACGAGATCCATCTCTTGGCGTGACCAGCTGCTGAGCAGACGCCCAGTCTGAATGCCGATGCCTGGGGTCTCGCCGATCATGACGGCGGTGGAGCCGTCGGGGCGTGTGAAGCCCTCGCGACGCAGCTCGGCGAGGTACTCGTCGAGGCGCGGGCCGTAGAAATAGTGCTCGATGCCAGTAAAATCGAGCAGCTCGCCGACGAGGGGATGCCCGTCGGTGAGCTCGGCGGGTTTCGAGATGTAGTTGATGACGTCCATGCGGAAGCCGTCGACGCCGCGGTCGAGCCACCAACGCACGAGCTCAGCCACTTCCCGGCGCACCTCCGGGTTGTCCCAGTTGAGATCTGGTTGGTGCTCGTCGAAGAGGTGGAGCACCCAGACGCCCTGCTCCGGCAGCCATCGCCACGTCGGGCCGGAGAAGAACGACTGCCAGTTCGTCGGTGGCGTATTGGGGGAGCCTTCGACGAAGAAGTAGTACTCGCCGTACTTCCCCTTCGGGTCGGCAAGGGCCTGCTGGAACCAGGCGTGCTCCGAACTGGTGTGGTTGACGACGAGGTCAAGGATGATGCGCATGCCGCGCGCATGGCACTGCGCGATGAGTTCATCGACCTCGTCGAGGGTGCCCATCTCGTCCATGATCGCGCGGTAGTCGCTGATGTCGTAGCCCATGTCGCGATTGGGGGAGGCGAAAATGGGGGAGAGCCACAGGCAGTCGACGCCGAGGTCTTGGAGGTAGTCGAGCCTGCCGATGATGCCCCGGATGTCACCGATGCCGTCGCCGTCCGAGTCGCAGAAGCTGCGGGGATAAATCTGGTAGAACACCGCGCTGCGCCACCACGGGTGCTCGTCGGGGCCATCATGCGTGAGGGTGCCGTCGATGGAGTTGCACACGTCGATGAATTGGTCGACGAGCCCCTTGCCGCCGGCGAGCCCCGCGAGGCGGTCGATCGTGCTCAGCCGGAGCGGCCCGAGCACACCAGGCAACCACGTCGGAGCCCCGGTGTAGAGAGTGAGTTTGTCCGCTATGTCGCTGGCCAGAGGGTGGCGCAGAAAGTCGCGGAGTTTGGTCTTCCTGGTGAATGGGGCACCGCTCATGGTGTCAGTCTATGCATCCGCGGATTGTTCTCGGTCGCGAAGCTCGTCGACGATGCCCTGGTAGGTGGCCTCGTCAAGGCGATACTTGGCGCGCAACACCGCCCAGCTCACCACCACCAGCACCGCGGGGAGGCCGAACATGGCCATGCGCACCACCGTCTTCCCCGACTCGTCGATACCGGCATGTCCGAGAGCGCCGGCATCCGCGATGCCGCTCAGCATCACCGTGATGCCGACGACCGCCGTCGCCAGCGCGTTGGAGAACTTGTAGATGAACGGCTGGAGGGCGAAGGTGACCGCTTCGTTGCGCCGCTTGAACTTCCACTGTCCGTACTCGGCGCTGTCCGCGATGAACATCACCATGAGCAACTGAATCGGCGCCTGCCCCGCAAAGAGGAGCACGCCGGCCACTCCCACGCCCAGCAGCGAGGTACCCGCCGCAAGAAATACGACGTATCCCACGGCCATGATGATCGTCGCGCCCAGGTGGATCGTGAACCGTCGGACGTAGCGTGCGACAACGGGAAACAGTAGTAATGCGACGATTTGCGTGACGCCCAGGAGCGCGGCGAACACCGAGTACGTGTTCTCGTCGCCAAACACGTATTTGAAGTAGTAGAGCGCGAGCGAGGTCGTCGTGGTGTAGCCGGTCATGAACAGCACCATCCCTAAGGTGGTCCACATCAGCTGATCGTTGCTCGCGATGGCCTGCCACAAGCCGCGCAGCGTCGTCGCTTCGTTGCCAGTGTGCACCTGCTCTTTGGAGAAGCAGATCGGCAGCAGCTGGAACACCGCCATGATGCCCGCGAGGATCACGGCGAACCAGAACCATGCCTGGCTCAGCCCGCCCACCGCCGGTTCCATTGCCTTCGTGATGGGCACAATCCCGATGACCACAGCGAACAGACCGATATTCGCGCACACGCGCGCCACCATGCCGATGCGCTCTCGCTGCGTCTGGTCTCTCGTAAGCGAGGGGAGCATGCCCCAATAGGAGATGTCATTGATGGTGTATGCGATCTCGAAGGCGATGTACGTGAGCGTGAACACGACGACGAACCGCCAGCCCTCTAGCCCGAAATCGGTGAACATCAGGATGCTCGTGACAGCCCAGCACGCGGTGCCGATCGCCATCCACGGCTTGAACTTCCCCCAGCGGGTGTGGGTGTTGTCGACGATCCAGCCCATGAAGGGGTCGTTCACGGCATCGAAGACGCGCATGAACACCATCACGCCGGTGACGACGGCCAGCGTCTGGCCACCGATGCCCAGCACATCGGTGAGATAAAACATGAGGAACATGCTCACCATGCCGGCAACCATGTCGCGGCCGAGCGTGCCCAATCCGTAGGTGAGAGCTGCCACCGTTTCAGCCTAATGCGCTGGCTACGTCCATGGATGAGAGTTGCGTAAACGGGAGCCGGGAGGCCTACTGGTAGCTGCCGACAACGACGCTCACGTCGACGGTGGTGGCGCAGGCCGTCGCCGCCTGGTGTTGGTGAAACGCATTTGGTCCCATCCCGACGAGATCCGTCGCGGCTTCGGCGTCGAGATCGAGCGGGAAGCGCAGGCGGGTGGTCGTCGCATCTGCCAACGACGCGGTGAGGCGCTCGGCCTTGTCGCCGTCGATGTTGAGCAGACCCTCCGCCGCGCGCAGCTCAGCCAGGTGGCCCTCATTAGGCACGACGATGCACACCCGCCCACCCGGGCTGAGCACCCGCTGGAACTCCGACATGTTGCGCGGGGCGAAGACGCACAGCACCGCATCGACGCACGCGTCTCGCAGCGGCAGACCCGCCCACGTGTCGGCGACGACCGCCGCGACGCGCGCATCCACCTTGGCCGCCCGCCTACACGCTGGCACCGAGATGTCGGTGGCGAGCCCCGTCGCGCCCTCACGCAGCGCGTGCGCCAGGTAGTAGCCGGTCCCGGCTCCCACCTCCACCACCGAACCGGCGCTTGACAAGGCCTCGCATACCGCATCCGCGATGGGGGAGTACCAGCCCGTGTGCAGGAAGCGCTGGCGAGCGGCCACCATCTCGGCGGAGTCAGCGTGCTGGGGAGCGCCATGGCCGAGCAGGTTGACGTAGCCCTGCTTCGCGACGTCGAAGGCGTGGCCGCGATCGCAGCGTAGGGAGCGTTCGTCGAGGGCCATAGAATCAGCGCACACCGGGCATTGCAGCCACGGCGCCACCGTTGCCAGCGCCGTCATTGCTGCTCTGCCGCGTCGGCCTTCGCGGCGCGCTGCGCCTTCTTGCGTTGGGCCTTGCGGTAGTCGCGGATGTCGGCGCGGATCAGCACGATCACACCAACCCCTGCGATCACCGCGAACGAAAACCACTGCCACGCGTAGCCCTGGTGCGGGCCCTCGTCGAGGCTGGGCAACGCGATGGGCTGCAGCGACGCGTCGTCGGCCGGGCTGGACTCGAACGCGGCCACGTAGCCGTTGACGAGCTCGGCGCCGAGCGATTCGCCAATCTTGTCTGAGTTGATGAGCCGCACCTTGTACTCGTGCGGAACCACGGCCTCGTCCTTGCCGCGCTCATTGCGCTGCACGTACCCCGTGACGGTGACCTGCCCCTGTGGCGGGGCCGGCGGCTCCGGGTCAGGCTGGCCGTTGGGGCGAGGAATGAACCCGCGGTCGATGAGCACCGTGCGCCCGTCGGTGGCGCGCATGGGGGAGATCACCTCGGTACCAGGGCCGTCTTGGTTGCGGTAGCGCACCTGGAACGTCTCGCCGGTGTACTCTCCCGTGACGGTCACGACGTGCCACTCGTCGTCGTCGGTCATCACCCGATTCATGTGCTGCTCGTAGGGTGCGGGCTGCTCGTGTGAGTGCTCGAGGACGCGCGCGTTGCTCTCGCGACGTTCGTCGAGGCGTCGCAGCTGCCACTCGCCCAACTGCACGAAGAGCGTAGCCAGCGCCGCGATGAGTACGACGAGCGCAACCCAACGCACCACCATCTTCCTGATCACTCCGGCTCCACCTCCCCGGGAATTACCTCAGCCGCTGGCAGGGCCAGCGGGTCGACGGTGTCGTCGTCGGAAGCGTAGTGGGTTGCGCGGTGATCTTCCCCATTGGCCAGCACGACGGCAAACGCGGGGATGACGGCCGCGCCCGCCAGCGCCACGATCTTCCACCATCCGGGCACGACGAGAAACAGTAGGAAGCACGCCGTGCGCACGATCATGGTGATCATGTACCGCTTCTGACGCTCCTCGACGTCGAGCGAACGACCACGCGGCGCGATCGGGGCGTGGTGGGTTCCCTCGTCGCGCTGAGCCATGCGAGCCAGCCTACTCCAGCATGAGCGAGAAAATGCTGTGGGAAATGCACAGTCCGCTGCACGCCTGGCTCCGGTAGGTTGCAATCCATGACTGATCGAGTGGTACTTGTCACCGGGGGATCCAAGGGGATCGGCCGCGCCATGGCCGAGACATTCCGCGACGCCGGCTACCGCGTCACGGCCACCTACCGCAGCGGGGAGGTGCCCGACGGGGTGTTCGGCGTGCAGTGCGACATCACCAGCCAGAGCTCCGTCGATGAGGCCTTCGAACAGGTGGAACGTGAGCTCGGGCCGGTCGAGGTGCTCGTCGCCAACGCAGGCATTACGAAGGACACGCTGCTCATGCGCATGTCCGACGACGACTGGCAGCAGGTGCTCGACACCAACCTCACCGGCACGTTCCGCGTCGTCAGGCGGGCATCGCGCCCGATGATGCGCGCTCGCTTCGGTCGGATGATCCTCATCTCGTCCGTGGTCGGCCTCATGGGCAACCCTGGCCAGGTGAACTACGCATCCTCGAAGGCGGCCCTCGTCGGCATGGCGCGCAGCGTCACCCGTGAGCTGGGCGCCCGCGGGGTCACCTGCAACGTCATCGCGCCCGGCTTCATCGACACCGATATGACGAAGGCCCTCGATCCCGACGTCATCAAAAGCTACGAGCAGCGCATCCCCGCGGGCCGGCTGGGCAGCGTCGACGACGTTGCCGCCGCCGCACTGTTCCTCGCGGGTGATGCGGCCGGCTACACCACTGGCGCCGTCATCCCCGTGGATGGCGGGCTAGGCATGGGGCACTGAGAGATAAGGACGAAGACATGGGCATCCTCGAAGGCAAGAACATTCTCGTCACGGGCGTGACGATCGACACGTCGATTGCGTACGTCGTCGCCGACATCGCGCAGCAAGAAGGCGCCAACGTCGTCATCTCCGGCGCCGGGCGCGCATTGCGGCTTGCCAACCGTGTTGCAAAACGGCTCGACCCAGCGCCGCCGGTGATTGAGCTCGACGTCACCGTCGACGAGCACCTCGCCGGGCTGCCGGCGGCGCTCGAACCGCACTTCGGTGAGCGCCTCGACGGCGTCGTGCACTCCATTGCCTTCGCCAACCCCGAGACTGCACTCGGCGGGCGATTCCTGGACACCGAGTGGGCCGACGTCGCACAGGCGCTGCAGATTTCCGCGTACTCGTTGAAGTCCCTCGCCATGGCGGCCAAGCCGATGATGGCAGAAGGCGGATCTATCGTCGGGCTCACCTTCGACGCACAGGTGACGTGGCCGGCCTACGACTGGATGGGTGTGGCGAAGTCGGCGCTCGAGTCGACGTCACGCTACCTCGCCCGCTACCTCGGGGCCGACGGGATCCGCTCCAACATCGTCGCAGCCGGCCCCATCGACACCCTCGCGAAGCAGGCCATTCCCGGCGCGAACAAGTTCAACGACATCTGGGGCACGCGCGCCCCGCTGGGCTGGGACGCCAAGGACGCCCGCCCCGCAGCGAAGGCCGTCGTCGCGCTGCTGTCTGACTGGTTCCCCGCCACGACGGGGGAGATGGTTCACGTCGACGGCGGTCTCCACTCCACGGGGGCGTAGGCGCAGCTGGGTGGCTCGCGGCTGGATCGCCCGCCGACGAAGCTCGCTACAGGTAGGCTTGGAGACATGGCAACAGCGGTAGCGGAATTGGCGGGCGTCACAGTTCGACGTGGGCAGGCGGTGCTGCTGGACAACATCGACCTGCGCATCGACGACGATCAGCGTTGGGTGGTGATCGGCCCCAACGGCGCCGGTAAAACCACGATGCTGCAGCTCCTCGCCGCGCAGCTGTACCCGAGCGACGGCGTCGTCGGGGTGCTCGGCGAGGTCATTGGCGCCGTCGACGTGTTCGAGCTGCGTCCCCGCATTGGCCTCACCTCGTCGGCGCTGGCAGAACGCATTCCGGCGAACGAGAAGGTGCGCGACCTCGTCGTCTCCGCCGCCTACGCCGTCGTCGGGCGGTGGAACGAAGACTACGACGAGTGGGATTTCGCGCGCGCCGATCAGCTGCTCGACGAGTTCCGCATCGCGCAGTTCGCCGACCGCACGTTCGGCACGCTGTCATCCGGCGAGCAGAAGCGCGTGCAGGTGGCTCGCGCACTCATGACCGACCCCGAACTGCTCCTCCTCGACGAACCCGCCGCCGGCCTCGACATCGCGGGGCGAGAGGCGCTCGTCGCCACACTGGGTGACCTCTTCTCGAACTCGTTCTCGCCCGCGTCGGTATTGGTGACGCACTACGTCGAGGAAATTCCGGCTGGTATCACGCACTGCATGCTGATGAACCACGGGCGTATCGTCGCATCGGGGCCCCTGCACGACACCTTGACCTCCGCTAACCTCAGCGACGCGTTCGACACCGCATTGCGCGTAGATTACGTCGACGGCCGATGGGCCGCGCGAGGAGCGTGACCCGTGGACTGGCTCGTCGCCTGGTTCCGTGCCAACGGCTGGATCGGCTGGGGTCTCGTCGCCATCGCCCTGGCCGCAGCCGAACTCCTCACCCTGGATCTCACCCTCCTCATGCTCGCCGTGGGCGCCCTGGCGGCGGGGGCGACGTGGTTCGTCGCGCCCGGTTTGGTGTGGCTGCAAGCGCTCGTGGGTATCGCGGTAGCGGCGCTGACGCTGTGGCTGCTGCGCCCATCGCTGCTCGACCGCGTGCGGAACTCGCCCGGCTACCGCTCGTCACTCGATCAACTCGTAGGCGCCACCGGCGTGGCGACGGCCGAGATCACCCCCGCCAGCGGCGAGGTGCGCGTCGACGGGCAGGTGTGGGAGGCACGGCCCTACGACCCGCAGGTGCGGATTATCGAAGGACAGCACATCGAAGTGTTCGGCATGGACGGCATCACATTGCTGGTCTACCCATCTTCTGCAGCAACACCGCTCGACGCCGGATTCTAGAAAGGAACGCGACGTGGAATACGTAATCATTGCCCTCATCGCGCTGGTGGTTCTGTTGCTGGCGATGAGTCTGAAGATCATCCGTCAGCAGCAGATGGCCATCATCGAGCGCCTCGGCAAGATGCACAAAGTGCTGGGCCCCGGCCCGCACCTGATCTTGCCGTTGTTCGACCGGGTGGCATATCTGCTTGATATGCGAGAAGAGGTGGTCTCGTTCCCGCCGCAGGGCGTCATCACGGAAGACAACCTCATGGTGTCGATCGACTCCGTGATCTATTTCCAGATCGTCGAACCCCGTCGTGCCGCGTACGAGGCGCAGAACTACCGCGCGGCCATCGAACAGCTCACCATGACCACCTTGCGCAACATCATCGGCGGCATGGATCTGGAGGCGACGCTCACCTCCCGCGAGGAAATCAACCATCGGCTGCGTTCGGTGCTCGACGAAGCCACGGGCAAGTGGGGCATCAAGGTCAACCGTGTGGAGCTTCGCTCGATTGAGCCGCCGGCGACGATCCGCGATGCCATGGAGAAGGGTGCTCGCGCGGAGCGCGATAAGCGTGCGCAGATTCTGCTCGCCGAGGGTCAGCGTCAGTCGCAGGTGCTGAACGCGGGCGGTGACCGCGAGTCGGCCATTCTGCGCGCTCAAGGTGAGCGGGAAGCGGCGGTGCTTCGCGCGCAGGCCGACCGCCAGTCGGCGATGCTGCGGGCAGAAGGTGAGGCGCAGGCCATCACGACGGTGTTCCAGGCTATCCACGCTGGCCAGCCCGACCAGGCGCTGCTGGCCTATCAGTACATGCAGATGCTGCCGCAGCTCGCGCAAGGCGACTCCAACAAGGTGTGGGTCGTGCCCTCCGAGCTCAACGATGCACTCAAGGGCCTCGGCAACGCGATGGGCGGTGGCAACAGCAACGAGAGCCGCACCTACGTCTCCGAGGGTGCGAAACAATTCACGCCGCCCGAAAAGATCGACGTCCAAGCAGAGATCGCCGAGCAGACGGCGAGAGACCGGAAGAAGTCCGACGAGACCGTCCAGGCCGCGATCGACGAGGCGAAGGCGCTCGACAACCAGGGCGCTGCCAAGTGCAAGGCCACCGGCAAGCAGGCCCAGCGGCCGACCACTCAGCAGATCGCAGGGGCGCCGTCGCAGCTGGAGTCCCCGCAGCAGGCGTCTGCGCAGCAACAGGATCTGGCCCCGCAGACTTCTGCCTCACAGCCGCAGGCCCCGTGGGCTGCGACCCAGCCCCCGCAACAACACGGGGGACCCACCGCCTAGTGGGAATCACAGTGCTGGGCGCGGCCGAGGCCTTGCCCTCGAGAGTCGTGCCTTCTGTGGAAATTGAGGACCGCATCCGTCAGGCCTCTGGATTCCGGCTGCCGCAGGGTGTCGTCGAACGGGTCACCGGCATCCGTACCCGACGCATGGTGGCTGAGGACGAGTACGCCTCGACGCTCGCCGCCCGCGCTGGGCAGGCAGCGCTGGAGGCAGCAGGCGTGGCGCCGTCGGAGGTGGACCTGCTGGTGTTCGCATCTGCCTCACGAGACTTCATCGAGCCTGCGACCGCGCACGTCGTCACGCACGAGCTGGGCATCCGCGCACACGCCTTCGATGTGACCAACGCCTGCAACTCGTTCATCAACGGGATCGAGATCGCGACGACACTGCTCGCCTCGGGCGCATACTCGCGGGCACTGGTGGTCACGGGGGAGACCCCGACACGATCGATCAGGTGGCGACTGGAATCGCTTCGGCAATTTATGACGCACTTCGCAGGCTTCACCTTCGGCGATGCTGGTGGGGCCGTGGTGCTGGGCGAGGGGCCGGGCCCCGGTCTTGGCCGGCCGATGGCTGAGACCCGCTCCGAGCACTGGGACGTCGGCGGCATCTTCGGCGGCGGCTCCCGGCATCCATTCGATTTCGACAAGCTCTACTTCACAGGTGCCGGCACGGAGCTACGGCTCGCATTCGAGCGTTTGGGGCCCGATGTGATCGATGCCCTGCTGCGCCGCGACGGCCACCACATGCAGGATTTCCGGCACGTCTTCGTCCACCAGGTGACGGTGCCGTATACCGAACGATTCTGTGATGTCGTGGGTGCGCGCCACGAACAACTCGTGTGGACCGTGCCTGAGCTGGGCAACATCGCCTCCGCGTCGTTGTCCATTCAGCTCTCGCGAGTCTGGGAGAGCATCACGCCCGGCGAGCGCAGCCTGCTCGTCGGGCTGGGTGGCGGCATCTCCATCCAGGTCATGCCGTGGGAGCGTGGCTGAGATGGCTCTGCCCGGCGTGTTGATCCCCGCGTACAACGAGTCGCGCGGCATTGCGGCCACACTCGACGCGCTCGCCCGGCAGACGTGCCACGAGTTTCAGCTTGTGGTCGTCGACAACGCCTCCACCGACGACACCGCCGACGTCGTGCGGCGCTTCGCTACGTCGGCACCGTTTCCGGTCACGGTCCTGGCCGAGCCTGAGAAGGGAGTGGGCTGCGCCGCCGACACCGGCGCACGCTGGCTCATATCCCGAGGCGCGCCATGGTTTGCCCGCACCGATGCCGACTGTCTGCCAAGACCTGAATGGTTTGCCCACGCCCAGGACGCGATCAAGGATGCCGACCTGGTGTGCGGGACGATCACCGCCCGTCGCGATGAGAACGGGTTGCTGGCACGGCTGCTGTTCGCTGCCCAGGTGCGACTGGCGGCGTGGTTCGGGCGGTGGCGCCCGACCAATCGCGGGCCGCAGTTTCTCACTCCCTACCGCATGCACGCCGGCAACAACATGGCAGTGCGCGCCGACGCCTACCTCGCCTCAGGTGGTTGGCTGCGGCGCGGCGCCCCCACGGACAGGCAGTTTCTCAATGCGATGCGTGCCACGACGCCGCGCATCGTGCAGTGCCGCGGCATGGTCAGTGAGAACTCGACACGGCGGTTGAAGGCGATGGGCGTCGTCCATACGGCACGCTGGTACCTAGGCCAGGGCGCCGGCGGCAAGGAGGAGGACCCGCGATGAGTGAGCTGCTGCTGCAACGTGTGCTCGACGGGCTCGCCGATCGTCCTGACGACCCGGTCTTCCTGGGGATTGATTGGATCTCGCGCGCAGAGTTTGCCGATCTGGTGCGGACGTACGCGGGCGGGCTGCGGGGGCGCAAGGCCCGCAACTTCGTCCTCATGGTCCGCCCCGGCCCGGCCTCGTTCGCGCTCGCGCTCGCGGCGGTCGGCATGGGGATCCGTATCGACCTCATCAGCCCCAAAGGCGGCACCGAGCTGGTGCAGCGCAGGCTGGAGGAGACGATGCCGGACTTCGTCGTCGCTGAACCGGGGCTCAGATTCCTGCTCAAGGGGCCGGGCTGGCTGCGGCGCCCGGCAGGGCTGCCGGACTGGAGGATCTGGCCGGAGATCGTCTCCATCGACGATGTGGGTGGCGCGCAGGTGCGGCGCTACGGAGTGGAGGAGGACCAGTCTGCGCTGACGGTGTTCACCTCCGGCACCACCTCGCATCCGGTGGGCGTTGTGCACACGGCCGGTTCGTTGTCGGCGGGCGCGGAGATGGTCTCGACCCTCTTCGACGCCGATGCTCCGGGGCCCATCATGGCGGGCACCTTCTTTGCGATGCTGCCGGCCTACGCGCTCGGCAAACCCATCGTGCTGCCCGCACGCAATCCCCGACGACTGGCCGGGCAGTTACGGAAATGGCGTCCATCCCACACCTATCTGACCCCGCCCCAGTGGCGTGCCGCGCTGGCTGCCGGAGCCACGACGACCGGCCGCGTCTTCGCGGGCTCGGCCACAGTGACGGCCAACCTGCTCTCCCGGCTGCGCGCAGCCGGTGCCGACGAGGCGTGGGGAGTGTACGCAATGACCGAGGTCTTCCCGGCGGCGGCGATCGAATCGCGCGACAAGCTCACCGACGACGCGCGCGGCGATCACGTGGGCCGGCTCTTCGACGGCGTGGACGCGCGCATTGAGGACGACGAGATCATCCTCTCCGGCCGCTCGATGGCTCCGAGATACGTCGATGGGCAATGGCGCGACGATGTCGCCACCGGCGACCTGGGCGTGCTCGAGGGCCGTGAGCTGTGGCTTCAGGGACGCAGCAAGGACATGATCCTTCGGGGCACGCACAACATCTATCCGGGCCTCTACGAGCCGAGGCTCACCGTCGAAGGGGTCGACGTCGCGTTGCTACTCGGCGTGCCCGCCGATGACGGCGACGAGAAGCTGGCATTGCTCGTGGAGGCGGGAGCCCGCTCGGACAAGCTGCGCGGGGTGCTCCAACGCAAGGCTCGGGAGCTGGGGCTCGTCGTCGATCACATCATCTTCGACACCGTGCCCACCTCAGGCCGCTCGAACAAACCCGATCGTCAGGCAGCCCGGCTACTGGTGCAGCAGCACATCGGGAAAGAGCAGGGGCGCTGATGGGGAAGGCACGCATCCGCGACCGGCTCGTACACGTGGCCGCTCATCCGCTGGTGTTCGCGGCGCTGGGCATCGGCAGGCACACGCGCCTGCCGGGGCGACGGATCGTCGCCAGTGCTGAGGGTGTGCGGGAGGTGCTCACGAAGGTGCCGCTGGATCGCACCGACAGGCACACCACCGGGGGGCTGGTGCGTGGCCAAGGCAGCGCAGGCGAGAGCTGGTTCGACGGGGACGGGAGCGCGCACCGACAGTCTCGCCGCGAGCTGGGGGCAGCGCTGACGGGTGCGGGCATCCGCCGGCTCGCCCGCCATTGGCAGCCCGTGCTGGATCAGTACGCGCAGGCGATGACGGCAGAGGCCATCGACGTGGTGACGATGTCCCGCATCATGGCGGGGCTCGTCACACTGGACCTGCTCGGCATGACTGCAGATCGTGAGCGTGCCCTGGCCCTCACCGCCGCCACACGTGTCGTCGCGGCCATCTCCGTGCGTGCTCACCTGGCTGGCGACACGTCCCGCAACCTCACGGCACCCCTGGAGAAGGAGTTCCCCGGGCTGGGGCCGAGCGAGGTGATGCTGGCCGTCGCTGCCACCACGACCATGCTGAGTGCCATTCCCCGCGCGCTGGCATGGTGCGCCGATGATGACCTCTTCCCGGATGCCCAGCGCGACCCGGAGGTGATGGCTGCCGAACTCATGCGCGTGATCGCACCGACGCCACTGCTCCCGCGGATCGCGGGGGATGACAGCCAGGTGGAGGGACGTCCGGTGCGCAGGGGAGAGCATCTGCTGCTGTACCTGCTGCCTGCGATTGCCCGTCCGGAGCCGAGCGTGCAGCACCCGCAGCCACCTGCCCAGGCGCAACTGGCGTTCGGGGCCGGCGCCCACGCCTGCCCGGGCCGAGGGTTGGCGCTGGCGATGGTCGCGGACGCGCTGCGCATTTTCGCGCCCATCCGGCCCCGCGTCACGCGCGCAGTCCCCGACGTCGGTGCCGGGCTGCCGCAGTGGAGGTCGTTGTGGTTGCGCTGACGGTGGCCGTGACGGGGGCGAGCGGGTTCGTTGGTAGGCACGTGGCGCAGGCGCTGCGTCAGAGGAAGCACCGTGTCGTCGCGTTGGGCAGGACTCCGGTGCCGGGAGAGTTTCGACGGTGGGACGCCGCCTGCGAGACCCCGGACCTCAGCGGATGTGACGCGGTGGTGCACTGCGCGGCAGCCGTGGGGGATACGGGCCGGGCGCAGCACTTCCGGGTGGTCAATGTCGAGGGCGCCAGCCGTCTGTTGGGCGTGGTGGGGGAGCGCCCCGTGGTGTGGATGTCTAGTTCGTCTGTCTACTCCTCACGCCAGCGGCGGCACCTAGCCGACGAGTCCCATCCGACGTCCGAGGGCCACCTCGGCCACTACGGACGTACCAAGGCAATGGGCGAGACGATGGCCCTGGCACAGGGCGCTGTGGTGTTGCGCCCGACGGCGGTCTACGGACTCGACGAACGCCATCTGGTGCCGAGGCTGCGGCGCCTGGTCAGGGGGCACACGCTGCTGCTGCCTGGCCCTGACGTGCAACTGAGTCTCACTGACGTCGATGGGCTCGCCCGCGCTGCTGTGCAGGCACTTGCGTGGGCACCCGGGGCATACAACATCGCCGATCCCGAGCCGTATTCTCGCGACGAGGTGCTCATCTCGGTTCTGGGGCAGGTGACAGGCCGGGCGCTGAGACCGCTCAGGCTTCCGCGTTCGCCGGTGAAACTCATCGGCCCACTGCTGCCGGGCATCAACCGCTATTCGCTGGATCTCATCACCCACGAGCACACCTACGACGTGCGCAAGGCACTCGCCGCCGGCTGGGATGCGGGCGAGGTGCGGGTGCAGGATCTGGACTGGGCGCGGACTGAGCCGCGCTGAGTGTCGCCGACGTGGCGGTTCAGGCGGGAATTCCGAGCCCCGAAACCCAGGCATGCGCAGAGTAAGGCGCACAGTAGATAGGAATGCTGGACCCCACGCGTTCAGGTGGGTTCCAGCATTCCTTATGGTGTTAGCTGGCTCTTCACAAACCAGGGTGTAGGTAGCGCTGTTGGGGTTTGCGGCGTGGCGGCTGGCTGGAGGGGTCGAGGCCCTCCGAAGATGAAGGTTCCTACACGCCTCATCTGGAAGACCTCGACGTGC
>JAEZVO010000008.1 GCA_023443125.1 Actinomycetes bacterium
CCCCGTCGGTTTGGGAGCAGGGAACAACGGGCCGATCCGTGCCCAGACTTCGTCAGAGATCACATCGCGCGACACGTCCCAATTCTCGCGCGAAACACCCCCAGACCCCTTTAGCAACACGCCCTAAGGCTTGCGTGTGCCGATGTGGCGCCCCTGGCCGATCACTATGGCCCCGGGCGCTGCACCGTTTGTGGGTCGAGGTGCACGTCGCATCCGGCCCAAAACTGGAAACCACGCAAGATCAGCGTTCCGTTCGAGCCGTCGCCGTGCGCTGCTGCATCGACGTCGTTGCCCGCCATGATGGCCACGCACTCGTCGACGACGCGCACGCCCGGCGGAACGTAGATGTCGTGACCACCCATCACCGCAGACACATCCAGCGTCACGACGGCACCTGGCCCCATACAGTCGCGCAGATAAATGTCGTCCCCGCCCCAAAACGCAAAGGTGCGAATCCCGGGGGAGCCGGGTTCCAGCATGATGTCGCGACCGCTCAGCAGCGCTAGGTGAAATGGGCGGTCCTCCCCGACGCGTGTCGGCACATGGCCGCTCCGAGCACCGACGGCAGGAGCGCTGGCGGGTACACCGTCGGACTGCGCGATGAGCGCCCTTCCCTCGGGGAGATCATCAATAAGATCGTCCAGCTCGACGCGGTACTTGGCCTGGAGCGCTTGTTCCTGCCGCTCTTCAAACTCGGCCAGATCGAGCCTGCCTGCGGCGTGCGCTTCCTGCAGCACGGTGAGTGCGGCATCGCGGTCGGCGTCGCCGATGCGGATGCGACGGGCCGGATGGTTCTCGGACATGCCGCCAGCCTACCGAATGCCTCCGTTCAGGAGACGGCAAAGCTGGAGGAGAACCACGCGGTGCGCTCAAGAATGCGCCTCAAATTGGCTGAGGGCCTTCACTTTGACCCATGCGTCGCTAGTCTACAACGTAAACGATTACAGTTCGCGAAGCGGCGAGCTGCCGAACAGATGAGGTAACGATGCCAAATCAACCCCCACCTCGGATCCGTAAACGAGTGGGAGCTTTGACAGCAGTTTGTATGGTGGCGACGATGACTTCGACGCCAGCGCTCAATGCAGAAGCTGCCCCCGATGCTGCGACTCCGAGCCCCGCGGTATTCGTGGAGGAAATGACAGGCCAACACGCGGTCACCAACACCAAAGAAAAGTGGGACATCGGAGCGACGGACCTCGGCGTGATGTGGGAGGACGGTGACGGCGGCATTCTGACCGCCTTCGGCGACACCTTCACGAATCCCGGTAAAGACGGAGCCGGCTTCGATAACTGGCGCTCGAACGTGCTGCTGCGCTCCACGGACAAGGATCTCGCTGACGGCATGACCTTCAACTGGGCGCTCACCGGCGAGGACGGCAAAGCCAAGGGCATCATCGAGGGCAAGAAAGTCGACAATGACGAGATGACGGTCATCCCCACGGCCGGCATCGCAGTGGGCAAGCGCCAGTACCTCGACTTCATGTCGGTGCGGCATTGGGGAGAGCCCGGCCAGTGGGATACGAACTTCGCCCAGATGGCGTACTCCGACGACCGCGGGGAAACCTGGAAGACCGACGACGCCCCGCGCTTCGAAAACCCCGACGGCAACGACCCGCTGCAGATGAAAGCCTTCGCCAAGGATGGCGGATATGTCTACATTTTCGGCACCCCGAACGGACGCCTCGGCGACGCGCACCTCGCCCGCGTGAAGGAGAGCGAGCTGCTCGACAAGAGCGTCTGGGAGTTCTACACCGGCTCAGCCTGGACGAAGGATTACGCGTCGATCGCCCCGCTGATCAAGGGCCCGGTGGCCGAGCTGTCGGTGCGCAAGGACCCGCACTCCGGGTTGTGGCAGATGGTCTATCTCGACGGCAACGCCGACCTCGTCTTGCGTACGGCTACCGAGCCGACGGGGCCCTGGCAGGAGCCTCAAGTGCTCGCCACCCAGCAGGACTACCCGGGGTTGTACGGCGGTTTTATGCACCCGTGGTCGCCCAAGGGCGAGCTCTACTTCGCGATGTCGGTGTGGAACGAGTACAACGTCGCGCTGATGAAAGTGACCCTCGACGACAAGGGCAAGATCACCTACCCGAACCTGCTGGTGGATCCGTCCTTCGAGCGCAGCGACAAGTTTGACGTTCCCGGCGGCTGGAGCCCGTCGAACCGTGGCGGCATTGACACCCAATCTGCGTGGGCGAATGTGGGCCGCCGGCAATTCTGGGTACGCGCAGCCGGCGGGGAACACCTGATGACGCAGAACGTCGCCGTCACTCCGCACACTGACTACCGCCTCACAGGCTGGCTCACCACAGGAGACACCGTCGGCGGTAACGCCGGTGAAGGCAGGATCGGCGTGCGCCCAACGGAGATCGGCACCGACACCATTGCGCAGAAAACATTTGGTGACCTGCAGGGGTACACGAAATTCGTCGTGGAATTCAATTCCGGCGAGCACCGGCAGATCCAGGTGTACGCAGGCTCGACGATGACCGGCGATCGCTGGGTGCAAGGTGACGACTTCAGCCTTGTCGCGCTGGGCGAACCCACGCAGGAGGCTGACCCCGAGCCGGCCACGCCGCCCGTGACGGTTCCGTCGCTTACTGACTGGAGCGCCGCTGATGGCTCCTGGAAGCTCGGCGACCAGACCCGCATCGTCGCGCCCGAGGAATTCCGCGCCAGCGCCGACCTGCTCTCGCGCGAGATCGGCAACTACCGCGACGGAGCCCCCGCACAGTTCGTCACTAGCGGTGCACAGGCGAGTGACATCGAGGTGCGCATCGATCCTCCCAAGCAGGACGAGCTCGGCGACGAGGGATACTCCCTGGATGTGAGCGCCGACGGCGTCACCATCGTCGCGGCCACGAAGGCGGGCGCGTTCTACGGAACCCGCACCGTCTCGCAGCTGCTTCGCCAAGACACGACGCTCGCGGCTGGGCACACCGTCGACAAGCCGAAATACTCCGAGCGCGGCCTCACCATCAGCGCCTACGAGGTGAACATCTCCGACGAGTGGATCGACCGCATGCTCGTCGAGATGGCCGACCTCAAGCTCAACCAGGTGCTGCTGCAGATCAAGGTGAAATCCGACAAATACCCCAAGCTCAACACGTGGAGCTACTACCCGAAGGAGCAGGCGAAGAGGTTCGTCGCGAAGGCGAACGCCATGGGTATCGAGGTGATTCCGGAGATCAACTCGCCCGGCCACATGGGCGTCGTGCTGGAGAATTACCCGGAATTCCAGCTCATTGATGACGACGGAAAGCATCAGCCCAATAGGCTCGACGTCTGTAATCCCGATGCGGTCAAGTTCTACCTGGACCTCATGGATGAATACATCGAGGTGTTCCAGCCGAAGCAGTGGCACGTCGGTTCGGACGAGTACATGTTGGGTAGCGATCCGGCGCATTACAAGCGCCTCGTTGAGTGCGTGCGCGAGAAGTTCGGCGACGAGGCGGTCACTGGTGATATGTTCGAAACCATCAACAACGCCGTGTTCGACTTCGTGAACACCGTTAATGCGCACGCCAAGAGCAAGGGCTTGACGTTGCGCATGTGGAACGACGGCATCCACGGCGCGACGAAGGTGCAGCTCGATTCCGACATCGTGGTGGAGCACTGGATCGACCGCGGCGTCCCCGCCAAGTCGATCCTCGATCGCGGGCACAAGATCATGAACGCCTCGCTGGCGCTCTACGACACTCGCCATCCCACGCAGGACATCTCCATTCATCCGGAGAATCTGTGGACGTCTAGGTGGCACCCCGGCGTGTTCTTCGGCAGCCATGGGCGCGTTGAGCCGGGGCACCCGCAGCTCACGGGCGTGAAGGCGTCGATGTGGGTCGACCACGCTGAGGCCATGACGGAAAACGCCCAGGCCGAACGTATCCGCGACGGCCTCCGCTTCGTCGCGCAGATGGGGTGGACGGGCAACCACGGCGGCAAGAGCTGGAACCAGTTCAAGTCGGATATCGACGCCGTGGGGCGTTCGCCGCAGTGGATGAACGTCGACGATCAGCCGCTGGAGGAGGGCATGTATCGGTTCTCGCTCCACGGTGAGCCGAACAAGGTGCTGGGCGAGACGGGAATTGAGCCCGACGTGTACGGCACCGATACGTGGTACCTCACGCCCACGCCGGATCGCTACTACCAGCTGCGCTCCAGCGTGACGGGCCAGTGCCTCGCGATGTCGAAGGGCTTCGAGACGCTCGGCGTCGTCACCGAGATTGGTGCCGCGCCGAACTTCGAGCCGTGCCGTTCCATTGAGGATCAGTCTGCGAACAAGCAGAAATGGCAGATCATCCGCGACGGTGACGGCATCTACCGGGTCACCAACGCCACCACCAACGCGGTGCTGTCGGAGACCGACGGCGACGAGGTCCGTCCTCACCGCAACCTGGGCGGCAAGGAGTACCCGGAACAGAAGCTCGAGGCTGGCAAGCTCGCGCAGCTTCCCGGCGACATGAGCGCCGATAGGTGGAGCATCACGCCCGCCGTCGGGTTGGCGTTGCAGGCGGAGCGCACGCAGCTGTGGCCAGGCCAGACGGCGAAGCTCACGCTGAAGGTCATCAACAACGGCACGGCTGACGTTCGCGACGCGACGCTGCACGCGCAGTTCCCCGAGGGCTGGAAGGTATCCGACCTGCCCAAGATTCCGGTGGTCCCGGCCGGGGAGAGCAAGGAGTTCACACTGACGCTCACGAACGTCGACGCCGCACTCGGCAAGGCGTTCCTGCCGTTCATTCTTGACTCGAAAGCAGGCAAGGTGAGCGCAGGCGTGGTGATGGAATCCACCTGTGGCGAGCCGAAGACGCCGAAATTCGTCTCCGCGGACACCGGGCAGACGTGGGGTGAAGGCCCCGGCAACGGGCCGGGCAGCGCCGCCGTGGACGGCAATCCCGCCACCTACTGGCACACGGAATGGGATCACAACACGCCCTTCGCGCACCACATCATTGTCGATACCGGTGAGGTGCAGGATCTGTGCGGTTTGGGGCACCTGCCCAGGCCAGGGTCGAAGGCCCGACAGGCCAAGGACTTCGAGCTCTACGTCTCCGACGATGGCAAGAACTGGGGCGAACCCGTGCTGAAGGGCACGCTGGAGCGCATCGACGACTGGCAGCAGCTCTCGTTCGACGCGCGCGGCCGGTACGTGAAGTTCGTCGGTCTGAACGCGTGGCCGGACCCCGACGAGCCAGCCGAGGACAACCCGTGGATGGCCGTGGCGGAGCTCACGGTGACTGCGAAGTCGGGTAACTCTCGTCCGGGAACCTCCAAGGCTCCCGTGATGGAACCGGCGATCGTGAACGTTGGGCTGCCCGAGCAGCCTGATCCTGATCCGCAGCCCGATCCGGACCCGCAGCCTGACCCGTCGGATGACGGGGAGTCAGACGATGGCGACGCGGACGGCTCCGGGCAGGGTCCGTCGGAGAAGCCCCAGCCGCCCCAGCGCGACGCTGATCGTCCGCGGCCCGGCATGCCGAGGACGGGGGCCTAACTAAAGCAGGCCTCTGACACGTGTTCCGCAACTGAGCGGAATACGTGTCAGAGGCCTGAGCCTTTGGCAGGGGGTCAGCTGCTGTGGGGGCGCAGCAGGGGGTAGAGGATGGTCTCACGGATGACTGCGCCGTGAGCACGTCGCGCTGAATTACCGCGTCGATCATCTCGGTGAAGCCGGTGCCGCGCTCCATGCCGCCGATGTCGCCCGAAGGCGGAGCTCGACACCTTCCGCGCGTTGCGCGAGCACCAAAGCTGACTGGATTTCTTTTTTTTATTGATCAAGTCCAGAAATGGGCTAGGCTGGTGGCATGAGGATTCTGGAACCGGTGGACCACGCAGCGTCGCTGCGCGCTGCCGGGCTCCGCGTCACCAGTCCCCGGCTCGCCACGCTGCAGGTCATCCAGCAGCATCCCCACTCCACGGCCGACGACGTCGCGTCCGCCGTGCGGGAACGGCTGGGCACGGTCTCGAAACAGGCGATCTACGACGTCCTCCACGCCCTCACCGACGCGGCCCTGCTGCGCCGGGTGGCCGTCGACGGTCGTGGCTCGCAGTACGAGCTCGAGGTCGGGGACAACCACCACCACGTCGTCTGTCGCGAGTGCGGCAGGCTCGAGGACGTGCCGTGCCCCGTCGGTGCCGCGCCCTGCCTCGAGCCCCCGGTCGACCACGGGTTCGAGGTGGACCAGGCCGAGGTGATCTACCGAGGACTGTGCGCCAGATGTCGTCAACCAGACCCAACCACCACGCATGAAGGGACCAATCATGACCAAGTTTGATCCGTCCATTCCCTCCACCACCGAGACCGGCGAGCCGCGTCAGTCCGACGCCCACTCGCTCAGCATCGGCGCCAACGGCCCGCTGCTCCTCCACGACGTCGCCCTCGTCCAGAAGCTCGCCCGTTTCGACCGCGAGCGCGTTCCCGAGCGTTCTCCGCACGCCAAGGGCTCCGGCGCCTTCGGCGAGTTCGAGGTGACCGGCGACGTCTCCAAGTACACCAAGGCCGCCTTCCTGCAGCCCGGTGCCAAGACCCGCATGCTCGCCCGCTTCTCCACCGTCGCCGGTGAGCTCGGCTCGCCCGACACCTGGCGCGACGTCCGCGGCTTCGCCCTGAAGTTCTACACCGACGAGGGCAACTTCGACATGGTGGGCAACAACACCCCCGTGTTCTTCCTCCGCGACCCCATGAAGTTCCCCGACTTCATCCACTCGCAGAAGCGCATGCCGGCCTCCGGCCTGCGTGACGGCAACATGCAGTGGGACTTCTGGACGCTGAGCCCCGAGTCCGCGCACCAGGTCTCCTACCTCATGGGCGACCGCGGACTGCCGAAGTCCTGGCGCAACATGAACGGCTACTCCTCGCACACCTACATGTGGGTCAACGCCGAGGGCGAGCGCTACTGGGTGAAGTACCACTTCCTCACCGACCAGGGCGTCGAGAACATGACCAACGAGGAGGCCGAGGCCCTCGCCGGCAAAGACGCGGACTTCCACCGTCGCGACCTGTTCGAGGCCATCGAGCGCGGCGAGTACCCGAGCTGGACCCTCCACGTCCAGGTCATGCCGTACGACGAGGCCAAGGAATACCGCTTCAACCCGTTCGACCTCACCAAGACCTGGTCGAAGAAGGACTACCCGCGCATCGAGGTGGGCCGCTTCACCCTCAACGAGAACCCCACCAACCACTTCGCGCAGATCGAGCAGGCGGCGTTCTCCCCGTCGAACACCGTGCCCGGCACCGGCGTGAGCCCCGACAAGATGCTGCTCGGCCGCATCTTCTCCTACCCGGACGCGCAGCGCAACCGCATCGGCACCAACTACAACCAGCTGCCGGTCAATGCTCCCGTCTGCCCCGTGAACTCCTACGACAAGGAGGGGCAGATGCAGTACCACCACAGCGGTGACGCTCCGGTCTACGCGCCCAACTCCTACGGTCGCGGCTACCAGGAGGTCGAGGGCCCGGTGGACAACGGCTGGGAGGCCGACGGCGAGATGGTGCGCTCGGCGTACACCCTCCACAGCGAGGACGACGACTGGGGCCAGGCGCACACCCTCGTGCGCGAGGTCTTCGACGACGCCCAGCGCGCCCGTCTCGTCGACACCCTCGCCGGCCAGGCGCCGGACCTCGACGACATCGTCTACCCGCGCTTCATCCAGTACTGGAAGAACATCGACGCCGAGGTGGGCGCCGAACTCGAGGCTCGCGGCCGCGACGGCAAGGGCGGCGACAACCCGGTGGGTGCCGGCGACGCCGAGTGACCCGATCCCGCGGCTGACGCCGTCGGGAGCATGACAAGGATCAAGCCTTGTTGCGGAAAACCGCAACAAGGCTTGATCCTTCTTCGCCGGTCTGCGCTCAGATGGTGTTGAGCGCCTTGTTCGGCAGCTGGGCGCCGTAGTGCGCCCGCATGTTGACCTTGCGCTCGAGGTCGGCGATCACGGCGGGGGAGAAGGCGATGTCGTACAGCGCCTCGCACGAGCCGAGCCCGCCGGGGCTGAAGACGTTGACCTCCACGGCCTTGGCCTTGTCGCCGGCGGACATGTTGGAGCGCATGTCCGAGTCGGACGAGCGACGTCGGAACGCGGCGATCCGGCCGTCCACCTCGAGGGGCTGGCTGTTCATGACGAACATGCGCACGTCGCCGTTCTTCGCCTCGGGGAGGTACTCCTGCGCGACGACGTAGTCACGGTCGTGATCACCGATGCGGTAGCGGCATTCCTCCATGCGGCCCGCCTAGCCGCAGAAGGGCCAGTCAGGACTGGGGGCGCAGCAGGGGGTAGAGGATGGTCTCGCGGATGCCTGCACCCGTGAGCAGCATGATGAGACGATCGATGCCGATGCCGAGTCCGCCCATCGGGGGCACGCCGTATTCGAGGGCCTCGATGAAGTCGGTGTCGAGCTGCATCGCCTCCGGGTCGCCTGCCGCAGCCTTCAGCGACTGCGCCGTGAGCACGTCGCGCTGAATCACCGGGTCGATCATCTCGGTGAAGCCGGTGCCGCGCTCCATACCGCCGATGATGAGGTCCCATGCGAGCACCTTGCCCGGATCTTCTTTGTTGATGCGCGCCAGCGGCTGGGCGACGGCGGGGTAGTCGCACACGAACGTCGGCTGGATGAGCGTCGGCTCGACGATCTCGCCGAAGAGCTCCATGACGAGCTTCCCTGCGTCCCACGCCGGATCCACTTCCACGCCGCGCTCGTCGGCGAGGGCGCGCAACTCGTCGGCAGGAGTGTCGACGGTGATCTCGCGCCCGAGTTCCTCTGACAAGCGGGGATACACCGGCACCCAGGGCCACTCGCCATCCAGGTCGATGGTGCCCTGTGGCGTCTCAATCTGCCGGGTGCCCACCGCGTCGGCGGCAGCCAGCACGATCTCTTGCGTGAGCTTCCCGACGGAGAACTGGTCGCCCCAGGCCTCGTAGGCTTCGAGCATGGTGAACTCGGGGGAGTGCGACGAGTCGACGCCCTCGTTGCGGAATACGCGCCCCATCTCGAATACCCGGCTGACTCCGCCCACCATGGTGCGCTTGAGATGGAGTTCGAGGGCGATGCGCAGACTCATGTCGATGTCGAACGCATTGAGGTGCGTGCCGAACGGGCGCGCCGCCGCACCGCCGTGTAGGAGCTGCAGGATGGGCGTCTCTACCTCGAGGTAGTCCTGCGCGTATAGCGTTTCGCGCACCGCGCGGGTGATGGCCGAGCGTTTGCGCACCATCTCGCGCGCCTCGTCGCGCACAATCAGATCGACGTACCGACGACGCACGCGCGACTCCTCGGAGAGGTCCTTGTGCATCGTCGGGAGTGGGCGCAGCGCCTTCGACGCCATGCGCCACTCAGACGCCATGACGGACAGCTCACCGCGCTTCGACGCAATCACTCGGCCGGTGACCCACACATGGTCACCGAGGTCGACGTCGGACTTCCACGCGGCCAGAGCTTCCTCGCCAACCTCGGCGAGCGACAGCATCACCTGGAGGCGCTCACCGTTGTTGTCAGGGGTAAAGCCGTCCTGCAACGTGGCGAACGCCAGCTTGCCCGTGTTGCGGATGAACACCACCCGGCCACCGACGGAGACCTCGTCGTTGGTTTCTTCCCCGGCCTCGAGGTGGCCCCACCCTGCGCGGACCTGCTCGAGCGTGTGGCTGCGTTTCAGGTCTGCAGGATACGGTTCGACGCCTGCGGAGAGGAGGCGGTCGCGCTTCTCTTTCCGGACGGCGGTCTGTTCAGAATCGGTAGGCAGGTTCTCGTCAGTCACGCTTCGCATCCTAGCTTGCGACGGCGGAGCGCGCCGATCACCTTGTACCGTAGGCGCATGGAGACTCCCATCTCGCCGAGGCCACAGCCGGACGTCGACCCACGTCGGCCCGAGTTCTTGCGGTACTCGCTACCGGTGACGACGACGAACACGCTGCCGGACATGTCCGAGATCATTGGTGTCGTCGTCGGAGTGGCGACGCGGCCACGCGATCAAGCGCACAACCCCGACATGCTCTACATCAATACCCGGGCGCGTCAGGACGCATTGGGCGCGATGGTGATGCAAGCCAAGGAGGCAGGGGCCGACGCTGTGATTGGCGTGCGGTTCGACTCCGAGCAGATCTCCGAGTCGGTAGGCGAGATCACCGCCTACGGTACGGCGGTGAAGATTGCAGACACGACGCTCGAACCCCCGCGCCCGCGGCCACGCGCACACGGGGTGGGTCAGCCGTCGCCGTAATGTGGATGGCCGAGGAGCTCCGCGTGGAAGGCTCTACTTCCAGAGTGTCATGAGGGCAAGGCTGGCGAGGATGAGGCCGATGGAGATGCCCAGGTTCCAGTTGCCGAGCGCCTGCATGAACGGGATCATTCGCCCAGCGAGATTCCAGACCACCATCCACAGCACGCCCAACAGGCCAACGGGGATGAACACCCACGGCACCCAGTCACGGCCGCCGCTGGCAAGCTTCGTCGTTTGCTGACGCTCTTCAGCTTGCTCGTGGCGCTGCTTGGCAAGCTTCTTCTTGGCAGCTTCCTTGCGCACTCGTGATTCTGGCACTGTTCCTCCTTGCGGGTACGCGCCAATGCTAGTTCAGCTCGCCCCGTAACGCCACGCGAGCCCGGGGTGAGGGCGGTTTCGATACGCCGCTTCGCGGCTACTCAACCAGCGGGTGTGGGCACTTTCCATCCCCCGACCGTCGAGTAGGCGGCGTAGCCGCTGTATCGAGACGCAGTGATAGAAAAACTTCACAATCCGTACGCAGTTTGACCTAACCCCCCGAAATCGGGCCCTTCATCTCATCTGCGTACGGATTGTGAAGTTTCGTGTCGGGTGATTTCGATACGCGCCCTTCGGGCGCTACTCAATCACCGGGGTGGCGCAGGGTGCTACTCAATCACCGGCGTGGCGCAGGGTGCTACTCAATCACCGGGGTGAGCGAGGACGCTATCCAATCACCGGCTCCGATCTTCGATGGTTGAGCCGGTCCGAAGGGCCGTGTCGAAACCATCGGGCACATAAGGAATGAGGGATTCCACCAAAAACGGTGGAATCCCTCATTCCTTATCGAGGAGGCTCGTTGCTGGGGTGTGGTTTCGATACGCCGCCTGCGGCGGCTACTCACCCATCGGGCCTGGGAGATAGGCGGCTACTCAATCAGCGGGGCGGCGCAGGGCGCTACTCAATCACCGGGTAGGCGCAGCAGCAGCGTTCGTGATGCCGAGTACGCCGGAGAATGCGGGCATCTCGACGACGTCGAGGCGCTCCTGCGTGTACCCCAGCCCGTACGCATCGACATACTCCCGGTAGATCCGGACCGCCTCAGCATTCTCGAGTGCCTGCTCCAGATCGTCGGGGCTACCGATGGCCTCGATCACGTACGGCGGCGCATACGGCACACCATGCAGCACGACGGTGTTTCCCACGCATTTGATGCCCGTCGTCGCGATCACGCGCTGACCCTGGATGGCCATGGCCTCGGCTCCGCCGGCCCACAACGCGTTCACTACCGACTGGATGTCCTGCTGATGTACGACGAGGTCGTCGTCGTCCACGCCGGCCGGCTTCACATCGGCAGGGGCATCCGTCAGCGTGACGCGCACGCCAGGCCCGGCGACGGGCGTCGTCGACGCAACCATCTCCGCCTCGTCTGTGTCTCGGCGTATCTGCCCAAGCGAGAAATCCCGCGCCGACAACTCGTCGACTTCACTTCGGAGCGCGTCGATCTGTTCCTGCAGCTGTGTGTTTTGCTGGGCGTGCGTGTTGATGAGGTCGCGCAGGGACACGTTGCGGTCGTTGCGCAGATCGGTGCCCCTCGCCGCAATACCAGAGACGGTGATGAGCAGGCCCGCCAACACGAAGACGAGCACAGTGGCCACGCGCCCGGCCCGAGTGCGCGGAAGGCGCTGCGGCCGGCTCAGCCGCGGCAGCTTGCGTCGTCCATCCACACTCGCCATGGTATGCGACGCCACACATCGATGGCACAATGACGCCGTGGCCCGAATCCTCGTCATCGACAATTACGACTCGTTCGTCTACAACATCGTCCAATATCTACAGCAGCTCGGCGCAGAGGTGGACGTGTGGCGCAACGACGATCCGCGATTCGACGACACATCCTGGCACGATCCCTACGACGGCGTGTTGCTCTCCCCAGGACCCGGCACCCCGGAGGCAGCTGGCGTCTGCATCGATGTGATCCGCAACCTCGCCGGGCACCTACCGCTGTTCGGCGTCTGCCTCGGGTTGCAAGCTATGGCCGTAGCGTTCGGCGGCACCGTCGACCGCGCGCCAGAACAATTGCACGGCAAAGTATCCGACGTGTTCCACGACGGACGCGGGGTGTTCAGGGGGCTCCCGTCGCCGGTGCGCACTACCCGCTACCACTCACTCGCGATCGTCGAATCAACGCTCCCCGACGAGCTAGAGATCACCGCGTGCACCTCGTCGGGTGTGGTGATGGCGGTACGGCACCGCGAACTCGCCCTCGAAGCCGTGCAGTTCCACCCAGAAAGCGTGCTCACCGAGTGCGGGCACGAGATGCTGGGCAACTGGCTCGCGGAGTGCAGCGCTGAGCGCTAGTTGTTGCCGTCCCCCTCGTCGTCGGAGGGCGACGGCTCCTCCGGTGCCTGCGCCACCGACAAGTTGATCGTCTCGCCCTTGCTCAGCGAGGCTCCGGGGTTGACGCTCTGCTGGAAGACGAGGCCCTCCGGGTAGTCAGCAGTGGGTACTGGTGTGACTTCCACCTTGAAGCCGCTCTGCTCGGCGAGTTGCTGGGCGCGCTCGGCGGTCATGCCCGTGAAATCGGGCACCTCGGCAGTATCCGATTCGCGGGCGATGGTGAGGGTGATGGTGCTATCCGGGTCGACGGCGCCCGTCGGTGTGACCTTGATGACGTTGCCTGCTGGCTGCGCGTCGGTCTCTTCCTCGACGAACTCGATCTTCTCCTTCTTGAACCCGGCCGCGACGAGCTCGTCGATGGCCTCCTGCTCAGTCATGCCCACCAGGTTTCCGGGTACCTCAATGGTTTTCACCACGTAGGTGTACACCTGGAGCTGCACCTCGCTGCCCTTTTCGACTTCGCTGCCGCCGTCGGGGTTGGAGCTCTTCACCGTGCCGTTGTTGTCCTCGGTGGCGCCGTCGGATACTTCCTCGACGACGGGTGAGAGCCCCGCATCGCGCAGGCGGTTCTCAGCGTCGGCGCGTTCGAGCCCGACGACGTGCGGCACCGCAATCTTCTCGACGGTGGGTGTCGGTGATGGGCTTTCGCTCTCAGTCGCAGAAACGGACGGCGACGGTGTAGGCGATGGCAGCGCTTCGCCGCCGGGCTCTCTGTTCAAAAACAGCAGCAGGGCGATGACACCGATCACCAAAAGACCCGCGAGGATGCTGATCGCGATGATCGGCCCCTTGCTGGACTTCTCTTCTTCCAGCTCCTCCTCGGTCTCCGCAGCGCCTTCAGGGCTTGCATGGGCGTCGTGCTCGACCCCATGTGCAGCCAGCGGAGCCCCTGCGGCGGGCGGGGCAGCACGTCGGGCTGTAGTGGTGATGGGGTCGCTCGCGATCACCTGGGTGGGAGCGTCGGTGGCGTGCGGTCGGGGCGCGGGCCGGACGGGCTGGTTATTCAGCACTCGCACGATGTCTTCGCGCATTTCCGACGCATCCTGGTAGCGGTCGCGTGGATCTTTCTCGAGCGCACGCATCACGATGGTGTCCATTGCCGGCGTCACTTCCGGGTCACGCTGCGACGGCGGCACCGGCAGTTCGCGCACGTGCTGGAACACCACGGAGACGGGGGAATCGCCCTGGAACGGCGGCTCTGAGGTGAGCAGCTCGTACAACAACACACCGACGGCGTAGATGTCGGAGCGGTTATCCACCTTCTGCCCGCGGGCCTGCTCAGGTGAGAGGTATTGCGCGGTGCCGATCACCGCGGCGGTCTGGGTCATCGTCGCGGAGGTGTCAGCGACGGCGCGGGCGATGCCGAAGTCCATCACCTTCACGGTGCCGGGCGGGGTGAACATGACGTTGGCGGGCTTGATGTCGCGGTGGATGATGCCCGCCCGGTGTGAATATGCGAGCGCGTCGAGCACTCCAGCGGTGAACTCGAGTGCCTTCTCAGGAACGATTTTGCGACCACCGCGCAGCACCTCACGCAGCGTGACGCCTTCGATCAGCTCCATCACGATGTACGGCACCATGACACCCGAGGCGGCATCGGCTTCCTCGCCGGTGTCGTAAACCGCAACGATGTTGGGGTGGTTGAGGCCCGCCGATGCTTGAGCCTCCCTACGGAACCGCGCCTGGAAGGTGTTGTCGGAGGCGAGATCAAGGCGCAGGCGTTTGACGGCGACGTCGCGTTGGAGTCGGGTGTCTCGGGCACGCCAGACCTCGGCCATGCCGCCTCGCCCGATGATCTCCTCGAGTTCGTAGCGGCCGCCGAGCAGAGTTCCGCGCTCAGTCATCGCCTTGCTCCTTTCCAGCTTTTCAACATTCTGGCAGACCGACGTCCGATTACAAGGTGCATCATCGTAAGGCCTGCACTACCGAACGGAAGATTGGTGCCGCCAGCCGTCCACCGGAGATGTCGTCGCGGGCCACCCCCGCATCTTCGATAAACACCGCCACCGCAACCTTCGGGTCTTCTGCGTAGCCGACGAACCACGCGTACGGTGCGCGCTCCTTCGACGTTTGCGCCGTGCCCGTTTTGCCGCCGAGTGTGAGCCCGTCGATGCGTGCCGAGCGCCCCGTGCCTTCCCGAACGACGGTTTGCATCATCTGCTGAAGCTGTTTCGCGGTGGCTTCAGAGATTGGCGTCGACTGCTCCGTCGGCTTCGTGCTGGACAGCACCTGTAGATCGCGCGTCACCACGTCCTTCACCAGGTACGGCTTCATCATCTTGCCGTCGTTGGCGATCGCACCCACCACTTGCGCCATCTGCAGGGGGGAGCTGGCGACGTCGAACTGGCCGATTGCGCTCAGCGCGGTCTGCGCTTTGTCGGCGTCGGTGGGGTACTTCGACCGCGCAGCTCGGATGTCGATCTGGCTGTCCTGGTTGAAGCCGAACCGTTCCGCCATGTCCTTCATCGTGTTGGCGCCCAGGTCGAGTCCGAGCTGCCCGAACGCGGTGTTGCACGACGTGGCCAGTGCGTTCTCGAGCGTGGTGGTTTCGCCGCCGCAGTTCGTGGAGTTGCCGAGCGAGTGATTGGTGCCCGGCAAGCGCAGCGACGACGGCGACGGAATCTCGGTATCGGGGCTGATGCCGTTCTCGAGCGCAGCGGCTGCGGTCACCAGCTTAAACGTCGACCCCGGAGGGTAGATTTCGCGCACGGCGCGGTTCTTCAGTGGCTCGTCCTCTGCGTTGAGCAGTTGCTGCCAGCGCTCGCTCACCTCGCCGGTATTCAGCCCGCTCAGCTCGTTGGGGTCGTAGCTCGGGGTCGAGGCCAGCGCGAGGATCTCGCCCGTCTCGTAGTTGAGCGCGACGACGGCCCCACGCGAGTCGCCGAGCCCCTTCATTGCCGCGCGCTGCGCGTCGGGGTTGAGCGTCGTCGAAATGTTTGCGCCGGTGGGGGTTTTGCCGGTGACCATGTGGATGAACCGGTTGAACGTCTGCTCCGACGCAGTCCCCGCCAGGTCGCGTGCGTACGACAGCTCCAGGCCGGAGGCGCCATGGATGCGTGTGAACCATCCGGTGACAGGCGCCCACAGTGGCCCATCGGCGAAACTGCGCTGATAGGGCACGACGGCATGACCGGTCGGTTCGCTTTCGGCGATGGGGTCGTTGCCGACGAGGATGGCGCCGCGGTCACGCGCGAACTCGGCGTCGCGAACCCGGCGGTTGAGGGGATGGTCGAGTAACCCGGGCTGACGGACCGTGACGAGCACCGTGAGGTTGATGAGCAGCGCCGCCATCATGCACGCGACGAAAATGCTGACTTTCCGCAGTGGCCCGTTCACGAGGCGATCAACTCCGTCGAATCATCCTCGCTCGCGTCCATCATCTGCGGAGTGGCGGTGGCGGCTTGCGGCATGCGTGCCCGGTGGGAAACCACCATGAGCAAGCCGACGAGCAACCAGTTCGCGAGCAGCGATGACCCGCCTTGGCTCATGAACGGCGTGGTGAGGCCGGTGAGCGGTAGTAGCAGCGTGACGCCACCGATGATCGCGAACACCTGCAGCGCAAGGATGAAGCTGAGCCCACTCGCGAGCAGCTTGCCGAACCCGTCGGGGCAGATCAGCGCGGTCTTCAGCCCGCGCATGATGGTGAACGTGTACACGAGGATGATGCCCATGAGCCCGACGATGCCGATCTCCTCGCCCAACGCGGTGGCGATGAAGTCGCTCTTCGCCAGCGGAGTGAGCCCTGGGCGGCCTTCGCCCAGGCCCTGGCCGAACAACCCGCCCCAAGCCATGCCGAATAGACCATTGATGATCTGTCCGTTCGCGTCGGTGTCCGCGAACGGATCCAACCAGTTGTGCACGCGCTTCGGCACGTGCGAGGTGAACAGGTATGCGGCTACTGCTGCGGCGATGAACATGAGGAAGGCCAGGATGGGCCAAAATGCACGCTGCGTGGCGACGTAGAGCATCACCGTGAACAGGCCGAAGATCAGCAATGCCATGCCCAGGTCGCGCTGGAACACCATCACCATGAGCGCCATCGTCCACATGATGGCGATGGGGATGAAGTCTCGCGCCCGGGGGATAGTGATGCCCAGCACTTTCTTTCCCGCGAGAGCCAGCACGTCGCGCTTTTCATAAAAGTAGGCGGCGAACGCGATGGCGAGCGCAATCTTCGCAACCTCGGCAGGCTGGAAACTGAACTGCTTGACGCGAATCCAGATACGGGCGCCGTTCAGCTCCACGCCAAGCGGGGTGAGCGGCAGCAGCAGTAACAACAGTGAGAACAGAAACAGCAGATACGGGTAGCGCTGCAAGCGACGGTGATCTGGCATCCAGAACGCGACGGTGATGAACACAGCCACGCTGAGCAGCGTCCACACCAGCTGCATTTCGGCGTCGTGCTTCGGCACGTCGGGGATGAGGTCGATGCGGGCGATCATCGCCAGACCAATGCCGTTGAGCAGGAACACCGACGGCAACAGCACTGGGTCGGCGTACGGCAGCTTCCACCCAATCGCAATGTGCGCAGCGATGCCGAGCCCAAACCAGATGATGGCTGCGCGCACCCAGTCGAGCGGCAATGCGCCGGTCACGTTCAGATGCACGGTGACCCAGCTGCCATACCCAATCGCGAGCGCCATGAGCAGCAGCGCCAGCTCAACCCCGCGGCGCTTCCGATAGACAATCACCTCGCCTGACAGCTCAGGCTGGACAGCAGCACTCATGTCAGCAGCTCTCGGGATCTGCCTCCGCCGTGGCGGTAGGCGTCATGGGAGCGAGGTGCGTCGGGAAACCAGCTTCGATGTCGTTCGCCTGCTCCTCGCCTTCCGGCACCGGCAGGCCCGGCACCGACGCGACGGCCGTCGGCGACGGGCTGGGGGAAGGAGCGGCGTCGACGGGCTTCAGCCGCCGTTCCCGCACCGCCCGGCAGCGCTCCGCGAGGCCGCGCAGCTGCTCGGCAGTGGCACGACCCGCGTCGAGGTCGTGCACCGCAATGGTGTTAGTGACCGCGTTGCGATGAAACTTGGGCAGGTCATCGACGACGACGTCGGTGTTCTCCGCGACGGTGTTGAGCGGCATTCCGAGCAGTGAGCCCGGCAGGCCGTTATAGATGGCGACGGTGCCCGCCGCAGGCGCGATGTAGTAGCGGGAGCTGACGAATCGCTCCAGGCCCCATGCCCCCACGCCGATGACCAGTGCGACGGCCATGCACACTGAGAGCAGGCCGACCCATCTTCGCCCGGAGTCTTTGGGTGCGTAGCGGGCGCTCTCGTCGGGCGTCTGCTCGGTAGCCTCGGTTTCCGGCGCGGGTTTCGGAGCCGACGGATATCCGCTCGGCTTGCCGGATTTCGCGGCCAGTGCGCCGATCTTCGGCACCTCTACCTCGATGGCGGAGCCGAATAGCTCGCCCGGGCGCTCGTCGAGGGCATCGTCTTGTGGCACGAGCTCGCCGATGACCACGCTGATGTTGTCGTGCCCGCCGTGTTCGTTGGCGAGGCGGGCGAGCTCAATGCAGGCGTCGCCGACGTCGTGGCTCGCCAGCACGTCGCAGATGGTGGCGTCGTCGACGAGGCCGCTCAACCCGTCGGAACAAAACAGCAGGCGGTCGCCTTCGGTAACGTCGAGGAGGGTGAGGTCGGGATCGAAGCCTTCTTGCCCGTTCAGCACCTTCAGGATGAGGGAGCGGTGGGGGTGCGTGGCGGCCTGCTCGGGGGTGAGCCTGCCCTCGTCAATGAGCGACTGCACCCAGGAGTGGTCGTGGGTGAACTGGGTGAGTTCGCCGTCGCGGAGCAGGTAGCCGCGGGAGTCGCCGATATGCCCGACGGCGAACTGCTCGCCGTTGAATATCGCCCCGCAGAACGTGGTGCCCATGCCGTCGATAGAGGCGTCTTCTTCCACGAGGTCGCTGATTTTGAGGTTGGCTCGATTGATGATGCCGGCGATGGCGGCCAGCATGTCGTCGGGGTCGCTGAGCCTGCGATCGGTGCGCTTCGCTTCCGTGGCGGCGACGGCGGAGGCCAGGTCGCCGGCTGCGGCGCCGCCCATGCCGTCGCACACCAGGAGCATCGTCGGCGACGCGTAGGCCGCGTCCTGATTGTTTTTGCGCACACGCCCGACCTCGGAGTGGGCGGCCCAGCGGATGGAGTACATGCCTCAGGCCTCCAATCGCATCAGGGTGCGGCCAATCCGGACCACGTCGCCGACAGTGACGGGCACCGGCTCATCACCGACGCGTTTGCCGTTGACGAATGTGCCGTTGGTGGAGTTGAGGTCGCTCACGAGCCAGGTTTCCTGGTCGCGCTGCACGAGCTGGGCGTGCCGGGCCGAGGAGAACTCGTCGTCGAGTAGCAGGGTCGAATCAGCGGAGCGGCCGAGGTTGATCGTCGGTTGCACCTCGACGGCGATGCCCTGCTGCGGGCCGTTCGTGATGGCGAAGCGCGTGGGCACATGCTGGAGGCGGTGGTGTTCAGGACGCCCGCGGTCGGCTGGGATGGCACTGAGTGATGACGCGGGGACGCGGCGGCCAAATACGTCGGAGCGAATCGTGCCTGCCACGAAGAAGATGAACAGCCACAACAGCACAAGGAAGACGATTTTCGTCGTCGCAACAATCAGCTCGGACACGCGGTTACATCTCCGACGGCGCGTGCACCAGCATGCGCGTGTTGCCGATCTCGATGCGTGATCCTTCTCTCAGAGCTGTCTTCGTGACCTTCGTGCCGTTGACGGTGACGCCATTGGTGGAGCCTAGATCTTCAATCGTCACCACCGGGCGCTCTGGCGTGCCAGACACTGTGATGAGCGCGTGACGACGAGACACGCCCGGGTCGTTGAGACGCAGGTCGGCGTCGGCTCCGCGGCCCACCACCAGACCCGGCGGAACGAGGGGATGGCGCACGCCGTGCACTTCGACGACCAGCCGCCCGCCCGATGCGGTGGCTTCAGATTTCCCTTCGACGGCCTCGCTACGAATGGTGAACTGCCCTGTGGGGAGGTGCTCTTGCAACTCGTACTCGATGACGATAGGGCCGCTGAACACGAAGCTGTTCTCGGCTGCGTGCTCGCGGATGCCAGGGAGGATCTCGGCGTTCAGCGTGCGGGCGTACGGGAAAAGGCGCTCGTAGTCGTGTTGTGAAAGGCCGACGAGGAAGTGATTGGGGACGAGACGCTTGCCCTTGCTGAGGAGCTTCGACTCGGCCTCGAGTTCTCGCTGGATGCCTGCGGCGATCTCGACGGGCTGCACGTCGCCTTTGAAAGCGCGCGCGAACACCTTGCCGACCACAGAATCGATCTTGCGTTCCGCTTTGTCGAAGACGCCCACGGGATCCTCCTCTCGTTCGCTACCGGCCCAATCCCCGGCAAGTCTACCTACTTGCCGCGCAAGGCTGCACTCTCGACGTCGTTGCCGGCCCAGCCAAGCGTGTCGACGGAGTTCGCGAACGCAGCCAGCACCTGCTCCGCACCTTCGAGTGCGCTGAGCTCTTCTGTGGCGAGCTTGGCTTCGACCTCCGCCGCCACCGCCTGCACCGACGGCGACGTGCGCAGGGCCTCTTCCAGCTCGCCGCGCACCATATTCCACAGCCATTCGCGCTGCTGCTCGAGGCGACGTCGGGTGAGTACACCCTGCGCTTCCAGCTCTTCACGGTGTTTGACAACGGCGTCCCACACCTCGTCGAGCCCAGCGCCGGTGTAGCTGGAACACGTGAGCACGGGGGCCCGTCGCTTCTCGGTGTCGCTGGTGACGAGCTTCATGGCGATGCTCAGATCTCGAGCAGCGACGCGTGCCTCGCCCTCGTTGTCGCCGTCGGCTTTCGTGATGGCGATGACGTCGGCGAGTTCGAGGATGCCGCGCTTGATGCCCTGCAGCTGGTCGCCCGTTCGCGCTACCTGCAGCATGAGGAAGGTGTCGACCATGCCGGATACCGCCACCTCAGACTGGCCCACTCCCACTGTTTCGACGAGCACGACGTCGTAGCCAGCCGCCTCGAGCACCAGCATGGACTCGCGGGTTGCGCGCGCCACGCCTCCAAGGTGCCCGGCCGACGGTGAAGGGCGGACGAAGGCGTCGTCGAGCGACGCGAACTCGCCCATGCGGGTGCGGTCGCCGAGAATGGAGCCTCCGGTGCGGGAGGAGCTGGGGTCGATCGCGAGCACGGCCACCTTGTGCTGGCGCTCTTGGACGAGTTTGATGCCCATGGCGTTGATAAACGTGGATTTACCCGCACCAGGCACGCCCGAGATGCCCACACGGAACGCCTTGCCCGTGTGAGGGGCGATGGTTCGCAGCAGTTGGTGGGCGAGCTGACGGTGCTCAGGGTTGGTGGACTCCACGAGGGTGATGGCACGAGCAATGTGCCCTCGTGACCCTTCGCGGATATGAGAAGCCAGTTCGTCGACATTGATCTTGCGCACGTCACCAACCCTATCTCGGGGATCCGACAATTCCGACGGTGGGTGCAGCTGGGTTGAGATGGCGTCACGTGGATACCTCGTGGGGCCTTGATGGCGGGCATCGTAGCTTTGGCTGCTTGCACCCCTCGCCACGGATTTCCTGGGAGTGCCCCGGTCGTCAGGTAGTATCGGGCGCGCTGTGCCCTTGGAGGAAAGGTGAGTGCGTGATGCACATCGAACATTCCAAGCAACACGTTCGGGTATTCGCTGCGAGCGCTGGAGCGATGGCGATGGTTCTCGCGTCCCTTCCCGGCCAGGCGTCGGCGGCTGAAGAGCCCGTCGCGCAGGTGTCCGCGAAGCCCGACGTAGCGATGCAATACCAGTGGTCGATCAAGAACACCGCATCGAAATCGTCGCTCGGCACGGTGCCGGGCGGATCTGACCTCTCCACCGAGTACACCGTCGTGGCCACCCCTGGCGACTACCAGTACACGCGCGCCGCGATCGCCGGCAACGTATCGATCACCAACCCCAGCAGCACCGACGAGCTTTCCGTCGAAGTAACCGTGGAGGGTTCCGACGCCGCCTGGGCCTGCGAGGCCGCCACGCCGACGGCCACCGTCAAGGCTGGCGCGAGCGCTACCGTCGCCTACGACTGCATCCTGTCCGGCGACGCCGAGCCACACGAACAAGGCAGCGTCGACGCCGCGCTGGCATGGACCAGCGCCGGAAAACAGGGCACCGTCGAGGCCAGCGCGCCCTACCAGCTCAACCCCAAGGAAACTAACCGTGAGGTGACCGTCGAGAGTGTGTTCGAGGGTGGCGCTCCCGTGAAGCTCGGAACAGCCCAGTGGACGGTGGAAGGCAAGCCGGTTACGTTCCGCGACACTCGTGAATTCACGGCCGCCACGAAGCCCGGCGAATACACCGTGACGAACCAGGCGCGAATCGGCAGCTCCGGTGTGCAGGCCGCAGCGGCGGTGACGTACACCGTCGAGAAACCCAGCCCGTCCCCATCTCCGGACACGCCATCGCCAAGCGAGACCCCGGACACGCCGTCGCCGAGCGAGACCCAGTCGGCTAACCCCAGCACGCCGTCGCCCACCGAGAGCCACAGCGACGGGAACCGTCGCCCGTCGCCGGGTATGCCCCCGACGGGCGTCAACCGGTAGCGATCCCGCGAGGGCGGCTCAGCGGTGTTCGCCCAAGTACGCGAAATAGTATGTGGCGCCGTCGGTGCAGGTGATGAGGTCGAGGTCGCCATCGGTGCGTTGACGGCGGGGGCGCAGTTGCTGATGCGCCAAGAGCGCGTGCACGTCGTCGACGTAGAGCACCCGCCACGGTGACTGCTTCGTGCCGTCACCTGAGCGCACCATGGTGCCGAGCGCGTGCCACGCGAGTTGCTCCTCGTCGCGGGCTCGATCCATGTCGCCAAGTGCCAGGAACCCGCGCGCGAGATAGGCATGCACCACGGGGCTGAAGAAGCCCGCGGGCAGGTGCTCCTCCAAGAGCCGGACGGCGTCGTGTTCCCTGGATTTCTCGAGGAAGATCTCCACCGCCGGCAACCATGACAGATACCTGGTGTAGCCGGGGCTCGCGACGATGGCCTTATGCAGCGCGCTGAGCGAGGCAGCGTCGCCGACGCGTTGGTACACGTCGTACGCTGCCTCGATCGGCTCGGGGAGTGGGTTCACTACGCCCGACCTCGAACCGGCAGCGGCGGTACCCCGGCGCGCTCGTCGAGCCAACGGCTCGCCCCAGCGCCCGGCTGCAACGTCGGGAAGCCGGTGATCGGCTCGCCGTGACGCGCGTGGTGGAGTTCGTGCCGGAGAGCGTCGAGCCCGGAGGGAGGCTCGAGCGTGTCCGGAGCGACGAGGATCGTGCCGCGTTCCCAGTCGTAGCCGGCACGAGCATCGAGGGCGGTGATCTCGACCGCAGTGTCGGGGATACCGAGCTGGCGTGCCTCGCGCTCGGCCGCCATCACGACGATCTCCGCGGCGCGGGCGGGGGCGTCGTCGACGATGGAGTGCCAGCGCTCCTCGAAGTTCGGTGTGACGGCGCCTTGCTCGGCATACGGGTCGAGGATGCGGTGGAGCGCTTCGACGGTGGCTTCCTCGATGCGGGCCAGCTCCTCGCGAGCGGTGGTAAGCAGCGCGGTGCACCAGCGAGCGCGAGTGGCTGCGTCGGGGCCGCCAAGGGCATCGAGTTTGGCCGCGTAACGGGCGTCGAGCGCGTCGATCTCGGCGAGCGCCCGGGACGTCGCTTCGGCCGCCTCGAAGTAGCTGTTGGCCACGATACGGGCGTCGGCGGCGAGCTCGCCCAGTTTGGCCGCGCTGCCGTCGGGGCGGGCGGCGTAGGCGGCGAACGCGTCGGCCGTCGGGCTGGCGTTGCCGTCGAGCACGGTGCGCGTGGCTGCCTGCACGTCGGAGGCGGCGATATCCGCGGCCTCAGCGAGCGCGACGAGCGCGTCCGCGCGGGCGCGGAATGCGTCGGGTGTGAGGCGAGGGACTGGGAGCCCGAGTTCGACGAGGGCGTCCATCAGATCTCCTCAGCCCACGCGTCGGCCGAGCGTGCCTCGATAGCTTCATACTCACGGGCCGTCTCCACCATACGGGCTGCATCCTCGCGGGCGCGCGTCGTCGCGTCGTGTGCCCGCTGTGCCAAAGCGCCTGCGATGGCTGCGTCGAGGCGGTGGGCAGCAGCATCAATCCTCGACGCGTGGCCGACGAGCTCCAGCGCCTCGAGATCACCGTCGGGCAGCAAAGGACTGCGCAACGAGCGCGCGCTGGTGTGCACCGCGTCGGCGGCGTGCTCGACGGCATCGCCGCCGCGGCGCCAGGCGGACGGTGTGAAACGGATCATGATGCCTCCTCAACCTTGAAGGCTAGGTGCGTCGGGTGTCAGCGTAGCTGAGTTCTGCTACTTAGACGCAGCGGTGCGCGATGGCGCCACGCCTGTAACAAGGCTGTGGGCCCGCCCCCTTTCAAAGGGAACGGGCCCACGATGCTGCGATCAGCTGATCATTCCGCGTCGAGACGCTCGTTGAGCTTGGTCAGCAAGTCAACGGCGCACTCCGGAATGTTCGTGCCGGGCGGGTAGATCGCGTCGGCGCCGTGGTCGCGGAGCTCCTGGAAGTCCTGCGACGGGATCACGCCACCCACGACGATCATGATGTCCTGACGACCGAGCTTGTTCAGCTCCTCGCGCAGGGCCGGCACCAAGGTGAGGTGGCCGGCGGCGAGCGAGGAGGCACCCACGACGTGCACATCGGATTCGACGGCCTGGCGTGCGGTCTCCTCGGGGGTCTGGAACAGCGGGCCCACGTCGACGTCCATGCCCAGGTCGGCGTACGCCGTCGCGATCACCTTCTGGCCACGGTCGTGACCGTCCTGGCCCATCTTCGCGACGAGGATGCGCGGGCGTCGGCCTTCCTTCTTCTCGAACTCAGCGACGAGCTTGCGGGCCTCGTCGACGGACTCACTGGATCCGGATTCTGCCTGGTACACACCGCTAATGGTACGGATCTGAGCCGTGTACCGCCCGAATACCTTCTCCAACGCGTCGGAGATTTCACCGACGGAGGCCTGCGCACGCGCTGCCTCGATGGATACCTGCAGCAGGTTGCGGTCGGGATCCGTCGGATCTGGGTTCGCCGCAGCCCACGTGACGCGCTCCAAGGCAGCCTGGCAGGCTTCCTCGTCGCGGCCAGCGCGCAGACGCTCGAGCTTCGCAATCTGCTGCTCGCGGACGGACTTGTTGTCCACCTTGAGCACCTCGAGCTCTTCGTCGTCCTCCACCTGGTAGCGGTTCACGCCGACGAGGCTCTGACGGCCGGAGTCGATGCGGGCCTGGGTGCGGGCGGCGGCTTCCTCGATGCGCATCTTGGGGATGCCAGCCTCGATCGCCTTCGCCATGCCGCCGGCTTCCTCGACCTCACGGATGCGCTCCCACGCCTTGCCAGCGAGCTCGCGGGTGAGGCGCTCGACGTACGCCGAGCCGGCCCACGGGTCGACGGTCTTGGTGGTGCCGGACTCCTGCTGGATGAACAGCTGGGTGTTGCGGGCGATGCGGGCCGAGAAGTCGGTCGGCAGCGCGATGGCCTCGTCGAGTGCGTTGGTGTGCAGCGACTGCGTGTGGCCCTGCGTCGCGGCCATGGCCTCGATGCAGGTACGCGCAACGTTGTTGTACACATCCTGCGCGGTTAGCGACCAGCCGGAGGTCTGCGAGTGCGTACGAAGGCTCATCGACTTCGGGTTCTTCGGGCCGAACTCCTTCACGAGCTTCGCCCACAGCATGCGCGCGGCGCGCATCTTGGCGACCTCCATGTAGAAGTTCATGCCGATCGCCCAGAAGAACGACAGGCGCGGCGCGAACTGGTCGACGTTCAGGCCCACCGACTCGCCAGCGCGGATGTACTCGACGCCGTCGGCCAGGGTGTAGGCCATCTCGATGTCCGCCGTCGCACCGGCTTCCTGCATGTGGTAGCCGGAGATCGAAATCGAGTTGAACTTCGGCATGTTCGACGAAGTGAACGCGAAGATGTCGGCGATGATGCGCATCGACGGCTGCGGCGGGTAGATGTACGTGTTACGAACCATGAACTCCTTCAGAATGTCGTTCTGAATGGTTCCGGTCATCTTCTCGTACGGCACGCCCTGTTCCTGCGCCGCAACGATGTAGAGCGCCAGGATGGGCAGCACCGCGCCGTTCATCGTCATCGACACCGACATCTGGTCGAGCGGGATGCCGTCGAACAGCTGCCGCATGTCGAGGATGGAATCGACGGCCACACCGGCCATACCGACGTCGCCGGCCACGCGTGGGTGGTCGGAGTCGTAGCCGCGGTGCGTGGCCAAGTCGAATGCAATCGACAGACCCTTCTGGCCAGCGGCGAGGTTGCGGCGGTAGAAGGCGTTCGACTCCTCAGCGGTGGAGAATCCGGCGTACTGGCGGATGGTCCACGGCTGGTTGACGTACATCGTCGGGTAGGGGCCGCGCAGGAACGGCGGCATGCCCGGGTAGGTCTGCAGGAAGTCGAGACCGTTCAGATCCGTGTCGCCGTAGAGCGGCGGAACGAGGATCTGCTCCGGCGTCTGCCAGCCCTCTGAGTAGCCGGCTGCCTCGAGGATTTCGTCGTACTTGTGGTGGTCCTTGCCAGGCACCGCATGGCCGAGATCAACATTATTGAAACGAGGGAAACTCACTTGGCTACTCCCATCAGATCGAAAGCGGACTCGAGCAGCTCGACCACGTCCATGCCGTCGAAGACGTTGCCGTCAATGACGGATTCGGGGTTTTCTGCTCCGAGCTCCTTGAACTGACCCGCGAGGAGGATGCGCTGGGCGCCTGCCTCCTTCAGGGCCTTGGCCACTGCCATGCCGTGCTCGGCGTACATGGCGGCGTTCGAGCACAGCACCGCGAGCTTTGCGCCCGATTCGGTGAACTGGCGTGCGAACTCCAGCGGGTCAGTGCTCTCCACGAGCTGCGTCTCGATGCCGCCGACGTGGAGCAGGTTCGACGTGAAGCCCTCGCGAGCGCCGTAGTGGCGACGCTGGCCGATGCAGGCGAGGAGTGCGGTGGGCGCGTTGCCCGCTTCCTTCGCTGCAGTGGCGCGGTCGCGCAGGGCCTCGAAGACCTCCGCGTCGCGCACAGGCTTCAGCCCGTTCAGCTGAGGTGCTTCGGGGCGGGGGCGCGCCGTAGTGACGTCCTTCTCGAGGTGGTTCGGGAACGTCGAAGTACCGGTGATGGGCAGCTTGCGGGTGGCAAGCAGCTTCGCGCGGTTGGCGTTCAGCTCATCCAGCTGGGCCGCGACGGTGCCGTCGGCGAGCTTCTTCGCGAAGCCCTCGGCGTCGAGCTCCTGGAAGATCTTCCACGCGGCCTCGCACATCTGCTCGGTCATCGACTCGACGAACCAGGAACCGCCAGCCGGGTCGTTCACGCGGCCAACGTTGGATTCCTCCGACAGCAGCACCTGCACGTTGCGTGAGATACGACGGGAGAACTCGCCCGGCAGCCCCCAAACGGTGTCGAAGGGGAGGACGGTCTGCACTTCCGCCATACCGGCCGCCGCCGCGAACGACGCGATCGTCGCGCGAAGGATGTTCACGTAGGCGTCCGAGCGGGTCAGCTCGCGCAGTGAGGTGACGGCGTGTTGGATCGCGCCGCGGTTGTCGTCGGAAACCTCCAGCACCTCGCCCACGCGGCTCCACAGGGTGCGCAGTGCGCGCAGCCGGGAGATGGTGAGGAACTGGTCGGTGGTGGCCGACACGCGGAACATGATCTGGCCGAACGCTTCGTCGGCCGTGAGACCGGCATCGACGAGGGCGCGGACGTACTCGACACCCGCAGCGACGGCGTAGGCCAGCTCGTGCACGTCGCCAGCGCCGGCGTTGTTGTAGATCGTCGCGTCGACGACGATCGGGCGCACGTTGGCGAACGGCTTCGCGAGCTCGACGGCCTCCTTGAGGACGCTCAGGTCGGGCTCTGTGCCAGCCAGGGCGGCGGCGCCGATCGGGTCGATGCCGAGGTTGCCAGCAACCTTGTCCGCGTCGCCCTTGGCAAACACGTCGACGAGGGCCTTGGCCGCGTCGAGTTGCTGCGTCTTGGAAGTGAGGTAGATGGGGGCGAGATCGATCAGCACACCGTCGAGCACGGTGGCGACGTCGCTTGCCGCAATGGCGTCGGGGTCGACACGCAGGAACACCGACGTGCCGCCGCGCTCTAGGTCGGCGAGGATCTGCTTCTTCGTGAAGGCAGTGTCGCCGTCCTCGTGGAGCTGGGCGATTCCCCAGGCACCTTCCATCTGGCCAGTGCGCACCGTCGAGCCGCGCGTGAAGGGGGCGACGCCGGGGTACCCCAGCTCTTCCACGCCATCTTCCTTCTTGTACAGCGGCTTGATCTCGAGGCCATCGACCGTGTGACTCGTCAGGCGCTTGTAGGCCTGCTCAATGTCTAACTCTTTACCTTCTGGCCTTCTCCGGTTCAGCACCTTGAGCACTTGCTCTTCCCACTGTTCCTGGGTGGGGGTGTCGAAGTCGGCGGCCAGGTTGAAGTCTTGCGTCTCAGCGCTCATAGCTCTCCATCCGGGTCTCGGGCCCGGTCCGGGCCCACATACCCAACCCTAGTAGGTGCCAGTTTCACCGGTGCCCTCGGGTACCGGTTGCATCCAGGCCGGTGCCCGACCAGCCCGCGAGGACCCCGTCCAAGCAGGTGCACCCGTGCGGCTCTGTCCCGGAACATGTGTCACCTGCCTAGCTGGGACGAGGCACCGTTGTTAGGCAGGTGGCACAGGATCCGCTCAGTTGCCGCACAGGTTGCAGGTGCCTGGATGGTTGCCTCACTGCGCGAGGAGGAACTTTTCCTCGGGTGTCGTGCTGAGGTGTTCCCGCCCATGCGGGGTATCCCATGTGGCGAGATCCGGGCCCTTGGGGGTGATCCCGAACTGCGACTTCACCACGGGAATCGAGTAGTAGTGGCGCTTGATGTGATCGAAGTTCGTGGTAGAGCCAAAACCGGGCGTCCGGAACAGGTCCCGTGCGTAGCCCCAGAGGTGCTCGAACTCCGTCAGCCGCTGGCGGTTGCAATGGAACGCCCCGTGGTAAGCCGCGTCGAAGCGAACCAGGGTGACCCACAGTCGGATGTCTGCGTCGGTGATGTGGTCGCCGAAGAGGAAGCGACGGGTGGCTAGGCGCTGCTCGACGGTGTCGAGGGCTTGAAAGAGTGTGTCATATGCCTGTTCGTAGGCTTCCTGCGTGCGTGCGAAGCCTGCTTTGTAGACGCCGTTGTTGATGTTGTGGAAGACGTAGTCGTTGAGTTCGTCGATCTGCGTACGGAGTTCCTCTGGGTACAGATCGGGGGCATCGTCAGCTTGCAATGCCCGCCATTCGACTTCAAAGTAGTTCGTGAGGCGGTGGTAGTCGTTGTTCACCACGGCACCGGATGCGATGTCGACGACGGCGGGCACCGTCGGACGCCCATCAAACGTCGGATCGCCCGCGAGATACGCCTCGCGCAACTCGTGGATGTCAAGAATCGGATCGACGCCACCCTCGTCGAGGTTGAACTCCCAACCGTTTTCGCCGCGGATCGGGTCGACGGTGCCGACACTGATCGCATGTTGGAGCCCGAGCACCTCGCGAACAATGAACTGGCGGTGCGCCCAGGGGCAGAGGTTCCCAACAATGAGACGATACTTTCCCGGCGCGACGGGCAGCTGGCCTTCGCCGTCGCCAAAGGGGGTAGTGAAGCGGTTCTTCTGACGACGGAACTCGCCGCCGCTGCCCACCTCAGCCTGCAGATGGTCATTGGTGCCGGTCATGCGTGTGCCTCCACGTAGTCAGGGCGGGTGGCTGTGGCGTCTTCCGACAGATCCTTACCGCGGGTCTGTCGGAATGATGAGCGCTACGACGATGGACACGATGGCCGTGAACGTTACGTAGACGCCGAAGTATTGCGGACCCCAATTCGCGCCAATCCAGGTCTGCAACGCGCTGACAGTGCCGCCGAATACTGCTGTTGCGATGGCGTAGCTGAACCCAACGCCAATCGTGCGGATCGACGTCGGCACCAACTCCGCCATCAGTGCAGGCAAGATTGACAGCGGCGCGGCGAGCAGCACCATGGAGAGCGCCTGCGCGACGAACATTCTGCCCGCCGAGCCGTCGAGGAACTGCATCAACCCGAATGTTGTCACCGCCACTCCAGCAAGGCCGATCAGCACGACAGGCTTGCGGCCGATGCGATCTGAGAGCACGCCCCACAACGGCAGAGACACCATGGCGATGAGGTTGGAAGCCACCGAGGCCCACAAGGTCGATGAAGGATCCGCGTGGAAGACGGCGATGTGGTAGCCGGTGATTGCGGCCCAATTTTGGAAGGCGATCGTTACGCCGAGCGTGAGGCCGATGATCATGAGCGCGGGACGCCAGGCGCGCAGCATTTCGCGGGCAATGCTTGGACGTTGGGCATGGTCTTGTGCTTTTTTGAACACCTCAGTCTCGGGAAGTCGCGCGACAAGCACGAGTGCGTAGATGGAACCGAGCGCACCGACGCCGAACGCGATGCGCCAACCGCCCGCGATGAGGGCGTCGGCACCAAGCACCGAAGTGAGGACGGCTCCAAGAAGGTTGCCAAGTAGCCCACCTGCAAGGATCGCGACGTAGACCCACGACGACCAGAGTCCACGGTTGCGCGGTTTGGCCATCTCCGAGACGTATGCCCCTGCGGCGGGCTGCTCGCACCATGCGCCAGGCCCTGAATGATGCGGGCGGTGACCAACACGATGGCCGCGCCGACGCCGATCGTGTGCTGAGTAGGAGCGAGCGCGATCATCGTGGTGCCCAGCAGGGCTGCTGCCGACGTACCGAACAGCGACACCTTACGGCCTCGCGTGTCGGAAATATGGCCGAAGATCAGCGATCCAACCGGGCGGGCAATGAAGCCGACAGCAAAGACCAGATTGGCGCCCAAGAATGCCGAAACGCCGTCCTTCGCGAAGAACGAGGTGGCGAAGAACGCCGCGAACGTGGAGTAGATGGCCCAGTCGAACACCTCGAACGTCGAGCCTGCCATGGCGCCATACAGATGCCGGAGTTTGCGAGGATCTTGCGGGGCGGAGTGGATGGAAGAGGGTGGGGTTGCCGTTGTGACGGACATGCTGTTTCCTTGGATAGCGTGCCTGCGTGTAGGCAGGCGCAAGGGATACGACCGCAGCACGGATTCCAGCGTGGTGACAGTCGAGATTTTTGGGTGCGCTAGTGCGCTCGACCTCTTTCAGAGGGATGTGGTGCGGAGAAGCACAACTCAAGCGACGATCATCGTCGCGGAATGTCGATCAGAGACAACGCTGGGCAGCAACACGGAGCAGATCAATATGCCTGCGCTCCGTCAGCATCAAAGTCATGGGGCAACACTAGCCCACCGTGAACCGACGGCTCACAGCAGTTCGAAGTGTGGGCACCGGTGGAGCCGGGCAGGTGGAACCTGTGCGGCAACAGAGCGGAACAGGTGTCACCCGCATAGCCGCGAGGAGGCGCCGTCGGGAGGAATCTCGTTGAAATGGTTAGGCAATGTGGAAAGATCTGCAGGCGCTATCGCCTCAGCGTTGAGAGACGGAGAGACCGTCGATGTAATTTCTCCCCAACGGTACGGCCTGCTACGCGTTGTCGTATAGTTGACTCACTGCGAGTAGTAGTCCGTTCAACCGTACCCGACGAGCATCAAGGGGGTAGACGATGGCCCGCTGGATCCAACGACGGTGGCACGACTTCACCCATGCCTTCACGGGGTGGATGGGCGTCACGCTCGCAGCGTTGATCGGAGTGGCGATCGGCGTCACGGGCTTCACCTTTCACTACTCCGGATTCTTCAACTACTTCGGAGACAGCTCGGAGACGTGCGTCGCCTGCCATGCGATGAACGAACAATATGAGGGTTGGGCAAGGGGATCGCACCGGGACGTCACTACCTGCAACTCCTGCCACACCCCGCACGATTCCATCGTGGTGAAATACATCAACAAGGCCGACAACGGCTTCTTCCACTCACTGTGGTTCACGACCGGCACTTACCCGGAGAACATCAAGATTCGTGACCACAACAGGGGAATCGTCGAGGATTCCTGCGTCTATTGCCATGGGGCGATGGTCGACGACATCGCCCACGGTTCGGCCGCTCGCGGCGAACAACTCTCCTGCATTCGATGCCACGACGGCGTGGGCCACAAGAGGTGAACAACATGACTGACAATGCAACCAAGAAACCCGAGCAGAAACTCTGGGTCGGTCCGAAGGCCCGCTGGGTGCCGATTCTGGTGCTGGTGCTGGTCGCGGCATGCGCAGCTGCACTCACCTGGTTCCTCACCACCATCTTCGAAAACAAGCAGGATGCCAAGGCGCCGTTCACCCACGTCGTGAACGTCGACGAGACCACCTACGACGCAGAGGTGTGGGGTAGGAACTTCCCGCGTGAGTACGAAGGGCACATCGCCACGAAAGAGATGAGCAACGATCCGCAGAAGACCGTCGAACACAAGCCCACCAAGAACGACCCCCGTACGCGCGTCGCGACGAGCAAACTCGAGCTGGATCCGCGATTGGTGACGATGTGGCAGGGCTATGCGTTCTCCGTCGACTACCGCAAGCCCCGCGGCCACGAGTACATGCTGGAGGACCAGCAGCTCACCCGTCGCGTGCGGGAATTCGAGCAGCCCGGCGCCTGTCTAAACTGCCACGCCTCGCTGCCCGAGGTAATGGACTCTCTTGGCAACGGCGACCGTGAGGCCGGCTGGGCTGCGATGAACAAGCTGCCTTACAACGAAGCCGTCCAGCACGCAAAGGCCCCGATCGCCTGCATCGACTGCCACGAACCCGGCACCATGAAACTGCGCGCCACCCGCCCGGCGTTCATTGAGGGCATCGCCCGCTACATGGAGAATGTCAAGGGCATCAAGGACTACGACGTCAACCGTGACGCCAGCGTCCAGGAGATGCGCTCGTTTGTGTGTGCACAGTGCCACGTCGAGTACTACTTCAAGGGCGAGGGCAAGACGCTCACGTTCCCGTGGACCCACGGCCTCGAAGCTACCGATGCCATCAAGTACTACGACGAGGAAGGGTGGAGCGACTTCGAGCACAAACTCACGGGCGCCAACGTCATCAAGGCACAGCACCCTGACTTCGAGACGTGGTCTCAGGGCGCCCACGCGGCCAACGGTGTTGGTTGCGCGGACTGCCACATGGCCTACAAGCGCGACGGTGCGCAGAAGATTACCGACCATCAGATCGCCAGCCCCATGCGCAGCAAGGAGTCGATCAACCAGACCTGCCTCACCTGCCACAACGCTACCGAGGATGAGATGCAGGCCCGCGTCGACAAGATTCAGGAACGCTGGCAGGGTTCGGTCGACGTCGCCTTCGACGCCCTCGACGCCCTCATCAAGGACATCGAGGCCAACAAGGACACCGCCGATCCGGCAGCCTTGACGAAGGCCCGTGACTTCCAACGCAACGCCCAATTCCTGATCGACATGAACGTCTCCGAGAACAGCCACGGCTTCCACGCCCCGCAGTATCAGACCTCGCTGCTCAACCAGGCCACCGACTATGCTCGCAAGGGTCAGCTCGCCCTCCACGGCATCGACGTTGGCCCGGTGACCGCGAGCGGGCAGAACGGATGAGTGGCGCTAGCGGCAGCGTCGATATTCAGGCGCTCGACGAGTTCCTTGCCCAGGCGCCGCCTGAGCTGAAGGAATGGGCTGACGCGCAGCGCGACGGGCTGTCGTCGGCGCCCGGATTGGCGGAGCTCCAAGACGACGAAACCCTCGTCGTTGAGGAGGCGACTGACCGGAAGCCGAAGCGGGAGCCGGCCACCGTCGCGCAGGGCATCAACAAGGTCCTTGTTGCGCTACTCGCCGCTGCGATCGTGCTGCTCGTGCAGGCTTGGGGTCGCCCGGCGCCGGAGTCCGCGTCCGACGCACCAGCCGGTGGCATGCCGTCGATGGGTGCGGGCGGGACCACATTCAAGGAACTCGACACCAAACGTGTAGACGAGTTGAAACAGCGCTTAGAACAGAACGACGAAGACGTCGAAGCGCTGCGCGAGCTTGGCACGCTCTATCAGGAAGCGGGCCAGTGGCAGGAAGCCTATGACTGCTGGGAGAAGCTGCTCGTCGTGCAGCCCGATGACGTTGATGCGCTCCTCTCGAGCGGCGTGTACCGCTTCAACACCGGCGATATCGCCGGCGCGGAACAGCGCTGGACTGAGGTCACGAAGATTGCCCCGGACAAGCCCGAGGGCTACTACAACCTGGGTTTCGTCCACATGGCTAAGCAACCGGCCGACACCGTGAAGGCGAAGGCCGCGTGGGAGAAGCTGCTTGAGGTGGCGCCCGATTCGGAACTGACCAAGACGGCCTCGCAGCACATCGACCGCATGACCAAGGAGGGGTGACCCATGTTGCAGCAGCATGCGCATCCCCAGGCCAGTGACGGGCTCGATGACGACATCCACGTCGCACCGAGCCATCTGCTGGCGAAGCTGTACGCCTTCTTTTACAACAAGAAGGTGGGCCTCATCCTCATCCTCGCGACGGGACTGCTCACTCTCCTTGGGGTCTTGGCCCGGCAGATGCCCGACTCCGCCCGCTTCGATCCTGCCCAGCGAGCCGCCTGGCTGGAACAAGTGCGCCCTATCTACGGCGGCTGGACGGACATCGTCGACGCGCTCGGCATCTTCCACATCTTCTCCTCGCCGATCTTTCTCACCGTCAGTGCGCTGCTGGCGCTATCGATCATCGCCTGCACCACCCATCGGTTGCCGTTGCTATACCGCAAGGCCTACCGGCCGCACACCCACGTCCGCCCCACCTTCTACGAGCACGCAAAGCTGACCACAGAGATTCGCTCGCCGAAGAACCAAACCGACGCGTTGGCCGCCACGACTGCCGCCCTGCGCAAATCTGGACACAGGGTGATCGCGGACGAAGACGGGGAGACGCTCTACGTCGACCGTTTCCACTGGGCACCGTTCGGTACAGCGGCAGCGCACCTGGGCTACGTGGTCGTGATGGCGGGCTTCCTCGTGAGCTCGTTCGCAGGCTTCCGCATTGACAACTTCGACCTCACCGTCGGGATCCCCCGCGATGTGGGACACGGCACCGGCCTCACCGCCGAGGCTAGGTCGTTCACCGATACCTACGACGACCAATGGGGCACTCCCATCGACTACGTCTCCGACCTCGTCGTCAGCCGCGACGGCGCTGAGCTCTCGCGGCAGATGGTACGGGTCAACGACCCCCTCATCATCGACGGCATCTATTTCCACCAGGCATCCTTCGGGATCTCAGCGGTGATCACCGTGTTGGATGCGCAGGGGCAAGAACTCTTCCACGACGGGGTCCCGCTGGCCTGGACCACCCCCGACGAACGGGGCCACTACGGCGTGGCCGTGCTTGAGGAACAGGGTGTGGAAGTGTTCGTCATCGCCAACGCTTCCGGTACACGAGTCCCCGGCCTCGAGGCTGGCCAGGTGCGCGTGGAAACCTACCCCGTTGACTCCCGCACCCCACTGGGGCAGGCGATCGTCGATTCCGGGTCGAATGCGCAAGTGGGGGAGCTGACCGTCGGCTTCGATCGTGAGCAGCAGTACACGAGCCTCATCGTCAAACGTGACCCTGGAACGGCCATCGTGTGGGTCGGATGCGCGCTGCTGATCGTCGGAACCTGCCTCACGATGGGGCTGCCACACCGCCGTCAGTGGGTGCGTGTCACCCCCGACGGCGACGGCTCCCGCATCCAGATGGCCACCCCCGACAAGCCGGACTCGGCGCGGCGCCGGATCTTCGACCAACTCGCCCGCTCAATCCAAGGCGCCACGGAAGGCACTGAACGAAAGGCGTAGCCATGCTCGAAACTGCACAGTTACTACTTGTCGCGACGACCGTCCTGACGCTGGTGTCGTTCGCGTGTTATGTGGTCGCGTTCTGGTTCTCTCACCAAGCCGAGGCGACGGCCCGCGTCAAGGAGACGGCACTCGTGGGCGCCAGCGCCGACGCTGCGGAGTCGACGACGGACGAGCCCGAGCAAGGCAAGCGAGGGGGAACATCGCGAGGAACCGTGTGGCTCGGATCGGCGCTGATGCGTGTGGGCCTGCTGCTGCTCACCGCCTCGCTCATCACACGCGCGATCTCGACGGGGCACGCTCCGTTTGCGAACCACTACGAGTTCGCCGTGTCGTTTGCGTGGGGCATGATCCTTGCGCACGTGCTTGTGGAGTGGAAATATCGAGTGCGAACGCTCGCGCTGGGAGTACTGCCAGTGATCTTCGGCATGTTGCTCTACGCCACGACGCTCTCCTATGAGGCGAAGCCGCTGATGCCAGCGCTGCAGAATTCGCCGCTGCTCACCACGCACGTGTTCTGCGCAGCGCTCGCCTACGGTGCGGCCGCAGTCGGCTTCGGCGCCGCGGTGATGTACCTGCTCGGCCCCCACGTACCTTGGAAGGGGTGGCCGAAGCAGGAGATCCTCGATGAGATCGGCTACAAGTCAGTGGTGGCGACGTTCCCGCTACTCACAATCATGATCGTGCTCGGCGCGCTGTGGGCCAACATCGCGTGGGGCCGCTACTGGAGCTGGGACCCGAAAGAGACGGCCGCGCTCGTCACCTGGCTGGTCTACGGTGCCTATCTCCATGCGCGAGTGACGCGCGGCTGGACCGGGAAACGGTCAGCGTGGTTGTTGGTGCTCGGCTTCGCCGCGATCATCTTCACCTACTTCGGAAACCTCTTCTTCGGCGGATTGCACTCCTACGCATGAGCACCACTCAGCACACGCAAGGCCGCGGCGGGCTCGTCGGACTGCTGATCGTCGTGGTGATCACGGTTGCGGCGCTGGTCGTCGGCAACCAGTTCGTCGGATCCTCCGGCGGAGAGGGGGTCGCTCCGGGGGCTTCGTCGACGGTGGATGTCGCAGGAGCCCAACGGCGGCCCGTAGTGGGGGAGCAGGCCCCCCGGCTGGCCGCTGCATCACTGCATGGCGCATTCGACCTGGCCGAAGTAGACAAGCCCACGTGGGTGGTGTTCATGGCCTCATGGTGCCAACAGTGTCGCGCTGAGGCGCCCGACGTTGCTGCCGCGGCGAACGCACGCGATGACGTGGAAATCGTCGGGGTCTATCTCGGTGAAGACCAGGAGACGGTGCGGGCGTACAACGAACGGCTGGGCTTGACGTTCACGGCCATCCCCGACGAGTCGCAGAAGCTCGCGGCATCGTACGGGGTGCGCGCAATCCCGGCGCACTACTTCATCGACGCCGATGGGACTGTGCGGGAACTGGCGTTCGGGGCGCTGTCCGCCGATGCGATCGACGAGCATCTGGACCGGCTCGTGGACGGATGAACCGTCTGGTTCTCCGTCCGGGCGCCCGCCGCGATCAGCCCTGAGCCGCAGCCTTCGCGGCGGTGGGCAGCGCGTCGACGATCCGGCCAACGGCCTCGTCGTCGTGGGCCGCCGACAGGAACCACGCCTCGAACGCCGACGGCGGGAGCGCGACGTGTTGGCTCAGCATCGCGTGGAAGAACCGGCCGAACGCGGCGGTGTCTTGCGCCTTCGCATCCTCGTAGTTGCGCACCGGTTCCTCGCGGAAGAACACCGAGAACAAGTTGCTCGCATGCTGCACCACGTGCGGCACCGACGCGGCGTTGAGCGCGTCGTGAACCGCCCCCTGCAGCTGCTCAGAAACCCGGTTGACATGGGCATACACCTCGTTGGTGGCGAGCCGGAGCGTGGCGATGCCAGCCGCCGTCGCGAGCGGATTCCCAGACAACGTCCCAGCCTGGTACACCGGCCCGACGGGCGCCAACAGCTGCATGACATCCTCGCGCCCAGCGAGCGCCGCCAGCGGCATGCCGCCGCCCACCACCTTGCCGAACGTGATGAGGTCGGGCGTGTAGCCACCCTCAACCCCCAGCCACCCGCCCGGAGCGGTACGGAACCCGGTGAGCACTTCGTCGACGATCATCAGCGCGCCGTGCTCCTCAGTGAGGCGGCGAATCTCCTGGTTGAAGCCCTCCGACGGTGGCACTACACCCATGTTGCACGGCACCGCTTCCGTGATGACGCACGCGATCTCGCTGCCCGCCTGCGCGAACACCGCTCGGAGCCCATCGACGTCGTTGTAGTCGACGACGATGGTGTCGCCCGCTGCGGCTGGCGTCACGCCAGCAGAACCGGGCAATCCCTGGGTGGCCAGCCCCGACCCAGCAGCGGCGAGGAGCGCGTCGGAGTGTCCGTGGTAGCAGCCGGCGAACTTCACAATCTTGCTGCGCTCGGTTGCCCCGCGCGCCAGGCGGATGGCGGTCATCGTCGCTTCGGTGCCCGTCGACACGAACCGCACTTGCTGGGCGGCCGGTACCCGCTCGCGGATGAGCTCGGCCAGCTCCACCTCGGCGCTGGTGGGGGCGCCGAACGACAGCCCCTGCGCTGCAGCTTCCTGCACCGCGGCCACCACCATCGGGTGCGCATGACCCAGCAGCGCCGGACCCCACGAACACACGAGGTCGACGTAGTCCTGGCCGTTCACATCAAAGACGTGCGCCCCGCACGCCTTCGCGATGAACACCGGCGTGCCACCCACGGAACCGAACGCGCGCACCGGCGACGACACCCCGCCAGGTATTACTCCCTTCGCGCGACGAAATAGCGTGTCCATGTCGATTACTTCAGCCATGAGGCCATCTCCAATCCCCAGTAGGTGAGCACGATATCGGCGCCTGCCCGCACGATGGCGGTGACGGACTCGTCGATGGCGCGCTTTCGGTCAATCCAGCCGTTCGCGGCGGCCGCCTCGATCATGGCGTACTCGCCCGACACCTGATACGCCGCGACGGGCACGTCGGAGATCTCCGCCACGTCGGCCAGCACGTCGAGGTAGTAGCCGGCGGGTTTCACCATCACCATGTCGGCGCCTTCTGCCAAGTCGAGGTCGGTTTCGCGCACACCTTCCCGGCGGTTGGCCGGGTCTTGCTGATAGGTGCGACGGTCGCCCTGCAACGTAGACGTGACTGCCTCGCGGAACGGGCCATAGAAGCTCGACGCATACTTCGCGGAGTAGGCGAGGATGGCGGTGTCGATGTGGCCCTCGCCGTCGAGCGCGGCGCGGATCGCGTCGATCTGGCCGTCCATCATCCCGGAGGGTGCGACGACGTGCGCCCCCGCGTTGGCCTGCGCGATCGCCATCGACGCGTAGGCTGCGAGGGTGGCGTCGTTGTCGACAGAGCCGTCGTCAGCGAGGAAGCCGCAGTGTCCGTGCGAGGTGAACTCGTCGAGACAGGTGTCGGCCATGATGACGGTGTCGTCGCCCACTGCGTCGCGACAAGCGGCAATGCCGCGCTGCAGGATGCCGTCCTCGGCCCAGGCCTGCGACCCGCGCTCGTCCTTGACCTCGTCGGAAGGTACGCCGAACAGCATGATGCCGCCGAGCCCGGCGTTCGCAACGTCTTCCGCAACGCGCTTGATGCCCTCCGTGGTGTGGCGGCGGACGCCGGGCATGGAAGAGATGTCGCCTTCGGTGTCGGCCACGAAGGCAGGAAGTACGAGCTGGCTAGGGTGAACGCGGGTCTCGCGCACCAGCCTGCGCATGGCCGGGATGGTGCGCAAGCGGCGCGGGCGGAAGGGAATGTGGGTCATGGCGTCCACGTTACCGCGGAAAACCCGACCGTTATCCTCCACGAGAAGCTAATGACCCCTTGTTTGGATGGTTTTTCTTCGCGCGTGGAGGAAAACGGTCAAACCTCGCGTCGTTGGAGGATGCCTCTGGCCCGGGGGCGTGCGGCTGCCGCCCAATGACCGTTATCCTCCACGCCTGCAGAAAACTCTCGAAAGGCGGGTCTCGCTCGCTTCTCGTGGAGGATAACGGTCAACTTTCGTGGATGCCCCCGAGGGCCTCGACGAGCCCGGCCACGTCTTGCGTGGCCGCGGTGGCGGCGACGGGGACGCCTGCGGCGTCGAGCGCGCGCCGAGACGGCTCACCGAACGCGACGACGCGCACGTCGTCGCGCCACCCGAACAGCTTGGCGAACGCCCGCCCGACGGATCCCGACGTGACCACCACCACGTCGAACTGCCCGGAACCCCAGGCGCGAATGGCCTCGTCAGGCACGCTATCGAGCGCTGCCATGGTGTAGATGGGCACGACGTCGACGTTCCAGCCTTTTGCGCGTAAGCCATCGGCGAGCGTGGGGGAGGAGAGCTTCGAGCCCGGAACAACCACGCGGCCTGGGCCGTCGGGGAAGGCAGACGCCAGTGCGCGTCCGCTCGATTCTCCCTCCGGGATGAGATCGACGACGTACTCCGCCGCCTCGAGCGCCTTCGCTGTCGCCGCTCCGACCGCAGCCACCCGTGCACCCTCCGGCAGCCGGACTCCGCGCCGGGCGAGAGATTGCAGGGTGTTTGCCGAAGTCACGGCCACCCAATCGGCCGCCGGCAGTGGCTCGACAAGCGGCAAATCCACCACGTTCTGCACCGGCTGGCAGAACACCTCAGCACCCGTGGCCCGCAGCCCGTCGGCGAGCGCCCCATCGGCGCGCGGCAGGAACACCTGCACGCCCGCTAGCGGCGTTTCCCCTCGCCAGAGCGAGGCGTCGTCGTGCAGCTCGGCGAGCCGCGACGGGCGCGTCGCATCCAGTTCCGCGACGTCGGCCGCGCCACCGTCGAGCAGCGCGCGCACCGATTCATCGGCCACACCGTCGCCGAGCGTCTGCTCCACCAGTGCCGACGATCGCCCATCGAGCGCGAACACCCCGGCGCGCAGTACACCGTCGGCGACCAGCGCGGCGATGGGCGCCGTGCAGCCGCCGCCCAATCCGGCGAGCACCGCTCGCTCGGCTTCCACCGCCCGCCGGGCCTCGGCGTCGTCGACGGCGGCCAGGGCCTGCAGCACTTCGACATTGTCAGCCCGGCATTCGAGCGCCAGCGCGCCCTGGCCTGGCGCGGGCAGGATGGGGAGTAGCTCGTCGATCTCGTCTGCCATGCCCAACCGACGAAGCCCCGCCGCCGCGAGCACGACGGCGTCGAGGTCGCCGTCGGCGACCCGCGCCAGGCGCGTGCCGACGTTGCCGCGAATGTCGACATATTGCAGGTCAGGCCGCAGCGCACGTAGCTGGGCAACCCGCCGGGGCGACCCGGTGCCCACCTTCGCGCCGGCGGGCAGCTCGTCGAGTCGGCGTCCGGCGGCGCAGAGCGCGTCGTGGGGGCAGGCGCGCTCAGGCACGGCGGCCACGACGAGGCCCGGCACCGCCGCGGTGGGGAGGTCTTTCAGCGAGTGGACGGCGAAGTCGCAGCGTCCATCGAGGATGGCGGTGCGCAGCTCTGCGGCGAACACGCCGAGCGTGCCGAGCCGGGTGAGCGACCCGCGCTCCACGTCGCCGCCGGTGCGGATGCGCACCAGCTCGACGGTGTGCCCGAGCGCGCGCAGCTGGTCGGCCACGAGCTCCGATTGAGTCACCGCTAGCAGCGACGCCCGCGTGCCAAGCCTCAAATGCATGCCGGCTCCTCACCGAATCCGTTCCGCGGCTTCTGTCACCGGCCCGATGCCGTTGCCGTCCAGCCACGCGCCCACCACATCGACGCCGACGGACGCCGCAGCCTCCAGCCAGGCCTCGCGCTCGTCGGCCGCGATGCGCCCGGGCATCTCGTGCGAGATCGCGACGACGTCGCGGATGTGGCCGCTCAAATCCAGCTTGGTCAGCGCCGATGCATCCGCCGCCACCACCTCACGAGACGGCGTCTCTGCCCCGCCGTACGACAGCCGCAACACGTGCGCGCCCTCCACCCACGGCCACTTGCGCGAATAATGGGTGAGCGCCCGGGCGACGATGGCGTCGTCGCGTTCGCCCATCAGCAGCCCAGATCCGACGGGGTCCGCGCCGAGCTCTGGGTGGTCGCTCGCCACCAGCACAACCTGCGATGGCGTGGTGGCCGCTGGCTCCGACACCGTCGCGCCCAGCCCCGCCAGCAGCCGCGCTGTCACCGCACCGGGGGTCGCGAGCACGACCCGGTCGGCCCGCAACTGCCCATCGCCCGTAGTCACGACGAACTCGGCGCCGTCGCGCTCCACCTCGGACACCGCGCACCCGCACCGCACATCCAGCGGCGCCGCCAGCTCGTCGATCAGGCGGAACATCCCCCCGACGGGCTGCGCCACCGCCGCCTGCCCAGGGCGCCGGAGCGCTGAGACCGCACCCAGCAGCGACCCCTCCGCCGCCAGGGCATCGAGCAGTTTCGGCGCGAACACGTCGAGGCGCACATCCATCGGGTCCGAGCGGTACACGCCGCGCGTGAGCGGCGCCATGAGCTTGTCGACGACGCCTCGGCCCATGCGTGCCTCCGCGAGCTGGCCGGCGGTGGTGGCGTCGGCGCCGACGCTGCGGTCGAGGTTCAGGTCTCGCTCAACCTGCGCGCGCTCGTCCGCGGTCAGCACCCTGAGCGCCGGGTCGTCGAGCGACCCAGGAATGCCGAGCACTCCGTCGGCGAGTGGCACGATGCTGTCACTCCACCACACGTGCGGCTGCCCGGCCGGCCCGGCCACCTCCAGCCCCAACTCCGCGCACAGCGCCTGCGCGGCTGCGCTGCGGGTGGCGAACGCCTCCGCGCCAGCGTCGACGCGCACCCCGCCCACCTCGACGGGCGCGATCATCCCACCCGGCGCATTCGCCGCTTCGAGCACCACCACGTCGTGCCCGGATTCGACGAGGTTCCTCGCGACGAGCAGCCCAGCCAGGCCGCCTCCGACGACAACGGCGCTCATAGTTCGTGGATGAGCGCGACGAGGTCGGTCAGCACACTCGGGTCGGTGGTGGGGGGAACGCCGTGGCCGAGGTTCACGACGTGCGCCGGGGCGGCCTTGCCGCGTTCGACGACGTCGCGGGTATGCGCTTCCAGCACATCCCAGCCGGCGGCCAGCATGGCCGGGTCGATGTTGCCCTGCAACGGCAGTCCGGGCACCAACGTCGCGGCCTCGTCGAGGGGCGTGCGGTAGTCCACGCCGATGGCCTCGACGCCGCATTGGGCCATGTCAGGCAGGATTTGGCGCGTGCCGACACCGAAGTGGATGCGCGGCACCTGCCCCTCCACCGCGGCCAGCGCCCGTGCTGAGTGCGGCGCGATAGAGGCGACGTAGTCAGCCCGGCTGAGCGACCCGGCCCACGAGTCGAACAGCTGCGCCGCCCGCGCTCCGGCGTCGACCTGCATCTGCAAGAACTGCCCCGACAGCTCCGCGCACCACGCGAGCAGCCGCTCCCACGCGGCGGGGTCGGCGTGCATCATGGTGCGGGCCGTGAGGTGATCGCGCGAGCCCTTCCCTTCGACGAGGTACGCCGCCAGCGTGAACGGCGCGCCCGCAAACCCGATGAGCGGCACCTCGCCCAACTCGCCGACGAGAATCTGCACGGTCTCGGTGATCGCCGACGGGTCGTCCATGCGGTGCGACGTGATCCGCGCCACGTCGGCTGCGGTGCGCACGGGCTCGTCGATCACGGGCCCCACCCCAGGCACAATGTCGACGTCCACGCCGGCCAACACCAGAGGCGTCATGATGTCAGAGAAGAAAATCGCCGCATCGACCCCGTGCCGCCTGACGGGCTGCATCGTGATCTCGGCAGCGAGCTCAGGCCGTAGACAAGCTTCCAGGATGGTGGTGCCTTGCCGCACTTCTTTATACTCCGGCAACGAGCGCCCGGCCTGGCGCATGAACCATACGGGTAACCGACTGGGACGGGCCCCGCTCAGGGCTTCGAGGAACGTGCTCATGCTCCTTGATTCTGCCGTATTGACTCAAGGTGGTTGAATGGCCCTATATGTCTCTGCAGATTTTCTCTCTTGAACACCACCGACATGGCCTGCCGGTGGTGGAGCAGGCCGCGGCGAACGTCGACGGCGTGGTTGAGCGAATCGTCCACCACGACGGTGTGCGAGGTGTGGTGCTGCTGCACACGTGCAACCGGGTTGAGTTGGTGTTGGAGGTAGACGACGCCGGCCTGGCGATCCCGTCCTTGCTGCGCGCACACTTCGGCGCAGAGTTCCCCTGGCGTATCTACCGAGGAGAGCAGGCCCTCGACCACATCTTCCGCGTGACCGCCGGCCTCGAATCCATGGTGATGGGGGAGCGCGAGATCGCCGGCCAGTACCGCCGCGCGCTGCAAGAGGCGCAGGCGGGCGGGCACGCGTCGCTGGCCATCAGCACCGCAGTAGAAGAAGCGCTCCGGACCTCCAAGAAGGTCGCCAGCCACACGCACCTCGACGGCGCCGGGCGCTCGGTCGTCTCCGTCGGCCTGGATCTGCTCACCGTCGACGACTGGTCGGCATCGCGGGCGCTCCTCGTCGGCACCGGCAGCTACGCCGGCGCGGTAGTGGCCGCGCTGAAGGCCCGCGGGGTGCGCAGCATCGGCGTGCACTCCGCCACGGGCCGCGCGGCTTCGTTCGCCGACGCCCACGCCATCGACCCCGTCGACGATCTCGCCGACGCACTCGCCACCGCCGACGTCGTCGTCACCTGCCGCGGGCGGGGCGCCGTGATTGGCCCCGACGATGTGCGCGCCGGCATGAAGCTCCTCGACCTCGCGCTCGTCCGCGACGTCGACCGCGCCGTGGAGGCGATGCCCGACGTGCAGGTGGTGAGCCTGGAAACCGTCCAGCGGAACGTCGACCCCAAGTACGATGGCGACCTCGCCACCGCCGAGAGGCTCATCGACGCCGGGCGCACGGCCGCGCTGACGAAGATCCGCGCTCGCGTCGTCGACCCAGCCGTCACTAGCCTGCGTGAGACGGTGATGAACCTCGTCGAGGAGGAAACCGACCGACTGCCAAACCGTCCGCTGACCAGGGACGATGCAGCCCGGGCGCTTGAACGTCTCGCTGTCCGGCTGCTCCACATTCCCTCCGCCCGCGCCCGCGAGGCGGCCCAGCTGGGGCGCACCAACGAATACCTCATCGCCATGCACGAGCTCTACGGCATCGGGGAGCCGCTCGCGGCCCACGCCGTGGAGGAGGGGCGCTGCCCCGTGACCGGGCTCGGCATGGACGACGTCGCTAGCCAGAAATCTCAACGCACCATCGCATCATGAGCATCGAACCTTATAGCGCCATCATGGTGGCCTCGTACGGCGGCCCCAACCAGCCCGACGACGTGTTGCCGTTCATGCGCAATGCCACCCGCGGCAAGGGGATTCCCGACGAGCGCCTCATGGAAGTCTCCGAGCACTACATGCTGTTCGGCGGTAAGTCGCCCATCAACGAACTGAACGCGAAACTCGTCGACGCGCTCCAGGCCGAGCTGCACCGTCGCGGCGCCGACGCACCTGTGGTGATCGGCAATCGCAACTGGGAGCCGTACATGTCTGACGTGGTGCGCGAATTCGTCGACGGTGGCCACAAGCGGGTGCTCGCCCTCGCGACGAGCGCATATCAGTCGTATTCCAACTGCCGCCAGTATCACGAAGACCTCGTGCAGGCCTCCGACGGGCAACCCATCGTCATCGACAAGCTCGACCCCTTCTGGTGGGCCCCCGAATTCTCGAGCGCCAACGCTCGTCGCGTCGTAGCCTCGTGGCGGGCGCTGCGGGAGCGGATCGGCGACGGGAAAGCCCGCCTGGTGTTCGTCACGCACTCCATCCCGGTGGGGATGGACGAACGCTCCGGCCCGGGTGCGCCGTCGCCGCACTATCAGGCGCAACACCTCCAAGTGGCACAACAGGTTGCTGAGCTCGCCGCCGACGAGCTCGGTGAGGCGCTCACCTGGGACCTCGCCTTCTGCTCGAGGTCCGGGCCGCCGCACGTGCCGTGGCTCGAACCCGACGTGAACGACCACCTCGAGGCGATCGTCGACGAGGTGGACGGCGTCGTCGTAGCCCCCATCGGGTTCATCGCCGACCACATGGAAGTAGCCTTCGACCTCGACACCGAAGCCGCCCAAACCGCCCGCAGCTTGGGGCTCGCCTACGAGCGCGCGGGCACCGTCGGCGTGGACGACGAGTTCGTCGGCATGCTGGTGGACCACATCGAAGACGCCGCTCGGCGCGCCAGCGAGGGCAAGCCGGTGGACGAGTACTGTCAGTTCGCGGGCGGCACGTGCTGCCTGCCGCCCCAACGCCCCACCCGAACAGGAGCACCATCATGAAGCACCCCAGCCGCGACGAGCGCGACGAGCAGAACGTCGACTACAAGGCCATTAACCGCGAATCGCACTACTCCATGCACGCGGTGTTCGCCACGTGCATGCCGCTGTCCGACGACGCCGAGGCGCAGGCGACAGCGCTGCGCGAAGAGATCGAAGCCACTGGGGTCACCATCCGCGGCTTCTACGACGTCGGCGGCTTCCGTGCCGACGCCGACCTCATGGTGTGGATGCTCGCCGACGACCCCCACGCGCTCCAGCGTGCCTACCACGTTATCCGCAATAGCGAGCTGGGTGCAGCGCTCGAGCCGGTGTGGTCGGCCGTCGCCGTGCACCGGGCCGCCGAGTTCAACAAGGCGCACGTGCCGAGCTGTTTCGCCGGCATCGCGCCGCGCCCCTGGGTGACGGTGTACCCGTTCGTGCGCAGCTACGACTGGTACGTGCTCGACGACGCCCACCGCTCCAAGATGCTGCGCGAGCACGGCATGGCCGGGCGCGAATACCCCGACGTGATCGCGTCGACGATGTCCGCCTTCGCGCTCGGCGACTACGAGTGGATCCTCGCCTTCGAGGCCGACGAACTCCACCGCCTCACCGACGCGATGCGCCACCAGCGCGGCGTCGAGGCGCGCCTGCACGTGCGCGAGGAGACGCCGTTCTTCACCGGCCCGCTCATCACTCTCGACGAGTGGGTCGCCCGCCAGCCGCGCGCCTGACGCGCCTCGTCGGCGCCCGCCGCGGTTTCCCCCGCCGGGCAGACGTAACCGGTGCGGCTCAGTCCCGGAATAGGTGTCACCTGCCTGGCTGCGGCGAGGCGTCGTCCAGAAGCAGGTGACACTTGATCCGCTCAGTTGCCGCACAGGTTGCACCTGCCCGGGGCAGGCCCAGCAACCACCGGGCCGCGACAAGATAGATCAAGTTCGTGGTGGGCAGACGAGCCACCAACTTGATCTATGATTCAGCGTCGGCCAGCCACGCGTCGGGTTGGTACACGCAGGTCGGGTCGGAGGCGAGCGGATCGCCCAGCATGGCGTGGGCGCGGGCCCTTGAGCCACCGCAGATCCAGTTGAAGTCGCACACGCCGCACTTGCCGGAATAGCTCGACGGGTCGCGCAGCGCCTGCATCATGGGCGCGTTCGAGTAAATGTCGTGGAACGACTGCTCCTTCACCGATCCGCAGCGGTACGGCAGGAAGCCCGACGGATACACGTCGCCGATGTGATCCACGAACGCAAAACCTCGGCCCGAGTTCACCCCAATCGGCGGGCGAGGCGGACGTCGATCCGTCACCTCACCCAGCAGCCGATCGGTCTCCGCCATCAACCACCGGTGCAGCTCGCCGCGCTCGGGCATGGGGAGCCCAGCCTGGCGGGCCTCGTCGCGCTGGATCGCCACGCGACGGTAATTCGGCGCCTCGGTGACCTTCACCGCAATGCGGTCGGAGACGTCGTGCAGCCAGTGCAGCACGTCCTCCATTTCTTCCGGGTCGAGGGGTTCGAGGTTCGAGCCACGCCCCATCGGCACCAGGAACAGCAAGTACCACATGTGCGCCCGCATGGCGATGGTGTTGGCCAGCAGCTGCGGCAGTTCTTGCAGGTTGTTCTTGCAGATCGTGGTGTTCACCTGGAAGCGGAATCCATGCTTGACAACGAGCTTTGCCGCCTCCATCGTGGCGTCGTAGGTACCGTCGATGCCGCGGAATGAGTCGTGCGTTTGGGCGGTGGCGCCATCGAGGGAGAGCGAAAACGCCTTCACTCCAGCCTCGCGCACTGATGCGAGCCGCTCGTCGGTGAGCAGTGGAGTCACCGACGGCGACAGCGCAATCGGCAGCCCGATGCTCGTGCCGTACGCGATGAGCTCCTCCAGATCGGGGCGCTCGAACGCGTCGCCACCGGAGAGGATCACGATGGGGCGAGGTGTGCCGTAGGCCGCGAACTCGTTGAGCAGTTTCTTGCCCTCAGCGGTGGTGAGCTGGCGCGGGTCGGGCTTGGTGAATGCGTCGGCGCGGCAGTGCTTGCACGCCAACTGGCATGCCCTGGTCACCTCCCAGACGATGACGTGCGGACGCTCGCCCGCGTCGTGATGCAACGTGCGGACGACGCCCTTGCGGGCCTCGTGAGGATGCGAACCAGGATGCGCAGACATAACCCCGACGATAACCGTCGCTCACCCGGTCGTCTGCGGCGGGGTCGGCTACTCGGCAGGTGGGAAGAATCGGTTCCGCAGAACCTGGGCGAACAGCGGGCAACAACTCCTGCACCTCTGCTGCATGCTGTTAGGCTGAGGGCGCTTCTTCGGAGGCGGATTGTCGTCGTCGAAGATGTCCTTAGCCGGGGAATTCCGGTGAGAATCCGGAGCTGTCGCGCAACGGTGTTGCCAAGAGCTGAGCCCGATGACTGGCGAAGGACACACTCCTCGGTTGCGCGTAACGACCCTGACAGGAAGTTCAGTCTGTGCCCATTCCTGACCTTGACAGATCGCCCCGGCATCGCCTGGCTGCGAGGCGACGTCGGGCCCTGCGGCACATCCTCATTCTCCTTGCATTGCTGTTGCCTGCGCCAGTACTCGCCATTGCGCTGGGTCCTGCGGGCGTGCCGATTCCTGACGTGCTGGGGGTGATCGCGAGCCATATCCCTGGGCTGGATGTGGACATCACGTGGTCGCGGACCGTCGACGCCATCGTCTGGCAAACCCGGGCGCCTCGCATCATCGGGGCCATCCTCGTGGGAGCCATACTTGGAACCTCCGGGGTTGTGCTGCAAGCCATCGTCCGCAACCCCCTTGCCGAACCCTACGTACTCGGGGTCAGTTCAGGAGCGTCGACAGGAGCAGCGCTCGGCATGGTCATCATTGGAACGATGAGTGCCGCCGGCGTGAGCGGGTTGGCGTTCGTCGGTGCGGCGATCGCCACCGGCTTGGTGCTTCTGGTGGGAGGGCGCGAGGCCTCGTCGTTGCATCTGGTGCTGGGCGGTCTGGCGGTCGGTTTTGGATTCCAGGCAGTGACCAATCTCATCGTGTTTTCCTCAGGGACCCCAGAAGCGTCCCGAGCCGTGATGTTTTGGATGCTCGGATCCCTGGGGCGGATCTCGTGGAACGACCTCCCCGTCGTGGGCGTGGCAGCTGTGGTGCTCGTCGCGCTCATGATGCTGCTCGGCCCGGTGCTCGACGCCCTGAGCAGCGGAGACAGCACAGCTCGCTCGGTAGGTGTGGAGCCCGCACGCGCCCGAGCCATCTTGTTGATACTGGTTTCCGCAGCAGTTGGCGTCGCGGTCGCGACAGCGGGAAGCATCGGGTTCGTGGGGCTCGTGGTTCCACACATCATGCGGTCCTTCGTCGGGCATTCGCATCGCATTCTCGTGCTCGCGAGCGCCCTTGCTGCCGCACTGTGTCTCGTCTGGGCCGACGCGTTCGCGCGCATCGCGTTCGCCCCCGCTGAGCTGCCTCTCGGTGTGGTCACTGGCCTCGTCGGGGCACCCATACTCGTCTTACTTGTGCGTCGAATGGCTCTGAGCCGCTGATCTAAGCGCGACTATCGAAAGGTTCAACTATGACCAAGCGTCTGCTGGTGCCACTGGCGATCCTCTCCCTGGCTACTACTGCTTGCGGAACATCGGCAGCTGACAAGGCACATCAGTCCAACTCGCCGGCGAGTGAGTCGAGCGTGGCGACGGGTTTTCCCGTTCGCATCACCAACTGTGGGCATGAGGTGACGATTGAGCAGCCCCCGGAGCGCGTGCTGATGTTTTCGGGAGTAGCAGCGCCGGTGTTGGACGAACTGGATTTGCTCGACAAGGTGATCGCACACGCTGGCAAGCAGAATTATGGCGAAGCGGCAAGTGAGCTCGATCAGAAAATCAAGGCCATCAAGCAGGTTTCTAGCGAGAAAATGGAGTCTGGCAGCGCGTCCATGTCTACAGAGGCGATACTCGCTGTGAATCCTGACCTTGTGCTTGCCTACGACACAGGCGTTGATCGCGAGGCGCTCGCCAGGTTGGGGATCCCGGTGTACTCACCAGAAGCGCTGTGCCCCGATTATGACGTCGAACATGCTTCGTGGGAGCTGGTGGACGAGGAGTTTGAACGGGTTGCCACCATCTTCGGGGCGACGGACCGCGTACCGCAGGCATTAGAGCGCTTGCATGCGAAGATCGATCATCTCGAACAAGCCAGCAACGTGGCTGGTTCCACTGCTGCGACGTTGTACGTCACCCCAGGGTCTTCCACCTTCTACGCCTACGGGACTTCGTCGATGGTGCAGCCAATCTTCTCAGCGGTGGGGCTGAAGAACGTATTCGACGACGAAAGCACCCGGGCGTTCGACATGACGATGGAGAACTTGCTGAACCGAGATCCCGAATGGATCGTATTGCTCTCCCTGGACGCGACTGAGGAGGAACTGAAGGACACGTTCTTAGGCTTCCCCGGCGCGACAGCGCTGCAGGCGGTCGAAAAAGACCACATTGTTGTGTTGCCATTCACGTTGACTGATCCGCCAAGCAATCTCTCGGTTGAGGGCGCTGTGCAGCTGATGAAGGCGTTGCATTCATAGTGCTCGGCGTTCGGGATGTTCGCATCGAGCGCGGCGGGAGAATCGTGCTCGACGGTGTAAGCCTCGCCGTGCACCAAGGTGAGACGGTCGGCGTCATCGGGCCAAACGGCTCTGGCAAATCCTCGCTCCTCATGGCCTTGCATAAGGCGTTGCAGGTGAAGGAAGGGCAGGTGCTGCTGGACGGCACCGATGTGCAATCGCTTGGGCGACGTGCGATCGCGAAATCAATTGCTGTTGTGGCGCAGGAGACGGGGGCGACGCTGCCGCTTTCGGTGCGCGACTCCGTGATGCTCGGGCGTCTCGCGACGTCTGGAGTGCTGCGCTATGGCTCGGATGCGGAGGCGGACATCGTCGAGGAGGCTCTCGAGCGGGTTGGGCTCGTCGGCGATCCGGATCGGCTCATCACGCAGCTCTCAGGAGGGGAACGGCAGCGCGCGCTGATTGCCCGAGCCATCGCCCAGCAGGCTACTCATCTGCTTCTCGACGAACCGACGAACCACCTGGATTTGCGTCACCAGTTCGCGCTACTCGATCTGATCGCGTCCCTCGAATGCGCCACCGTGATTGTGCTGCACGACTTGAACCTTGCAGCGCGGTGTTGTGATCGGTTGCTCCTGCTCGACCGGGGGCAGCTCGTCGCGGCGGGGACGCCCGACGAAGTGCTGCAGCCAGCCTTGATCGAGCAGGTGTACGGCGTCTCGGTGGAGCGAATTGAGAGCGGGGAGAAGGTGCATCTGATCTTCGGACCAGCTGACAGCAGCGCTGCACACTGACCGTCGTTACTGCAGGACGCCCCCGCGTGCGTCGCGGCTGGCCGGTGAGCCGGGGGCTGCGGTGAGGATCATGATGCCTTCGACGATTCCCCAGATCGAGCTCACGAAAGCGAGCATCCCGAACGACAGGACAGTAATCAACAACTGTGCGATTGCCTTGCCCGTGTAGCCGAGGTAGAAGTTGTGGATGCCGAGTGTGCCCAGAAAGACGGCAAGCAGGCCAGCGGCCACCTTCGACTTGGTACTGGGCACCATGGCGCCGTACGGCCCCGGCTGGGCGGCGTACCCGTAGGGCGGTGGCATGTTCGGGTTGTATCCGGGTTGTGGCGCGTAGGGCTGAGGCATTGGTCCGGGCGCGTTGCCGTAGGCCTGCAGGGGCTGATTCATCGGGTCTGCATACCCGGAGGCATATGGCGCGACGGGCTCCGGGCCGCGCGGCATCGGCTCCTGGAAGTCGCTGGGAGGCGCGGGCATCTCAAACTGAGGCGACGATGCAGGCGCAGGCGAGGGACTAGGCGTCGGAGTCGGCGCAGGGGCAGCACCACCGTCGGATGGGGCATCGGCTTGCGTGACGGGGTCGGACTCGACTGAGTCGACATCGTCCCACGCGTCCTGCTCCTCAGGCGAGGCGTAGGGGTCGTCGTAGGGATTGTTGCTCATCGTTGTCCTCCCGTTGCGTACAAGAACTGCATCCCATGGTACGGCGTCGGCGGTAGCACGCGCGTATCGTGTATCGCGTGCGCCGCGATTACTGGCGCGTGCCGACGTGGAATGCAACGGCGCCGCCACCCGGGACGGTCACCTTCACGCGCCCATCGGCGACGGTGATGTCACAAGCGTCGGAGAGTACGTCGCAGTAGTTCCCGTCGGGGAGCTGCGTTGCTACCTCGACCTGCTGTTCCTCGGCATCGGAGGAGATTGCGACGAATCCCTTGTCGCCGCGATCCAGTGAGAGCACCGAGCTCTCCCACACTTGATTCTCGATGGTGGCATCCCCGACGACGGCCCGCCACCCAGCGAGTGCGGCGACGCGCTCGTCGACGCAGTAGAACTCCCCATCCGATGGCGAGTCAGAGCTGGCGCAGACGGCGTCGTTCACCTTCCCGTCGGTGCTCGGTGGGCCGGCATCCTTATCGGAAAAGGCGTAGCCGGAATACAGCACTGGGTGCCCGAAGTCGGTGGCGAGCATGAGCATCTCGGCTTGCACGAACTGTTCGCCATCCTTCGGCGTGAGTGTCTGGTGCCCACGCTCGGTGTCGTGGTTGCTGACGAACGTGTAAGCGTGCTCAGATTCGACGGAACCCTCACGCGTGTCCATCGCCAGATGCAGCGAACCACCCTGCACCACGCCGGCGATGTCGCGGGCCCACTGGAACGCGAACACCCCGCCGAGCGACGTGTAATCCTCCGGCTGCACGGGCTCGTTGCCGCGGATGACTTCGGAGATGATGGTCGGGTCGCCGTCCACCTTGTCCAGAATCTGCTCGACGTCGCGCACATCCATGTGCTTGGCAGCGTCGATCCGGAACCCGTCGACGCCCAGCGACAGCAGATCGTTGAGGTAGCCGGCGATGGTGTCTTGTACCTTCGGATCCTCGGTGCGCAGGTCAGCGAGGTTCGACAGCTCACATTCCTGGATTTGCTGCTGATCGGAATAGTTTTCGATGTCGTCATTCGGGGTGAGCCCGCAGTGATGGAAATCGGACTCCTCGTACAGCCCCGGGTAGCTGTAATGCGTGAATTCGGTGCCCGCCACGCCGGTGCCCCCGTCGATGCCTGCCATGTGGTTGATCACCGCGTCGGCGATCACCTTCACGCCGTGCTCGTGGCAGGTGTCCACCATGCGCTTGAACTCGTCGCGGGTGCCGAGCTTCGACTCCAGCTGGTAGCTCACTGGCTGATAGCTCGTCCACCATTGCTCGCCTTCGACGTGCTCTTGCGCGGGGGAGAGCAGGACGAACTCGAAGTGATTCGGGCCGAATATATCCGTGCACTGTTTGGCTACGGAGTTCCAGTTGTATTGGAACAGTTGGATGCCGACGTTCGGGGTGACCTCGGGCTTACTACCCGACGGTGCCTCGTCGCCGGTGCTGCAGGCGGCCACCAGCATCGTCGCAGTGGCCAGGAGGGGTAGGAAGTGTGTGCGCATGAGCGCCATTGTGGCAGGTGGAGGGTCAATCCACCTCGCCCGCGGGGAGGTCCGGAGACAGCATCGCGAGCCGCTCATTGATGGTGGTGAGCAGAGAGGCGGTCTCGCCGTCCAGCTGGCGCATGACCGCGCGCCGCTGTGAACCCCGTCGCGACGCCCACGCGAGCTCCCCGCGCATTCGCAGCGAGGCAGCCTTCTGACGCCACACTGTGGCGTCCTCCGTGCCCGGGAATGCCTTATCGACGGCATCCGCGCACGCCTCAATGGCGTCGATCTTGGCGTCGAAACGCACTTTCGCGCTCTTGTTGCGCAGCGCGGATTTGATGTTGTCGACGGTGGCTTTCGCCGCCTCGGTGACTTTGGGAGCATCTTTGAGCGCTGCAAGAAGTGCCGCCGACGCAGCCAGGGCGCTGGTGGCGGCTTTGATCACGGGGACTGGGTTGGCCATTACGTCAGTCTACGGGGCGACGTTATAAGGGGTGCGTTGGCGCTTAGACATCCTGTGCGGCGACGTCCACCTCGGCCCAGCGGACGACCTTCCAACCGTCAGCAGTGGACCCCTCCAGCACGATCCATTCCGTGTTGTGCAGGGGTTGGGCGGTTTCGAGGCTGAGTGATGGGTGGACGGTGAGTCCGAACACACGGATGGCGGCCCCGTGGCTCACCACTGCTGCGACGGCGTGCCCCGCCGCCTCAATCTCCTGTACGGCGCCGGAGTAGCGGGTGAGGAATTCGCGGGCGGTCTCACCTCCCGGCAGGCCGGTATCCAGGTTGTCGGGCGCCCAGCTCTCCAACACCGCGACGTAGCGCGTCCAGTCCGGGCTCATCTCGTCGTCGCCTGCCGAAATCTCCGCGAGCCCCTCGAGCACGGTGGGGGTCAGCCCAAGCTTGCCGGCGAGCGGTTCTGCGGTCTGTTTCGCGCGCGTGAGATGCGACGTGTACAGCGCTTCGATGGGCTCATCCGCAATACGCTCGACGAGGTCTCGCGCCTGCTGGAGTCCGAGCTCGTTGAGCGGCGCGCCCGGCGCTTGCGTGTCGAGGAGGTGCTGGACGTTGGAATCGGTCTGACCGTGGCGGATGAGAATGAGGCGCATAGCGCCAGGGTACTCAACCCGCGATTGAAGTGCCCACTTGTCACCATTTCGTCGCGCTCGGGTAATTTCCCCGCAACCAAGCGCGTGTGCTACTGTTTCTCGGCGGACCAAACGTGTCCCACACGCGCGAGTGGCGGAATGGCAGACGCGCCGGCTTCAGGTGCCGGTGCCCGCAAGGGCGTGGAGGTTCAACTCCTCTCTCGCGCACGGAACAAAACCCCGTCTGACTAGGCAAAATACCGAATCAGACGGGGTTTCTTGTTGTGCTAACTGCGACTCAATACGACAAGAAACGCGACGGCTTCGCGTGTGGGCAATGTTGTATTGCCCTCGAGGATGAGCCCCATCTCTTGCTAGAGGTGGACCACATCATCCCGGTTCCCCGGGGCCTCCACGTCAGGTAAAGGCCGCTACTTCGACTCAGACGATGGGGGGCGCTGCTGTTCTCCTTGCTGAGGCGACGATGTCTGTGGGGACTGTTGCCACTGCTGTGGGTACTGCTGTTGCATATGGGGGCCGTAACCCTGCTGCGGGTATTGATGTTGTCCCTGGGGGCCGTAACCCTGTTGTGGGAAGTGCGGTTGCCCCTGTGTCCCCAATCCTTGTTGCGGATATTGCGGGGGATAGGGCTGCCCGTAATGGCCAGGCTGATTCTTGTTGCGTGTGACAAGCCAAACAATCAATACGATCGGCAGCACCAGCACTACCAGGATGACCAGTAGTTCAGCGACTCCAATAAACAAGGGAATCATCGTCGGTTCCTCTCTCAGACGGATGAAGCGCAGTCTATCGGGTTGTTTCGAGATCCGATCTGAAGGGGAGGCAAGGGTCGAGCATGAGTATGCCCTCGACCGGCGTTATCCCTCGCAGCCGAATCCTTGCTGCTCGATGCCGGTGCCGCGGCAGTACGCGTGCCCGGTGAAGAGTCCGCCGGTGTTGAGCGTCAATTCGCTCACCGTGACGAGCTGGACGCCGGCCTCGGTGAGCTGGTGGATGATCTCCTCGGCGGCGGCCACCGTCGATTCGTGAATGTCGTGCATCAACACGATCGGTTCGGTGAAGGTCTTGCCGTCTTTGACTGCGACGCCAATGGTGCTCGCCGTGTTGCGGGTCTTCCAGTCCTCCGTGTCGACACTCCACTGCACGATCGCCATGCCGTGCGAGGTGATGACCTCGTCGACCATCTCGTTGTGGCTGCCATACGGCGGGCGGAACAGCAGTGGCTCGAACCCGGTGGTCTTCTTCAGCAGCTCGGAGTTCCCCGCGACCTCCTTCTCGACGCGCTCGCGCGACTTCGACGCCAGGTTCGGGTGGGTCACGCTGTGGCTGCCAATCTCATGTCCAGCGACAGCGACGTCGAGCGTCGTGCCCGGGTATTGCTCGATGCTGTTGCCCATCTGGAAGAACGTGGCAGCAGCCTTGGCGGCCTGGAACGCAGCCAGCAGCTCGGGGGTTTTCTCGCCGGGGCCATCGTCGTAGGTCAAGGCTACGCAGCGCTCGACGACACTGTCGAAGCCGATCGCTGTACTGGGGCGCACCGCGCCGCCAGGCGTCGGTTTGGGAAGCGCCTCGCCTGGCTCCGAGCCATCCGACGGACGGTTGGGGGACTCAGTCTCGGCAGCATGATCTTCGCCGGGCTTGAAGTGCGTGATGGAGATCGAGGCCTCGCCCGAGAACTCCGACGGGGTGAGGCTGGCCGAGCGCGCGATCCGCCCGAAATCCGAAAGCCACTGTGTAGCGTCGACCGTCACTTTCGCGACGGTGTCCGTCACCGCACCTGCGCGGAACGCAAGCACCATCGCACCATCGCCGTTGAACGCCATCGCAGGGCCATTGCCGTAGGGCGCTGACTTCTCGATAAGGGCGGCATCCGCCTTGCCCGCGTCGAGCCCGGCATCCGTGGCAGCCTCGTGCACGGCCTTCGCAAATTCGCCCCACTTCGAGGCCGAGATCAGCTCGGGGGAGGCGAACGACTGCTGCTTGCGCGCGTCGTACCAGATCATGCATGGCGTGGCGCTCTGCTCAGTGCCAAATGACGAACGCAACGCCAAGCCGATGGCATCCCGCGACGCCGCGAGTAGTGCGCCCTTAATCTCCACCTTCTCTTGCGAATCCCACGACGCCTGGCGCAAAATGCGGTTACGCACCACCTCGACGGCTTGAGTGAGGTTGCGTGCCGACGGGAATCGCGGCGTCACGACGTCCTTACCCTTCGCCTCCTTGCTGAGCGTCACCTCGACGATGCCCGGCACCAATGCTGGTGGCACCGTCGTCCACTCTGTGCTCGCCGCCGTCGGTGAGGGAGACGGGGAGCCGCTGGCGGCTGTGGGTTCGGGGCTGGGGGTCTTGCCGGCTCCATCTCCGGAGCAGGCGGCGAGGCCGAGGACAGTCGCGGCGGACAGGCCTTGGAGAGCGCCGCGGCGACTCACAGCGAAACGATGGGCGGGTGGCAGCTGATTCCTCATGAGCTAGAACGTAATCTCGCCGCGCGCCAATCCCAAATTGCGGAGGGGTTCCTGAGAGGATTCTCACCCAATATTTCGGCTGCGCTCAGCTTGATAGAAAGGGGGCGACGAGGCGGCGGCAGCCGCTCGTGATGATTTCGCGGCACAATGGCACCATGACGGTTCCCTCTGGCATCATCACCTGTCTCCCCGACGTCGACGTCGACGATGTGGCGAGCGTCGTCGAAGTGCTCATTCAGGAGCGCCTGAACACGTTCGCCGTGCCACTGGAGCGCCTGGGCGAGCTGCGGTCTCTCTTCGGCGCCCGAGCGAACTTCGGCGTGTGGGGCATCGACGGGGTAGACGCGCTCACCCAAGCCATCGAGGCGCGCGCCCAGTTCATCCTCACCGACGGCGCCGACGAGAACATGGCGGCCACTGCCCGCGAGCACGCCGCCACGTGGTTTGCCAGTGCGCTCACCCCACTCGAGGTGCGCGCAGTGCTCGAACTCGGCGCCACCGGGGCGTTGCTGTGGCCGGCGGAGATCGTCGGGCATTCCATGGCGAAACATCTGGCTCGCCTGGGGCTCACGTCGAGAGTCATCCCGATGGGTGGCGTTGGCGCATTTGCTGCCGGGGAGTGGCTGGTGCACGGAGCGCCGGCCGCATGCGTCGACGAGACGCTGCTGGGCGACTCCCTGGGTGAAGGGGACCTCGGCATGCTGCGCGATAGGTGCGAGTCGTTTCGGAAAGCCGCGCTGCGCGGGGTGCGCGAAGGTTGATAGCCGTCGCGTCAGTGCGCGGCGCGACGAGGTGTCGGCGGCGGGAGCGTGTCCTCGTCGTCGGAGAACAGCCCGTCCTCGCTGAGCAGCGCTGACTCGGCACGCTCAGCGCCTGCCAAGCTGTCGCGGCGTACCCGGGAAGCCACCACCGCGGCGACTACTGCGGTCACACCTCCGACGGCGATCAGCCCGCCGGCAAACCACGCCAACATGCGGCCCATGCCGCCACCATCCGCGACTGTCGATGTTCCCTTCGTGTCGTCGCTTTCCGGTGCGACCGGCGTTGCGGAGGCAGTGTTGTCGGGGGACGGAGTCGCCGTTGGGGATGGCGTTTCGCTCGGCGTGGGGCTGGGCGACGGCGATGCCTTCGAGATCTCTTTGTGCTGCACCTTGAGCACCACCGGCGTCTCTGCAGCGGGAACGCCGCCCCCACCCTCGAACTTGAGGGTGAGCTGATGATCGCCCTTCGTCTCTACCGGAATCTCGTAATGCGTAGTGAACGTGCCGTTGGCTGCAGTGACGACATATCCCTCCTCGACTTCTCCGTCGGGGGAAAACAGCAGGATGCCTGCGTCGGACACAGGGTCGCCCGCCGGGCTCACGAGCTTGCCGCTGATCGTTACGAACGAACCGTTCGAGGGTTCAGGAAGGTCCGCCTTCGCGGAGAGGTGGGTGGTCGGAGGAGGGGAGGTGGTTGCCGACGGGGATGCTTGCGCATCGCTGTCGGCCGATGACGCGGCAGGGGGTTGGTCGGCTTGCGCAGCTCGCGTATCCAACGAGGGCACAGAGAGGGTGATGGATGCCGTCGCAGCCGGGTCTCTGCCATGGCCTGAGAAGCGCACGATGAGGTCTTGGCTGCCGCTCATTCCGGGCGGGACAGGGAACCTCATGTCGAAGGTGCCTTGCTTGGTTGGGCGGGTGGTGGCCATGTTCCGTCCGCCGAGCGACGCAGATACCGATCCTTTATTGACGGCGTATCCCTCATCGTCGATGAGCACGCCGTAGACGTTGACCGTCTGGCCGTCGAAGTGGACTCGGGCGTCGATCTTCGTCTCGGCTGCATGCGCAGGCGTGCTGACCAGGCTCAGGCACGCCACGGCGAGCGCGATGAGCCATGCGGCTGCGCGGTTGCGCGATCGAAGAATCGTGCGTCTCCTTACGAGTGAGTGGCCGTTGACCAAAAGAAAACCTAACTAACGATAGCGGGGGATGTCGCGGTTGCAATACCCGAGTCCATCCTGAAGAATAGCTGAGAGATTCTTAAGTTAGGAGTGACGTTGGAGGAACACCGCCCATTGGCCGAGCACGCCGACGCGCCTGAGCGCCAACACGAGCCCAAACGCGGCTCGCGCGTGGCGAAGGCGTCGTGGGCTGTTGCGGCTGTGGTCGTCGCGGGGCTCCTCGTCGGAACGCTCGCGTTCGAACCTGCCGTGCAGGGTGCATCCGACACCACCGACCCCACCGCCATCCCCACCTCCGACGTGGAGCGCACCTCCGACGCCCACCGCGGCACTCAGCGTCGCCCCCTCCCGCCTCGCGAGACGGCAGCCCCCACCCCGAGCGAACCGCCGTCGGGTACCACTCCCACCGACGATGCCCCGTCGCCCAGCGTGTCGACGGCAGAGAGCCCGCGCGAGACAGCGTCGCCGGCAGCGTCGGCCAGCGACCCGGCACCGACGACGGCGGCACCCTCGTCGGAGGTAACACCGTCGGCAACCGATTCAGCCTCGGAGGTTCCCGACCTCGACGAAGTCATCGGCACACTCTGGACGACCGCGACGGTGAACGTGCGTAGCGGCCCCGGCGTCGACTTCGCCACGCGGGCAACCCTTGCCCCCGGCGCCGAAGTGCAGGTGACAAAGCTCGTTGTCGACGGGCGGTGGCAGCAGGTATTCGTCAACGAAAAGCCCGGCTTCATTGCGAACAAATACCTTGGCGAGAAGGCCGACGTGCCGACGGAATCGGCCTCGCCCGAATACGAGGGCAGCATCTCGCAGGAGCCGTGCGAGGCCGCGTCGAGCGTCGAATCGGGCCTCACGGAGCGCGCCGTCGACGTGCTTCGAGCCGTGTGCAACGAGTTCCCCAACATCACGAGCTTCGGCGGGTGGCGCAATGACGCTGACTCCTACCACAGTCAGGGACGCGCCATCGACGCGATGATCTCGGGCGAAGCAGGTTGGGAAGTGGCCAACTGGGCGCGAAAGAATGCGTCCAAGCTCGGCATCACCGAAGTGATCTACGCGCAGAAAATCTGGACCTCCCAGCGCGCATCTGATGGCTGGCGATCCATGTCCGACCGTGGCAACGACACGGCCAACCACTACGACCACGTGCACATCACCGTCCGCTGAATCTGATTGGTGCGCTTGTCGGCACCGTAGGCCCGATCAGTTCGCTAAGGCAATAGGCTGGGTGGCATGAACAAGCCCATTGATGCCACCACCACGCCCGCATGGGCCAAGCTCACCGAGCTCAAGCAGCAGTTCGCGCCCGACCTGCGCGACTGGTTTGCCGCCGACCCCAACCGCGCGAATACCTACACCTTCGACGTGGCCGACCTCCACGTCGACCTATCGAAGAACTTCCTCACCGACGACGTGCTCACCGCGCTCCTCGAACTCGCGGAGCAGGTCGACGTCCCCGGGCGTCGTGACGCCATGTTTGACGGTGAACGCATCAACGTCACCGAGAATCGCTCCGTGCTGCACACCGCACTCCGGCTGCCTGCCGACGCGCAGCTCGAGGTGGATGGACAAGACGTCGTCGCAGATGTGCACGACGTGCTGCGACGCATGGGGGAGTTTTCCGACGAGGTCCGCTCCGGTGCGTGGATGGGGGTCACCGGCAAGCGCATCGAGACCGTCGTGAATATCGGTATTGGCGGCTCCGACCTCGGGCCGGTGATGGTCTACGAGGCGCTGCTGCCGTACAAGCAAGATGGGCTGACGTGCCGGTTCGTCTCCAACATCGACCCGTCCGACGTGTACGAGAAGACGGCTGATCTCGACCCGGAGACCACGCTGTTCATCGTCGCTTCCAAGACGTTCACGACGCTGGAGACGCTCACCAATGCGCGCCTGGCGAAGGCCTGGCTGCTCGACACGCTCGCCAAACAGGGAGCCATCGACGGCAGCGACGAGCAGCGTCGCGAGGCGATTGCGAAGCACTTCGTAGCGGTGTCGACGGCGCTCGACAAGGTTGCTGACTTCGGCATCGACCCGGCCAACGCATTCGGCTTCTGGGACTGGGTAGGCGGCCGCTACTCCGTCGACTCCGCCGTCGGACTGTCGGTGATGATCGCGATCGGACGTGAGGAGTTCCAGAACTTCCTGGGCGGGTTCCACGCCGTCGACGAGCACTTCCGCACCGCGGAACCAGCCCGCAACGTGCCGCTGCTCATGGGCTTGCTGAACATTTGGTACGTCAACTTCTTCGACGCCCACTCCCACGCGGTGCTGCCGTACGCGCAGTACCTCCATCGCTTCGCCGCCTATCTGCAGCAGCTCACGATGGAGTCGAACGGCAAGTCGGTGCGGTGGGATGGCACGCCGGTAACGTCGTCGACGGGCGAAATATTCTGGGGCGAGCCCGGCACCAACGGCCAGCATGCGTTCTACCAGCTCATCCACCAGGGCACCCGGCTCATCCCGGCCGACTTCATCGCCGTCGCCAATCCCGCTCGCCCGCTGCGCGACGGAGAGACCGACGTGCACGGGCTGTTCCTGGCGAACTTCTTTGCGCAGACTGCGGCGCTCGCCTTCGGTAAGACGGAGGATGAGGTGCGCGCTGAGGGCACGGCGGAAGAGATCGTGCCCGCGCGCGTGTTCGCCGGCAACCGGCCCACGACGTCGATCCTCGCCCCGGCGCTGACCCCGTCGGTGGTGGGGCAGCTCATCGCGCTCTACGAACACATCACGTTCGTGCAGGGCGTGGTGTGGGGCATCGACTCGTTCGACCAGTGGGGTGTCGAGCTCGGCAAGAAGCTGGCGCTCGAGATCGCTCCCGCGGTGAACGGCGACGAGGCGGCGCTCGCCAAGCAGGATGGGTCCACGCAGGCGCTGGTTTCCTGGTACCTCGCGAAGCGTGATTGACAAGGTGCGCAAGGGCATCGGCTGGGCCCTCATTGTCGGGGCCCTGCCGGTGCTGGGCGCCCAGCTGCACACCATCGGCGCATCGTGGGGGCGGGTGTACGACTCGGCGGATGCGCCGTCGAAACGTGACGTGCTCGTGCTGGGAGCGAAGGCGGATCGAGGTGGGCCGTAGGCATTTCTCGCGGCAAGGCTCGACCGCGCCGTCGAGCTGTTCCGACGAGACATGGCGCGCCGCATCATCGTGAGCGGCGACGGCAGGGCCGAAGCGAACAACGAGCCACGCGTGATGCGCGAGTACTTGCAGCGGCGAGGGGTGCCGTCGGAGATCATCGTCGAAGACCCGAAGGGTTTCGATACGTACGATTCATGCTTGCGTGCGCGCGACACCTACGGTTCGGATGCAGTTGCCGTGGTCACACAGGATTTCCATGTGCGACGAGCCGTGACGATCTGCCGTGCGCTCGGCGTGGATGCCTGGGGTGTGCACGATAGGTCTGTCGCTCGGCGCTGGCCGCTGGTGTGGGGCAAGGCGGTGCTGCGCGAGAGCCTCGCCAACGTCAAGATGGAACTCGACCTTCTCTCCGGTCGCCCTCCCGCCGCAGGCCGCTGAGTAGTCGGGCTTTGGTGGTTGAGCCACCGCCGAAGGCGGCGTGTCGAAACCACTGCGGTGATGATTTCGATACGCCCGCTACGCGGGCTACTCAATCATCGGGTGAGTGGCACCGAAGGTTGAGCCGGCCCGGAGGGCCGTGTCGAAACCATGTCTCACGCCTGAGCTAACCCGATATCCACACGCGTTTCTCAACACAGCCCAAAATCGCCGATTTCGGCAAACGCGTGTGGATATCGGGTTAGCTTGCCATTTGGCTTCGGCGGTCGAGGGGCGCGGGGGCGCTACTCAATCATCGAGAGTGACGGACCCCGATGGTTGAGCCGCCGCCGAAGGCGGCGTGTCGAAACCACTTTTGCTGCAGTAGCTGTTTCTGGATCCGGCGTGCTACAATAAAGTTGAAAGATCAACAAAAGAAAGTGTCTCACCATCATGGCTCTGAAGCTCATCGTCACCAGCACTCGTGATTCTCGCGTCGGCGACGCGATTGCGCAGCACATTGCACCCCTCATTGCTGAAGGCGCCGGCCGGGAAGTCGAAGTGCTCGATCTGGTCGACGTGAATCTTCTACCCGCGAACGAACCGCAGATGCCGAGCCTGGGGAACTACCAGCAGGAATCAACCAAGGCGTGGGCGGAGACCGTCGCCAGCGCGGACGGTTTCGTGTTCCTCACCCCTGAATACAACGGTTTCTTCACCGCGGCTGCGAAGAACGCCGTCGATACGGTGTATGCCGAATGGGGCGGCAAGCCGGCGGCTATCGTCGGGTACGGGTTTGCAGGAGCCAACAGGGCAGTGCCGTTGCTGGCGCAGCTGCTGACCAACGTCAACCTCCAGGTCGCGGAATCCTCCGTGGAGATGCCATTCGGTGACGCACTGGGTGAGGAAGGCCTCGACGTCGATGCGCTCGTAGCGCCACACGTCGATGCGCTGCGCGCTCTAGGAGCCCAGCTCGCGTAACACCGCCGCGGGGGGGCGGACCTTCTCCAGGTGGTTGAGTAGCCCGCGAAGCGGGCGTATCGAAACCACATCCGGATGATTTCGATACGCGCCGTGCGGGCGCTACTCAATCATCGAGGGGCGCGCGGGCGCTGCTCAATCACCGGGTGAGTGGCTCCGATGGTTGAGCCGGCCCGGAGGGCCGTGTCGAAACCATCACCAGACGGAGACGCCGCGTCCCATGCCGTAGTAGTTCCAGCCGGCGTCGCTCCACTGCTTCGGGTTGAGCACGTTGCGCCCGTCGACGATGTTGGGGGAGCCTACCTTCTGCAGTAGCTCGGCGGGGTCGAGGCTGAGGAATTCCTTCCATGGGGTGAGCAGCATCACCACGTCGGCGCCGCGCACGGCGTCGTCGACGGTGTCCGGCACGGTGAGATCGGGTCGACGTCGGCGCAGCTCGGGCCCCGCCGCGGGATCGTAGATCTGCAGTTCGGCACCGCGCGCCCAGAGCCGGGTGGCGATGTCGAGCGCGGGAGAGTCGCGAAGATCGTCGGTTTCAGGCTTGAACGTGATGCCCAGCACCGCCACCTTCTTCCCGACGAGGCGGCTGCCCACCGCTTCCTCCGCCAGCTCGACGGCGGCGTCGCGACGCCGCAGGTTGATGCCGTCGACCTCCCGCAGGAACCCAAGCGCATCGCCCACGCCGAGCTCGCCTGCCCGCGCCATGAACGCGCGGATGTCCTTCGGCAAGCATCCTCCGCCAAAGCCGATGCCCGCTTGCAGGAATTTCGCGCCGATCCGGTCGTCATGGCCGATCGCCTCCGCCAGGCGGGTGACGTCGCCGCCGGTGGCGTCGCAGAGCTCGGCCATGGCGTTGATGAACGAGATCTTCGTCGCGAGGAACGAGTTGGCCGCCACCTTCACAAGCTCCGCGGTCGGGTAGTTCGCGACGATCAGCGGCGTACCTGCGGCCAGTGGCTGGGCATAACACTCGTCGAGCATCGCCTTGGCTTGCTCACCCACGGCCTGATCCTCAGGGAGGCCGTAGACGATGCGGTCTGGGGTGAGCGTGTCCTGCACCGCGTGCCCCTCCCGCAGGAACTCTGGGTTCCACGCCAAGATGAGGTGCTTCCCGCTCGCCGCGAGGCGCTCGGACAGCCCCTGCGCCGTACCCACCGGCACCGTCGACTTACCCGCGACGAGCACAGGCTCGTCGCCGCTGGGCTCAGCGTGGGTGAGGATGGTCTCGACGGCGGCATCGACGTACGTCATGTCGGCCGCGATGTGACCCTGTCGCTGCGGGGTTCCCACACCGATGAAGTGAATCTGCGCGTCGGCGATCTGCGTCGGGTCCGTGGTGAACCGCAGGTTCTTCCCGACGTGGCGCTCCAGCAGTTCGGGCAGCCCTTCCTCGTGAAAGGGTGCGATGCCCTGCGAGAGCTTGGCGATCTTCGCCTCGTCCACATCGAGCCCCACCACATCGTGGCCCAACTCCGCCATACAAGCCGCGTGTACAGCACCGAGATATCCGCAGCCGATCACTGAAATACGCATACCTGCACTCTACCGGTGTGGGCGGCATTGGGCGTGGCGCCTCGTCGGTGCCAGAATAGCCGGCATGGAATCCTTGCCTGCACAGCTCGACGCCCGTCTGCGCGCAATCACGGGGGTCGACCCCGAGATGCGCCCCGCCACCAAACCCCAGTTTGGGCACTTCCAGTCGAACGTCGCCTTGCGCCTGGCGAAGCAGGAGGGCAAACCGCCACGCGACGTCGCAGCCAGCCTCGTCGAGCAGCTCGACGTCTCCGATCTGTGCGAGCCACTGGAGATCGCCGGGCCGGGATTCATTAACTTCCGGCTGCGCCCTGAGGTGCTGGCGGCGGCAGCGACGGAGATCCTCGAAGACCCGAACTACGGGCTGAGCGTCACGGATCACCCGCAGCGCATCGTCATCGACTACTCCGCGCCGAACGTCGCGAAGCAGATGCACGTCGGGCACCTGCGCACGACGATCATCGGCGACTGCTTCAACCGCGTCTTCCGCGCACTCGGCCACGTCGTGATCGCGCAGAACCACATCGGCGACTGGGGCACACAGTTCGGCATGCTCATCGAGCAAGTGCTGTTCGAGGGCATCGACGCAAGTCAGCTCACGTTGTCGGAGGCCGACGCGCTCTACAAGCGCGCTGCGGCGCACTTCAAGGATGACGAAGAGTTCGCGACGAAGGCTCGCGCCCGCGTCTCGATGTTCCAGGGCGGCGACGAAGAGTCGCTGTCGATTTGGCGCCAACTTGTCGAGATCTCCAAGCCCGCGTTCAACGAGGCCTACGACCGACTGAACGTGCTCCTCACCGACGACGATCTCGCCGGCGAGTCCACCTACAACGACGACCTTCCCGTGCTCGTGAAGGAACTCGAGGAATCGGGCGAGGCCGTGATCGACGACGGTGCATTGTGCGTGTTCGTCGAGGGCATCGACGCGCCCATGATCGTGCGGAAATCCGACGGCGGGTACGGCTACGCCACCACCGACTTGGCCGCGATTCGTCGTCGCGTCAACGAGATCCACGCCGACCGCATCATCTACGTCACCGACGCCCGCCAGGCCGGGCACTTTCGTCAGGTGTTCGCCGTCGCGCGCAAGGTGGGTTTCCTCCCCGACGACGTCGTCGCCGAGCACGTCGGCTACGGCATGGTGCTGGGCGAGGATGGGAAGCCGTTTAAGACCCGCGACGGGTCTGCCGCGACGCTGTCGTCGTTGCTCGATGCCGCCGAAGAACAGGCCGCCCCGAATATCGCGCTCGCAGCCATTAAGTATGCCGATCTGTCCAACGGACTGCAGAAGGACTACGTGTTTTCCGCCGAGCGCATGGTGCAGACCAACGGCGACACCGGCCCCTACCTGCAGTACGCGCACGCGCGCATCTGCCAGATCCTGCGCAAGGCTGAGGCCGAAGGCATCGGGCACGGGGCAGTCACGCTGCTGAACGAACCCGCTGAGCAGCAGCTCGCCCTCCTGCTCACGAGGTTCGGGGAGGTCGTCGACGAGGTGGCTGCCGAACTCACACCCCACAAGCTGTGCAGCTACTTGTACGAGCTTGCGGGAGCGTTCTCGACGTTCTACGAGCAGTGCCCGGTGATGAAGAGCGACGGCGACGTGCGCGCGTCGCGCCTCGCGCTGTGCGACACCACGAGGCGGGTGCTTGCCTCCGGCCTGGACCTCCTCGGCATCGACGCGCCCGACCGGATGTGAGCCTGCTGGGGCGGCTGTTCATCGACCGCCCCCCGGCCATCGAGTAGGCGGCGTAGTCGCCGTATCGAGACGCAGGGCCGTGGTTTCGATACGCGCCTACGGCGCTACTCAACCACCTGATTGATGGACCTCCGATGATTGAGCCGCTGCCGAAGGCAGCGTGTCG
>JAEZVO010000024.1 GCA_023443125.1 Actinomycetes bacterium
ACGACGGACTCCTCCGCGCCGAGGCGACGGGCGACGCGGGCGGCGTCCATAGCGGTGTTGCCGCCGCCGTAGATGGCCACGCGACGGCCGATCACCGGGCGCTCGCCCGAGGCCACGTCGCGCAGGAAGCTGACAGCGTCGACCATCTTGGATGCATCCATGCTCGGGATGTCGACACGCTTGGAGATGTGGGCGCCGACGGCGACGAAGACAGCGTCGAAGTTGCCCTCCTTCTGCGTGGCGAGGAGGTCTTTCACCGGGCTGTTCTGGTGGATGGTGACGCCGAACTTGATGAGGCGGTCGAGCTCCGCGTCGAGCACGTCGCGCGGCAAGCGATACTCGGGGATGCCGTAGCGCATCATGCCGCCTGGCTTGTCGCCGGCGTCGAAGATCTCGACCTCGTGGCCCAGCCGGGTGAGGTGGTACGCGGCGGAGAGCCCCGACGGTCCTGAGCCGACCACCATGACACGACGCCCAGAGCGGCGGGTCGGCGTCGGGAACTCCCAGCCCTCGGCGATGGCCAGATCGCCGAGGTGACGTTCGACGGAGCGGATCGAGACGGCGGTGTCGAGGTCGCCGCGGTTACACGACACCTCGCAGGGGTGGTAGCACACGCGGCCGTGGATGGCGGGGAACGGGTTGTCCTGGACGAGCTGCTGCCAGGCTTCCTTCACCTTGCCTGCCTTCACGAGCCGCAGGTATTCCTGGATATTCTCCCCCGCCGGGCATGCGGCATTGCACGGTGGCAGCAAGTCCTGGTAGATCGGCCGGCGGTCTCGCACCGGCCCAACTCGTCCTCGCGACGATGCCAGATCGGGAAGGATCGTCATGTCCTTACGACGGTTCTCCATCAGCTGCCTCCTACGACGCCATGTAGCAGCCACTGTAGACCCTCGTCTCGATTGTGAACGAAGCACCCACCATTTCCCGACACAGTGAAATTAGTTGCGGTTTTCCGCACCAAATTGCACAGTATGTTGGGTGTCGATCGCCCCGTGCAGCGACGGCGGCCTTGCCCCGCGAGCGCGGGTCGTGCATCTTCTTGTTGCCGACCTCACCGTCGATCTTCAGCATGCCGTCGTAGTTCTTGAACATGTGGTCCACAACGGGGCGGCTGAAGGCGTACTGAGTGTCGGTGTCGATGTTCATCTTGATAACGCCGTAGTCAGCCGCATCGGAGTTCTCCTGCGCGGTGGAGCCAGAGCCGCCGTGGAAGACGAGGTCGAAGGGCTTGTCCTTGCCGTACTTCTCGCCACAGGCGTCCTGGATTTCCTTGAGGATCTCCGGGCGCAGCTTCACGAAGCCAGGCTTGTAGGCCCCGTGCACGTTACCGAAGGTGAGGGCGGTGATGTAGCGGCCCTTTTCGCCGGTGCCGAGCACTTCGAGGGTACGCATGCCATCCTCGACGGTGGTGTACAGCTTCTCGTTGATCTCGCCGGAGGCCGCGTCGAGATACCTGTCGTCCACGAGGCTGCCGCGCGGGGAGCGGCGCTGCTGACTGGCTCCGCCGTCGGGCTCTGGGACAGTGCTGACGCTGCCGCGGCCTCGCTGGAGATTGCACGTACGTATGGGCCTCGAGACGTCGAGGCGACGTGTCGTCGCTTTGACACATTACTCGGGCATCCCGGGCCTCCAGCCTGAGAAGGCGGGCCGCAACAACATAGTGTGAACCAACGGTTCCAAGATCACCCGTTGGTTCACACTATATTTCTGGTCTCAGCCGAAGAGCCGGCCGAGGATGCCCTGCCTGGGCTCGCTTGCGTGGCCCTGGCAACGGTCCTTCTTCGCAACGCCCGCGAGGGCCTGCTCGATGTGGTTGCCGCAGCCGGCCCAGGTGGGCTTGCCGCACTGCTTGCAGGTGACGCGTCGACACATGGGGGTTTCTCCTTCTGGGGTGGGTGTCGGGACTGGAGTGGTTGGACTAGCGGACGAGGATCTCGTCGAGGACGTCGCCCATCTCGGCGCGCAGCGTGAGGATGCCGCCGGAGAGGTTGACCGACTCGAAGCCGGCCTGCACGAGCTGCCGATGGGCGAGGTAGGAGCGAATCCCGGACGCGCAGTGGACCGCGATCCTGCGCCCCGCGGCGGCGGTGCGGACCTCGTCGAGACGCTCCGCGAGCTCGGTGTGCGGGATGTTGAGCATGCCCGGGAGATGCCCGGTGGCCACCTCGCCGGCGCTGCGGACGTCGAGGATGAGGCGCTCGGCGAGCATCTCGTCGAGGTCGGCGGCGTGCCAGACGTCCATCGTGTGGTCGAGGACGTTGGCGGCCATCATGCCGGCCATGTTCACCGGGTCCTTCGCCGAGCCGTACGGAGGCGAGTACGCAAGGTCCAGATCGATGAGGTCATGGACGCTCATCCCGGCCTTCAGCGCGACCGAGATCACGTCGATGCGCTTGTCAACGCCCGCTTCGCCGACGGCCTGCGCGCCCAGCACCTTGCCGTCGGTGCCGAAGTGCAGCACCAGATGGATCTGCGTCGCGCCGGGGAAGTACCCCGCATGGTTGGCGCCGTGGGAGTGGATGGTGTGGTACTCGATGCCGGCCTCGTCGAGGGCTCGACGATTCGCGCCCGTCATCGCGGCGGTCAGCTTCCCGACCCGCACGATCGCGGTGCCGATCGTCGTCGGGACCCGGTGCTCGAGCCGGCCTGCGATGCCGTCGGCCACGAGCCTGCCGGCACGGTTGGCGGGCCCGGCCAGCGCGACGGGGCGCCTCGCTCCGGTCACGCGGTCGACGGACACCGTCGCGTCGCCCACGGCCCACACGTCGGGGACGTTGGTGCGGCCGGCCTCGTCGACGACGATCGCCCCGCGCTCGCAGGCCACGCCGGCCTGCTCCCAGACCTCGGTGTCGGGGCGCACGCCCACCGACAGCACGATCACGTCGGCCTCGAGGCGCGTCCCGTCGGAGAGCACCACCGTGTCGGCGGCCTCCCCGTGCTCGATCGCGTCGGCGGAGACCCCGTCGTGGACGTCGATCCCGACGCGGCTCAGCTCCTTCGTGACGTAGTACGCCATCTCGTTCTCGAGCGGTGGCAGCACGTGCGGGGCGAGCTCGACGATCGCCACGTCCAGGCCGCGCATGTGCAGCGCCTCGGCAGCCTCGAGCCCGATGAAGCCGGCGCCCAGGACGACGGCGCGTTTCGCGTCGCGCGCCACCTCGTAGAGGGCGAGTGCGTCTGGGACGGTGCGGAGCGTCATCACGCGCGGCGAGTCGAGGCCCGGGATCGGCGGGCGGGCGGCCAGCGCGCCGGGCGAGAGCACGAGCGCGTCGTAGCCCAGCGAGTACGGCCCCTCCGGCCCCTCGACGGCGACCTCCCGCTTCGCCACGTCGAGACCCACGGCCTCGGTGTGCACGCGCACGTCCAGCCGCAGCGCGGCCCGCAGCGACTCGGGCGTCTGCACAAGTAGCGCGCCCTTGTCCTGGATCTCGCCGCTCACGAAGTACGGAAGCCCACAGTTGGCGAAGGAGACCTCTCCCCCGCGCTCGAGCACGACGATCTCGGCGCTCTCGTGGAGACGTCGGTAGCGCGCGGCGGCGCTCATGCCGCCGGCGACGCCGCCCACCACGACCAGCCTCATCGGACCGCCCCTTGCTTCGCGATCTCCGCCCGCACCTGGCCCATGTCGATGTCGCGGAGCTGCTGCACGAGCTGCTCCAGCGCGGCGGCGGGCAGGGCGCCGGCCTGGTTGTAGAGAAGGATGCCGTCGCGGAACACCATGAGCGTGGGGATGCTCATGATGCCGAGCGAGCCGGCGAGCTGCTGGTTGGCCTCGGTGTCGAGCTTCGCGAACGTGATGTCGGGGTGCTGCTCGGACGCGGCCTCGAAGATCGGGCCGAACATGCGGCACGGGCCGCACCACGAGGCCCAGAAGTCGACAAGCACCATGCCGGAGCTGATGGTGGACTCGAAGTTGGCCTCGGTCAAAGTCTTGGTTGCCATGGCGACAACCATACCCCCCGGGGTATAGAATGTGCAACACTCAAGCATTCAACCAAGGAGGCACCATGCACCCCACCTCTGCAGAGGCTGCCGCGGCACACCGCAAGATCCTCAACCGGCTGAAGCGCGCCCGCGGGCAGCTCAACGCGGTGATCGAGACGTTCGAGGACGGCGGCCAGTGCCGTGATGTCGTCACGCAGCTCGCGGCAGTGTCGTCGGCCCTCGACAAGGCCGGATTCGCGATCATCGCCCAGGCGATGAAGGGCTGCTTGGTGGAGGGCGCCGACGAAGGCGGCGTGACGCCCGACGAACTCGAGAAGCTGTTCCTCACGCTGGCGTGAGAAAGGGGCCCGGCGCCCCGAGCCCCTCCCCCGGCGTCGCTCGGACGCCGGACCTCACCCAGCAGCGCGTCGATCTCGGCCTGCAGCTCCGGCGTCGACGGCACCCACTCGCACGGCGACTCCTGCGGCGTCGCCTCCGGATCCTGTCAGGAGAACCCCGGCCGCCCGTCGAGCTTGCCCAGACGCAGCACGTCGCCCCACTGGTTGGTGAGCGTGATGCTCGCGTCCATCTGGTAGTCGGCCACCTTCGCCTCCGAGTACTCGCGGACGTCGTCGACGATCCGCTGCATGCGCGGGAGCTCGTCCAGGGCCCGACGCAGCTCCAGCCGCAGGTCCGACTCGACTTCCTGCGCCCCGGACTCCGGGAGGGACTCCGTCGGCGCCTCGGAACGCCAGCTGCGACGGCGCCACCACGAGCAGAACGTGCGGTAGATCGTCGTGCAGACGTAGGCCTCGAACTGTTGGTCGTTCTCCATCTGCGGGTAGCGGCCCCAGGTCTTCGCGAGCGCGGTCTGCACCAGGTCGTCGGCGTGGTGTGCGTCACCCGTGAGCAGCCAGGCCGCTCGCCACAGGGATCGGCCTCGTTCGTGGACGAACTGCTCGAGGCCCGTTACTTCAGCGATCGCGGTCATACCGTCCTCCTTTCACCCTGAAGAACGCGTCGATGCGTGGATCAGGTTGACACGGCACCGCAAGCCTATGGGCGGGACCCCGCAGGGCGCACCGGAGCCGCCGGCTCCCGAGCCCACCCTCAGGACCCAACGATCACCCTCCGGAAACGACGAACGGCGCCCTCCCCGGTGGGAGGACGCCGCCCGGTTGGGAGTGGTGTCAGATCACTTGATCGCGGTGCCAGCGGAGCGGAGCGCTTCGCAGGCCTCGACGACGCGCTGGGCCATGCCGGCTTCTGCGGCCTTGCCCCACGAGCGCGGGTCGTACATCTTCTTGTTGCCGACCTCACCGTCGATCTTCAGCATGCCGTCGTAGTTCTTGAACATGTGCTCAACGACGGGGCGGCTGAAGGCGTACTGAGTGTCGGTGTCGATGTTCATCTTGATAACGCCGTAGTCGACCGCGTCGGAGATCTCCTGCGCGGTGGAGCCAGAGCCGCCGTGGAAGACGAGGTCGAACGGCTTGTCCTTGCCGTACTTCTCGCCACAGGCGTCCTGAATCTCCTTGAGGATCTCCGGGCGCAGCTTCACGAAGCCAGGCTTGTAGGCGCCGTGCACGTTACCGAAGGTGAGGGCGGTGATGTAGCGGCCCTTTTCGCCGGTGCCGAGCACTTCGAGGGTACGCATGCCATCCTCGACGGTGGTGTACAGCTTCTCGTTGATCTCGCCGGTGACGCCGTCTTCCTCGCCGCCGACTGCACCAACCTCGATCTCGAGGATGAGCTTGGCCTTCGACGTGCGGGAGAGCAGCTCTTCAGCAATCTGGAGATTCTCCTCCACCTCGATGGCGGAGCCGTCCCACATGTGGGAGTTGAACAGGGGGTTCTCGCCGCGGTCGACGCGCTCCTGGGAGATGGCGATCAGCGGGTTGACGTACTTATCCAGCTTTTCCTTCTGGCAGTGGTCGGTGTGCAGCGCGATGTTCACGGGGTAGTTCTTGGCTACTTCCTCCGCGTACTTCGCCAGCGCGACGGCGCCAGTCACCATGTCCTTGACCGTCGAGCCCGAAGCGTATTCGGCGCCGCCGGTGGAGACCTGGATGATGCCGTCGGAGCCAGCCTCAGCGAAGCCACGGATGGCTGCGGTGACCGTCTGCGAGGAGGTGATGTTGATGGCGGGGTAGGCGAAGGAACCGGCCTTCGCGCGGTCGATCATCTCGCCGTAAACTTCAGGGCTTGCAATGGGCATGGGTGCCTCTTTTCCTAGAACTAGCCGACTGTGTCATCCCCCAGCCTATCGCCCGGCGAAAGGCAGCGACAGGGCGGGCTCATGCAGTGCGTTCAAGTTTGGCTGCGTCGAGGTGGTGCTTGCCGAGCGAGCACGCTGTAATCATCGAATCCAGCACGGCGGGGCTCGCGTCGAGGAAGCTGAGCGGCACCTCCACCACGCGCTGGCCGTTGGCGTCGACGGCAATCCGCGGCCCCGCACCTCCCGAGCCTCCGACGACGGGGATGCGCTCGATGTTGCGCCACGGCACCGCCACCTGTTTCGGCCAGACGAAGGACAGCCCCTCCGGGTCGATGTGGAAGGCGATGCCGTCGGGGATGCGTGCGAGGTCGTTCTTCGCATTGCTGAGGCTGACGAGGCTCACAACGAGCCAAAACACGGAACTTCCCACCCACAACACGGCGCCAAGCACGATCCACAGCGTCGGCCAATCGGGGCGGAACCAGATCAGGATCACCGTGAGGATCACCGTCGAGATGGCGAATGTCAGCCAGCGCCACCGCAACGTACGGCGTTGGCGAGCGACCCGCGACGACGTGGGGATCGGCGTGAGGTGCACCGAAAACCGTTCCTGCATGGGGTTCACTCTAGTGCGACGAGGGCCGACGGGTGAGCCGACCATCGGCCCGCTTCCCCGACGGTGTGCCTCGCCGCCCGCTCACTTGTGGTGGAGGCGCCAGTGGTACATGGCGATGGCGGCGGCGGCGCCGGCGTTCATGCTGCGCGTCGAGCCGTATTGGGTGATCGCGACGAGTTTCTCGCAGCCAGCAACCATCTCGTCGGTGAGGCCGGGGCCTTCGGATCCGAAAATGAGGCAGGTGTGCGTGGGTAGCACGGTGGTTTCCAGCGGCACGGAGCCGGGCAGGTTGTCGACGCCAACCGGCGTGATGCCCGCGTCGCGGAGGAACGTGAAAAGGGAGGCCTCGTCGGGGTGGTGGTGGACGTGGAGGTAGCGGTCAGTGACCATCGCGCCGCGGCGGTTCCACCGTCGCTTCCCGACGATGTGCACGCCTGCGACGTTGAAGGCGTTGGCGGTGCGCACCATGGAGCCGATGTTGAAGTCGTGTTCCCAGTTTTGGATGGCGACGTGCAGCGGCGCGCGGTGGCGGTCAAGCTCTTCGACGATGGCCTCCACGCTCCAGTACCGGAACTCGTCGAGCACGTTACGACGGTCGCCCTCGGCGAGGAGGGTGGCGTCGAGGCGCGGGTCGTCGGGCCAGGGCTCAGGGTGCGGGCCGACGCCGACGTTCGGCGCCGTGGGGTCATCGTCGGGGGTAATCACGGGCTCAGCATACGGTGACGGCGCCGACTGCACGAAGGCGCGCGGGCGTGGAGGGCGGCACTAAGATTTTCTGCATGGTGAATTACGCATGTACGATTGCGGGCTCCGAGGCCACGGGTGGCGCGGGAGCTCAAACCGACATCAAGACGTTCCACGAGCTGGGCACGTTCGCCGTCGCGGCGCTCACGTGCATCGTGTCGTTCGACCCCAAGAACAGCTGGGGGCACCGCTTCGTGCCGGTGGATCCGCAGGTCATCCGCGACCAGATCGAGGCCATCACCGCCGTGCACCCCGTCGACACGGTGAAGATCGGCATGCTCGGCGCGCCGGACACCATCGACGCCGTGGCCGACGAACTCGGCAAGCGCGAATGGCGCAACGTCGTGGTAGACCCGGTGCTCATCTGCAAGGAAGACACCGCCACCGCCGCGAAGGCCACCGACGACCTCCTGCGCAAGCGCATCCTCCCCCACGCCACGGTGCTCACCCCGAACGCCATCGAGGCGGAGATTCTGTCGGGCATCAAGGTGACGGATGTGGAGTCACTCAAGGAGGCCGCGAAGGTCATCCAGGAGAGCGGCGTGCCGTACGTCGTCGCGAAGGGTGGCGCGCTGCTGCCGGGCGACGACGCCGTCGATGTGCTCTACGACGGGGAGTCCTTCACCGAGTACCGCGCGCCGAAGATTGGTGAGCGCTACGTCACTGGCGCGGGCTGCACCCTGGCGGCGGCGATCACGGCAGAGCTCGCGAAGGGCGCGACGGTGCCCGACGCCGTGCAGACGGCCAAGGAGTTCGTGACGTACGCGATTCAGCACCGCGTCGAACCGCCGACCCCGTTCGACGAAGTGCGCCAGCTCGGCTACCAGGAGGCCAAGCGCTCGGCTCGATGATTGAGCCGGCCGCGTCGGCCCCTCGCCCGTCGAGTAAGCGACGTAGTCGCTGTATCGAGACGCACGCCAGTATCGAAATCATCCCAGCGAGGTTTCGATACGCGG